>CAZMJV010000005.1:0-58241 GCA_964566905.1 uncultured Coriobacteriia bacterium | reverse complement strand
GCAGGCCCTACGCGGAACTGCATGATCTGACCGGTGGAATCCGGGTCGGAGGGCGTGAATTCGCCTCCGCCGAACGGTTCGTCGGGACCTGAGTTGCTGAGAACGTAGCTGCCGACGGGCACGTTGGTGAAGTCGACGATGATGTCGGCGCGCTCGGCCAAGCCCATGAGCAGGGTGTTGCCTGCGGCCGTCAGGTCCACCGGGGCGGAGAGGAACCCGCCCTCGTTGCCGATCTGCCAGACTTGGACGCCCGTGATGCCGGTGAAGTCCAGGACGAGGAAGCGAGCCTGGCACCCGTTCAGGAAACGGAAGCGATAGCGGCGCTTCTCGACGTTGAGGAACGGCCATGTGTTCCCGTTCACCATGATCGTGTTACCGAAGAACTCGGGGTTCCAAATCGGAGAGAGGTCGGTGTCGGGGATGTAGCCCGGGTCACTCGCGGTCGCTCCGTCGAAGAACTCGCGGGAATCGGGATAGAACAGCGTCCCGTCGGAGTTGAACGCTCTGTCCTGGATAGCGATCGGAATCTCGAAGTAGGGCTTGTTGGAGGGGAACTTCTCGCCTTCCTTGGGGGCCGGACCGGGAAGGACGGCAGGCAGACCAGTCGCCGAGTCGCGAACGGCCTTGTCTCCGGCAGGACCCCCGCGAATGATGTAGAAGCCGGCCGGACCCGCGTAGACGTTCACGCGTGTCATACCAAGCGTGTGGTCGTGGTACCAGACGGTAGAAGCCCGGTTCTTGTTGGGGTATTGGAACGTGGCGAAGCCGGGACCCCATGTGACGCCGTAGTTCGTGGACGCCTTGGCCTTGAAGAAGTTGTACCAATTGCCGACGGTCGCATATCCGGCGGGGATGTCGGTCGCGTCGGGCAGGTACCAAGCCTCCGCATAGCCGTCGCTGTCGTCTGCCACACCGACAGCTCCGTGGACATGCGTGCACATCGGCACGGGTCCGTCGTACGCGCTGGGAGTCGTCTCGAACGTCGGCCGCATGTCGGAGCCAGAGGGTCCTCCGGGAGGGTTCGCCCAGTGCAGCGTCGGGTCGACGGGCAGCAGGTGGGGGAGGAATTTGCCGGTAGCGTCCTTCAAGTCGTTGATCCACTTCACCCGAACCGGGGTGCCCGCTTGTGCCTCTATCGTGAGAGAAGGTGCGTGATGCAGGAGTAGACCACTTCTGCTGGCAGACTTGATGGCCCCGTAGCCCCAGACGGTGGTGGCAGGAAGCGAGGCGGGGAGAATCTGCTGCGTGAGCTGCTTCACCGAGATCTCGTAATAGTCTGCGTTCTTGCCGCCCTTGAGCTTGATCGTCCCTGCTCGCGGCATCACGGGCGGGATCAGGAGGGGCGTGGCGTACTTGGGTATCGAAGCCGGATCGAGCGTGCCTCCGGGGATGGCGGCGAATGCCCGCTCCAAGAATCGCGCCGATCCGGTGAGCCCGCTGACGTACATCCAGGTGCCTGCTGCTGCGCTCCACTTAATGAAGTCTCGCCGGGTGAGCATCGCCATCAACTCCACTTCGGTTGCGGCGCGTGCCCTCGGCACAATAATGGGCATAGTCAGGGGGGCAGCCGCGCCTTCCAGTTTTGCAGGTGCATTCCCTGCAGGGACGCTCTGTAAACCGCCGCAGCATGACGACCCGTGGAACGGCTGTTCAGATACCCATGTGGTAATCTCTAGGTGGCTTTTACACGCAGCACGAGCAAGGTGAGCGGTGTCAGGGCATCCGAGGTCATCTCGGAAAGGGGAATCCGAATGTTGCATGTCGTCACAGACAGCTCGTGCGATTTACCCCGGGAGTTGATTGATCGCCACGGCATCACGATCGTGCCTCTGTCGGTCGACATCGACGGCGAGGAATTCCGCGAGGGGATCGACATCACCCCGCGCGAGTTCTACGCGAAGATGGCGCTCAGCACCCAGCTTCCCAAGACCGCGGCACCCTCACCCGGAGCATTCGCCGAGGCGTTCGATACCCTCTCGTCAGACGGACCGGTCCTCTGCATCACGATCTCCTCGAAACTAAGCGGGACGTACCAGTCCGCCTGTCTCGGACGCGATCTCTCCGAGCGCGAGGTGATCGTCTTCGACAGTCTCACCGGCTCTCCAGGCCAGGGGCTCCAGGTCGTTCGTGCGTGCGAACTCGCCGCCCAAGGAAGTGCCATTGACGACATCGTGGCCGAGTTGACCACGCGCCGGGACGAGATGACGACGCTCGTGCTTCTCAACACCTTGGAGAACATCGTGAAAGGCGGCCGGCTCACCCGCTTCCAGGGGAGTCTGTCCAAAGCTCTCGACATCAGGCTGATGCTGCGCGACGACGACGGTGCGGTCGTGCTCATGGAGAAGGTGCACGGTCACAAGAGGCTCCTCCACCGCGCGGTCGACACGATTCACGGGTCGCGGCCGGACCTCTCCGACCGCGAAGTGGGCATCACCCACTTCAACAACCCGGCTGACGCCGAGGCGCTCCGACAGGCCTTGGATGAGCAGTGTCATCCGAGAGGTTTCGTAGTCAACGAAATGGGCTCCACCATGGCGACGTATGCGGGCGAGGGCGGACTGATCGTCTCCTTCTGATTCACGCTGAGAGTCGGGTTCCATGCGACGTATAGGGATACGGCCGAAGGAGTGCTCTGAGGGCTCCCCTGATTTTCGTATCCGTACATTGGTATCATCGGACGCGAAGTAATTCCGGAGCGAGGAGCGCACATGTCAGACAAGTCAGTGGTCTGGTTCACGCCCGTGCAATCCGACAAGAAGACGTCGCTCGTTAAGCGCGCCGGCACGTTGCTTGAGAGGGCCGGGCTCGCCGGCGCGATAGCCGAGGGGGATTTCGTCGCCGTTAAGATGCACTTCGGCGAGGAGGGCAACACCGGCTTCGTCCAGCCGATGTATATCCGCGAGGTGGTCGCGCGTATCAAGGCCGCAGGCGGAAAGCCGTTCCTCACCGACGCCAACACGCTCTACTCCGGCCAACGGATGAACGCAGTCGACCACATCACCCAGGCGATTCGTCACGGGTTCTCATACGCCACCGTGGAGGCGCCCATCGTCATCGCGGACGGCATCGACGGCCGTGACTCGGTCGATGTCCCGATCGAGGGATACAAGCACTTCGATTCGGTCCGTATCGGAGCGGCCGCCGTGCACGCCGACGCGATGGTCGTGGTGAGCCACGTGAAGGGTCATGGCGAGACGGGCTTCGGGGGCGCGTTCAAGAACGTCGGTATGGGCTTGGGATGCAGGAGCGCGAAGCAGCGCATGCACTCGGACTTCAAGCCCACGGTGGTGGCCGAGAAATGTATCTCGTGCCGGAGGTGCGAGAAATGGTGCCCCGTGAATGCCATCACGATCGTGAAGGGTATTCCCGTGTTCGACTACGACCTCTGTTACGGATGCGGAGAATGCGTTGCCGCATGTGCGTCGGGCGCGATAGCCGTGCAGTGGAAGACCGACGCGGCCGCGATCCAGGAGAAGATCGTCGAGCACACCGCCGGGGTCCTGACGGGCAAGGAGGGGAAGGTCGTCTACCTCTCCTTCGTGACCGACGTGACGCCCGAGTGCGACTGCTGGTCCTTCTCGGAGGCGGGGGTCGTGCCCGACATCGGCGTGCTCGCTTCGACCGACCCTGTCGCGATAGACCAGGCGGCCTACGATCTCGTCGTCGCGGCGACCGGGCTTGCGGGGACGCGAGGCGCGGGCATGTCAGCGGGCGAGGACAAGTTCAAGACGCTCTCGGGAGTCGACGGCACGATCGCCCTGGAGTATGCGCAGGAGCACGGGCTCGGTTCCCGATCATACGAACTGAAGCGTTTGGGGTAACACCCGTAGGTGCGGATTCGACGAGAGGAGTTGGAATGGATTACGGAAACATCGTCAGCAGGGCGTGGGAGATAACCAAGCGCTACCGGATGCTCTGGCTCCTCGGGCTCTTCGCGGGAGGATCGTCCATGTTCTCGAGCGGGGGATCGTCGAGCGGAACCCGCTGGAGCGAGTCCGCCAGCACCACCGGAGACATGGCACGGCAGTGGAGCATGTTCGTGGAATGGTTCTACAAGTACGAGTCCCTCATCATCTTCGCGGGGCTCGTCCTCATGCTCGTCTCGGTCGTCTTCTGGGCACTCGGGATTGCTGCCCGCGGTGGGCTTGTCCGAGAGATCGAATTCGCCGACGCAGGTCACGTGCCATCCCTGCGCCGCGGCTGGGGGTTCGGTTTCTCCAAGTTCTGGCGTACGTTCGGGGTCTCGATCGTCACGGCTCTCCCGATGTTGATATTCGTCGGTATCTTCATCGCCGCAATCGTCGCCATGGGCCTGCCCTTCGTGCTCGCCTTGGCCCACGGCGATTCTCCTCAGCTTGCCACGGGGACCGGGTTCGCCCTTCTCGGAGTGTTCATCGTCGGTTTCCCGATCATGATCGTCCTCGGGTACATCTCTGCCGCCTGGGCCCGGCTGTCCCTGTGTGCAGCGATGCTCGAGGACCTCACGTTGGGCGTCGCGCTCAAGCGCGGATGGCAGATTATCCGGACTCGGTTCGGCTACGTGTTCGCAGTGGGGCTCATCGAGTTCGGACTCTCGATCGTCATCGCGATTGCGATTGGAATCGTCACGGCGATCCTCGCGATGCCCGCGGTCGTCTTCGGAGTGATCGGCGCGCGAGATGGATTCGGGAACGCGGCGATGCCCGCGATCGCGGCAGTGCTCGGAGGACTGGTGTTCGTCGTGTTCCTGATGCTTACCGGCATGTTCAACACGTTCTTCACCGCGATCTGGGTCACGTTCTTCCGCACCGTCACCGGACGGCATGTGCTCCCGGTGGTTCCTGCCGCCCCGGCCCCTGCGACCTGGTCGCCGAAGTCGGTGTAGCGGGTGTCGGGAAAACTGGTCGTTGCTGCGACACCGATAGGCAATCTCGGCGACGTGACCCCTCGCGTCCTCGAGGCGCTCCGTACGGCTGATGTGGTCTTGGCCGAGGACACTCGGGTGACTGCGAAACTCCTCGCCCGCTACGAGATCGCGGCGAAGGTCGAGCGCTGCGACGACAACGTGATCGCAGCGCGGACGCCCGCGATCGTCGAGAGGATCCAGGCGGGGGAGACCGTCGTTCTCGTCTCCGACGCGGGCACTCCGGGGGTCAGCGATCCCGGATCGTACCTGGTCGTCGCCGCGATCGAGGCGGGGCTGGATGTCGAGGTCCTTCCGGGTCCAAGCGCCGTCATCACCGCGCTTGTCGCAAGCGGGCTGCCCACGGAGAAGTTCTATTTTGGAGGATTCCTGCCTCGCAAGGGGGGCCAGCGATCGAAGGCGCTCGCCGCGCTGGCGCAGCTCGACGCGACCCTCATCTTCTACGAGTCTCCCCACCGCTCCGCTGCTTCACTTGCCGCGATCGCCGAAGCGTTTCCCGGAAGGCAGGCGGCACTCGCGCGGGAGTTGACCAAGATGCACGAGGAAGTCGTCAGAGGACCGGTCGCGGATGTCGCCGCGAAGATCGCCGCAAGGGAGTCCCTCAAAGGGGAGGTCGTGCTTCTGGTCGGGCCGCCGGTCGCGACGAAAGGGGCGGTCGACCCCGAGACCGTGGACAGCGAGGAGGTGGCGTCGCGGGTGGAGGCTCTGCTTGCGTCGGGCCTCTCGAAATCCGAGACGGTCAAATCGATCGCGCGTGAATTCTCGCTTCCCCGAAACAGCGCCTATGCGGCTGTTCACGGTATCGCCCTGCGCGAAAAGTAGCCGCACACCAAGCGAGGCCGCACGACGTCACGTCGAACGGCCTCGATATCTGGTTGGTTCAAAATTGCTAGGCGCGGAGCTCCTCGATGCACGACTCGCAGATGAGGCGTCCCTTGAACTCGTCCAAGCGACCCTCCGTGGTTCCGCAGATCGCGCAGGAATCGACGGGCTTGCTCAAGACGATCCTGTCGCCCTCGACGTGAATCGAGATCGGGTCCTTGACCTTGATCCCGAGTGAGCGGCGAAGCTCCATCGGGAGTACGATGCGTCCCAAGTCGTCTACCTTGCGCACTATTCCAGTGTCTCGCACGAAAATCTCCTCCTCTTTCCGATGACCGCTCGACCTAAGAAGTAGAATCAAGCTGCCAACAAGCCAGATACGATACCATGAACAACCGATCTAGCGCATGTTCAATGTATTTCCCAAAAAATGGAGTATTAAACCCAATGAATAGAAAATCCTTCATGATCACGACGCCGATCTATTACGTGAATGCCGAACCACATCTTGGAACAGCGTACACGACGATAGCAGCCGATTCTCTGGCGCGTTGGAAGAGAATGGATGGAGAAAATGTGTACTTCCTCACTGGCTTGGACGAGCACGGGCAGAAGATTGCCCAAGCCGCCGAGGCCGCCGGGCAGACCCCTCAAGCGTGGGCGGACTCCATCGCGCCGAAATTCAAAGCCGTCTGGGAGGCTCTGAGTATCACGAACGACGACTTCATCCGCACCACCGAGGAGCGCCATACTCGCGGGGTGCAGGCGTTTTGGGCGGATCTGTACGAGGCGGGTTGGTTGTACAAGGGCGGATACGAAGGCTGGTACTGCATTCCCGACGAGACGTTCCACACAGAGGAGGCGCTCGTCGACGGCAAGTGCCCCGACTGCGGCAGGGACGTGGAGTACATCCGCGAGGAGAACTGGTTCTTCAAGCTCTCCGAGTTCGGCGACCGGCTCCTCGCATACTACGACGAGCACCCCGAGTTCATCTCGCCCGAGACACGACGCAACGAGATCGTCTCGTTCGTCAAAGGTGGACTCAAAGACCTCTCAATCTCTCGCACGACATTCTCCTGGGGCGTGCCGCTTCCCTTCGACGAGGGTCACGTTACGTATGTTTGGATCGACGCCCTTCTCAACTACATCACCGCCATCGGCTACGGGGACCCGTCCAAGGTCGAGGAGTTCGCGTATCGCTGGCCCGCGCAGGTGCACTTCGTCGGCAAGGACATCACGAGATTCCACTGCGTGATCTGGCCCGCCATGCTTATGGCCGCAGGTCTCCCCATCCCCGAGAAGGTCTTCGCCCACGGGTTCCTCCTCACCAAGGGCGAGAAGATGTCGAAGTCCCGCGGCAACGCGATGGCACCGCTCGAACTGGCCGAGAAGTTCGGCGTCGATGGATACCGCTACTACTTCCTCTCCGACGTCCAGTTCGGCTCGGACGGCGCGATCTCGCTCGAGCGCATGGTGCAGGTCTACAACGCCGACCTGGCCAACAGCTGGGGCAACCTCTGCTCGCGCGCGTTCAACATGGCCGGCAAGTACTTCGACGGCCGCGTGCCTGCGGTGAATGCGGCCAACCCTCATGTGATCGAGAACCCTCTCAAGGCGACCGCCGAGGGACTCTACGAGCGCTACCGCGAGGCGATGGACGCGATCGATTACTCGACGGCTGCTGCGGCGGCCCAGGAACTCGTCGCGGCGGCGAACCTCTACGTCGAGGAGTCAGCGCCCTGGAACCTCGCGAAGTCCGAGGAGACTGCCGAGGATCTGGCCGCGGTCATCTACAACCTCCTCGAGGCGATCAGGATCGCGGCGATCTTCTTCGCGCCGCTCATGCCCACCACTTCGGCGGAGGTCTGGAGACGACTGGGTCTCGGCGACGTCAATTCGGTGATCGACACCGCCGAGGAGTCGCAGTGGGGCAGGCTTCCCGCAGGGAATCCGGTCGAGAAGGGCGAGGCGCTCTTCCCGCGCATCCAGGCCGAGGATGTCGAGTAGCGTGGCCTTCCTTCCTGACGACCCGCGCGCGCAGTTCGTCGACCAGAAGGGCCGTCCTGTCGACGTGCCTTCCATCGGCGCGCCGATAGCGGACACGCACGCCCACCTCGACATGCTCGAGGACCCGGCACTCGCCCTCGCGCGCGCAGCGCTCGTCGGCGTCGAGTTCGTCGCCACGGTCTGCGACGTCACCGAGGACGCATGGCGCACCTTCGCCGAGCTCGAGAGCTGGAAGGCAAACGCCGCCGAAATCCTCCACGAGTGGGGCTCGACTCTTGCACCCCCCGATGTGCGGATCGTCGTCGGGGCCCATCCCCATAATGCGAAGGACTACCTGGCATCCGACGAGGCGCGTCTCGAACTCGAACGCCTCGCCGCGGATCCGATGGTCTGTGCGATCGGCGAGGTCGGACTCGACTATCACTACGATCTCTCCCCGCGCGAGCAACAGCGCGACGCGTACCGACTCCACCTCGATCTGGCGAATCGCCACGGTCTGCCCGTCGTCATCCACCTGCGGGAAGCCCATGAGGACGGCGCGGCGATCCTTCGCGAGATCGGTGTGCCCTCCGCGGGCGCGATCCTCCACTGTTTCAACCTCGGGGCAGATCAAGCGGCACCGTTTCTCGAGCTCGGCTGTCACGTCTCTTTCGCGGGACCCGCGACGTTCAAGAAGGCCGACGACGTGCGGGAGGCGGCTTCGCGGATTCCGCTGGGACGCATCCTCACCGAGACCGACTGCCCGTTCATGGCGCCGGAACCCTTCCGCGGCATGAAGTGCGAACCCGCCTTCACCCTCTGGACGGCGGCACGCATCGGCCAAGTGCGCTCGGAGCAGCCCGAAGTGTTTGCTCAGGGCGCGTATCTCGCAGCGCGCGTACTTCTCGACAACGAGAGGTCGTGAACACCGTGGAGCAGACGCCGACGGTTCTGCTCGTCTCCGGATCGCCGCGCAGGGGAGGAGTCTCCGAGACGTTGCTCGATGTCGTCGCCCGTGGGGTCGAGGACGAGGGCGCCGCAGTGTCGCGATTCCTGATTTCGGAGGGAGAGGTCTCGCCTTGTCTCTCATGTGACGGATGCTTCGCGACGGGGGAGTGCGTCATCTCCGACCGGATGGACACGTTCCTCCAGCTCGCCGACGCCGCCTCGGCGATCGGTATCGTCACTCCTGTCTACTTCGCCGGGGTGCCCGCGCAGCTCAAGGCGGTCTACGATCGCCTGCAGAGCCGTTGGGCGCGTCGATATCTCCTGGGTGAGCCTCGTCCCCCTGCTCGGCCTGCCTCGCTGTTCGTCGTCGGCACGGGCCGAGATCCTTATGGTTACGAGCCCGCAGTCGTCACGAGTAAGAGCGCTCTTGCAATGCTCGGGTTCCGGCCGCTTGAGGTCCACGATTTTGTCGGATTCGCGCAGGAGGGTTCGGACCGTGACCGCGCGACGGACGAGGAATCCGCGCGGGAATACGGCAGAGAACTGGTCCGCGCGATTCGAGAGGGGGGGCGATGACGTACTCGCTTCTCGCAACGCCCTCCGCGACACGCGCGGTGCTCGACGAGCACGGCCTCTCCCTTAAGAAGTCGCTCGGGCAGCATTTCCTCATCGACGACAACACCGTCGGACGCATACTCGCGCTGGCGGGAGTCACCCCCGACGACATCGTCCTCGAGGTCGGCCCCGGCATCGGCACGCTCACGGTGGCGCTCCTCCCGCTCGTGCGCGGACTAGTTGCCGTGGAGCGCGACGACGATCTGGTACCCGTCCTCGTGGAGACCACCGCGCAGGATTCCGAGAAGTTCGCGCTCGTGCATGCCGACGCGGTCTCCGTCGACCCCGCCGAGCTTTCGCAGCCCTTCGGCGCCGCGCCGGTCGCGCTGGTGGCGAACCTGCCCTACGGAGTCGCTGCGACCGTCGTGCTGCGTCTCTTCGAGATCATGCCCTCGCTGCAATCGGCTACCGTGATGGTGCAGGCCGAGGTTGCCGACCGTATGGCGGCGAACCCGGGCACCAAGGACTACGGCGCCTATACGGTGAAGCTGCGCCTCCTCGCGCGCTCTGCGGGGCGTTTCTCCGTATCGCGCACGGCGTTCCTACCTCCGCCCCGTGTGGACTCGGCGGTGATCCGACTCGAGCGAAGTCCCCTCAGCGACGATCCATCGCTGCTCCGAGGCGCTGCGCGGCTCGCAGAGGCGGCCTTCGCCCAGAGACGGAAGACGATCAGAAACTCCATGCGGTCGACGATGGGTGCCGGTGCCGAGCACCTCGACGCGGTCCTCGAGGCCGCAGGCGTCGCACCGACCCTGCGAGGCGAGACCCTCTCGGCCGAGACGTATCTCGAGCTGGCCAGGCAGTTTCGCATACTTGGCGTGGAATTCTGATATTCGACGAAAAGCCTATGCGTAAAACTGAATCGAAGGACTCGCGCTCCTGCTCGGAGGGGGTAGCAAATTCAGGTCATTTCTGTTAAACTCAAACTCCGTTTTGAGGAGGTTTAACTCTATGGACTTTCAGCGTCAGGCAGAGATAGTCGGAGATATTCACCTTGCACTTTCCCAGCTCACCGGTTCCAAGATTCGCGTCCGTGCAAACATGGGCCGCTCAAAGGTCATCGAGCGCGAAGGGGTTCTCACCCAGACGCACCCGCAGCTCTTCATCGTAGAGGTCGAGGAGAAGCGTGGAAGGACCGCCCGACAGTCGTATCAGTACGTCGACGTGCTTACCGGCACGGTCGAGCTTACCGATTGCGCGAGCGGCGAATCGATCTTCCCGGAACTGAACAACTGACATGATCGCGATGCGCGGAGACCACGGTCTCCGCGCATTCTTTCCGAGGGGGTTCGGTGACCCGACGCCTTGTAGTTGAGGCCCCTGCAAAAATCAATCTGCATCTAGCCGTCGGACCGATCAGGTCCGACGGCTATCATGCGCTCGAAAGCGTTTTCCACACCATCGACCTCTGTGACACGCTCGTGGTCGAGACGGCCGACGAGTTCTCGTTTCATTGCGGCTCCGACCTCGGGATAGCCGAAGAGGACAACATCGTCACCCGCACCGCACACGCGATGGCGGAGACGTTCGACCGCGAGCCGGATGTCCGTCTCGAGCTCGTGAAGCGAATCCCGCACGGCGCCGGCCTCGGCGGCGGCTCGTCCGATGCGGCGGCGACGATCCGGGCCCTGGCTCATCTCTGGGGCATACCCGCCGACGACATGCGATGTCGCGAGGTCGCCGCGGCGATCGGTGCCGACGTGCCGTTCTTCCTTGTCGGGGGTGCCGCGCTCATGGGGGGCAGGGGAGACGAGCTTATCGAGTCGCTCCCCGCACTCAGCGCCCCGCTCGTATTGGTCAAGCCGGGGGTTTCCGTTTCCACCCCGGATGCATATCGCCGATTCGATGCGGCGCCTGTATCTCCCCGGTCTTCAGCGGCGATCTGCACGGCGTTGCTTTCGGGGGATTCGGCGGCTGTCGGCGCATCGCTCTTCAACAACATGGAATCCGCGGTCTCCGAACTCGTGCCAGAAATCGCCGCGGTCGTCTCCCGTCTCTCGGTTGTTCCTGGAATTCTCGGAGCGAGGATGTCGGGCAGCGGTTCGGCGGTCTTTGCGATATGCGAGAATGAATCGATCGCGCGCGAGGCTGCTTCGCGAGAGTCCGCACGAGGCAACTGGGCTGTTTCGACAGCGCTCAGGGCATCGGGCATACAGATAGTCGAAGGAGTGAATCTGTGAACAAGGTCGACGTGGTGATCATGGCAGGGGGAAGCGCCGAGGCGATCTCTCCCGGTCTGAGATTCAAGGGACTCGTCCCCATTCTCGGCAAGCCGATGGTCGAATGGGTCGTCGACGCGCTTCGCCGTTCATCCGTCGTGGGGAAAGTCGTCGTGACGGTCCCCTCGGGCGACGACCTGGGTGCATGGACAGAGAAGGTCGACGAGGTCGTCGTCGTGGACGTCGATTTCGCGGACAACGCCCTCGCCGGTCTGAACGCCTGCGATCCGGCGCGTCACGCGCTCATCTGCACCGGGGATCTCCCCGCGCTTCTTCCCGAAGCGGTGGAGGATTTCGTTCGTCGATCTCTCGAGGCGGGTGCCGATTTCAGCTATCCGCTCATCGCGCAAGAGGATATGGAGCAGCAGTTCCCCGGCTCGCAGCGCACCTACTTTGTCGTCGACGGCGGAAAGTTCACCGGAGGCAACGTGATGCTCGTCTCACCCGGGCACGCCGACCGCGCGCGTGAGACCGGCCAGCAGCTCTTCGAGATGCGCAAGCACCCCCTCAAACTGGTGAGTCTCGCGGGTCCCGGGCTGCTCTACAGATTCGCCCGGGGGAAGATGACCGTCGAGCAGCTTCAGGCCAAGGCCGGCGAGGCTCTTGGCGGGCGCGTGGTGGCGCTGAAGACGACGCATGCCTCGATCGGGGCTGATGTCGACAAACCCGTCGACGTCGAAGTCGCCGAAGCAGTGCTCTCCCGTACCGTGGTTTCTTCGTAGGTTGACGCTTTCGTAGCCGCCTCCCTACACTGCACTGATGCACATTGGGGTATCGTCTAACGGCAGGACTCGGGTTTTTGGTACCCGCTATCCAGGTTCGAATCCTGGTACCCCAGCCAAAGTTCTCAAGCGCCGTAGCGGCGCACTTGTATAGAAAGGGACGTCAATGAGCTCCGTTGCCCTCATCCTCGCGGCAGGCGAGGGGACCCGCATGAAGTCGGATCTCCCCAAGGTCGCGCATGAGCTCCTGGGAAAGCCGATGATCAACTGGGTCGTCGACGCTGCCTCCGCGGCGGGTTGCGACAAGGTCGTCGCGGTCACCGGTCACCACGCCGAGGTGGTCGAGGCACTCATCCCCAACACCGTCTGTGTTCGCCAGGAACAGCGTCTCGGCACCGGCCACGCGGTCATGGT
The DNA here is from genome assembly GCA_964566905.1 of uncultured Coriobacteriia bacterium. Lineage (GTDB taxonomy): Bacteria > Actinomycetota > Coriobacteriia > Coriobacteriales > CAZMJV01 > CAZMJV01. Next base: position 45,612 of record CAZMJV010000005.1, on the reverse strand, counting down.
CGCCTCCGACAGCCTCGTAGGCTTCGGTGACTCCCTCGTGGTCCTCTCGGGCGACACACCGCTCATCTCACCGGAGACCATTCGCGGGCTCATCGCGGCACGCGAGTCGACCGGCGCCGCGGTCACCCTTCTCACGATGCATCTCGCGGATCCCTGCGGCTACGGGCGCATCATCCGCGACGAAGACGGCGCCGTGAGCGCGATCGTCGAGGAGAAGGACGGCAACGACGCCCAGCGCGCCGTGAGGGAGTGCAACACCGGCATCTACTGTTTCGACAGTGCACTGCTCTTCGAGCACCTCGGCGACCTCTCGACCTCGAACGCGCAGGGCGAGTACTACCTGACCGACATGGTCGAGATCTTCAACTCGCTCGGTCTCGGCGTCACCGCGGTCACGACCGAGGACCCCACCGAGACGATGGGCGTCAACTCGCGCGTGCAGCTTGCCCGGCTGACCAAAAGGGCCCAGAAGCGCATCAACGTCGCGCACATGCTCGAGGGCGTGACCATGCTCGACCCCAAGAGCGTGTGGATCGGCCCCGATGTCCGCATCGGGCGTGACACCGAACTGCTCCCTCTGACGATGATCATGGGCGAGACCGCTGTCGGTGCGCACTGCACCGTAGGCCCCAACACCCGCATCGTGGACTCCGAGATCGGTGACGGATGCGTCATCGAGGATTCCATCGTCCTCAAGTCCAGGCTCGACGGCGAGGTCGCGGTCGGCCCTCGCGCGTATCTCCGCCCGAATACCCACATGATGCACGGCTCGAAGGCGGGCACTCACGTGGAAATCAAGAACTCGACCGTGGGAGAAGGCTCGAAGGTTCCTCACCTCTCCTACGTCGGTGACACCACGATCGGTACCAAGACGAACCTTGGTGCCGGAACGATCACCTGCAACTACGACGGCGTCCGCAAGTCGGCGACGATCATCGGCGACGGGGTGTTCATCGGTTCTGATACGATGCTGATCGCCCCCATAGTCATCGGAGACCATGCGGTGACCGCGGCGGGCTCGGCGATTGCCGAGGACGTCCCCGCACACGCGCTCGCCATCGAACGCAACGAGCAGATCACCATCCCCGGCTGGAACGAGTAGGCCGAGACAAGTCGACAAAGGTCCGAAAAGAAGGGGCGCGGATTTAATGAAGGAAGTCACCAAGAAGATGCTCTTGTTCGCAGGAACCGCCAATCCCGAGCTTGCTCAGGGGGTGGCCGAGGAGCTCGGCGTCGAACTCGGAGACGTGAAGATCCGGAAGTTCTCGAACGGTGAGATCTACGTGCGCTTCCTCGAGCAGGTCCGCGGTGCAGACGTGTTCTTGCTCCAGCCGGTGTGCGGAGAGGTGAACGAGATCCTGATGGAGCTGCTCATCATGGTCGACGCCGCCAAGCGCGCCTCGGCGCGAAGCATCACCGCGGTCGTGCCCCACTACGCGTATGCGCGCCAGGACAAGAAGTCCGCCGCTCGCGAACCCATTACCGCGAAACTCGTCGCAAACCTGCTGACCGTCGCCGGGGTCAATCGCGTCATCACCATGGATCTCCACCAGGGTCAGATCCAGGGATTCTTCGACATCCCCGTGAACCACCTCACCGCGCTGCCCATTCTCGCCGACTACTTCGAGGCGCTGGGCATGGAGAACGTCTGCGTGGTCTCTCCCGACGTCGGGCGCGCCAAGGCGTGCAAGAAGCTCGCAGACATGCTCGATGCGGACCTCGCGATCATGCACAAGGGGCGTCCTGCCCACAACGTCGCCGAGATCAGCCACGTCATCGGCAACGTCGCAGGCAAGAACTGCATCCTCTCCGATGACATGATCGACACGGCCGGGTCCATCACCGAGGGAGCGAAGGCCCTGATCAACGCCGGCGCGGCCTCCGTTCATGTCACCGCGACGCACGGCATCTTCTCCGGTCCCGCCTACGAGCGCATCGCGCAGTCCCCGGTTGTCGAAGTCGTCGTCTGCAACACGATTCCTGTTCCCGAGGAGCAGCTCGGGGGCAAGATCAAGGTCCTCTCCATCGCCCCGCTTCTCGCACGTGCGATCCGAAACGTGTTCAACGACGAGTCGGTCTCCAACCTCTTCGACCCGGAGTTTCAGCTCTAGTCGAGACGCACTTTACAACTTGGGTACTTATTCGCGACCCCGCCTCCAGAGGTGGGGTCGTCGCCTGTAAAAGGTATACACTGAGGGTAGGCCTAAACGAAAGGAGTGCCATATGAGTGCACCGACGATCCTCAATGTGGATCCCAGGACCCGTATCGGACATGCCAATGTCAAGCTGGCCCCCCAGGGAATAATCCCTGCAGTTGTGTACGGTCCGAAGATCGACGCACAGCCCCTGTCAGTCTCGCTTCGTGAGTTCGAGGCAGCGCTTGCGATGCACGGTCCGAACCAGCTGGTGAACCTCGCAATATCCGGTTCCAAGAAGCCGGTCCAGGCACTGATCCGCGCGGTTCAGCGCAACCCGATCACCCGGATTCCCGAGCACATCGACTTCCTCGCGGTAGACGCGAAGACGATGGTCACCTCGAGCGTCGCCATCCACGCGATCGGCGAGCCTGAAGGCGTCCGTCTCGAGTCCGGGATCCTCAACATCGAGCTGCACGAGCTCGCAATCGAAGCACTGCCCTCCGACCTGCCCGAGCGCATCGACTACGACGTCTCCGCGCTCAACATCGGCGATGTGCTCACGGTCGCGGACATCGCGATTCCCAAGGGCGTCGCCGTGCTGGTCGACCCGGAGCTCGTGGTCTGCTCCGTCATGCCGCCGCACGTCGAGGTCGAAGCCTCGACTGAGGAGACCGAGCCCACGGTCATCGGCGAAGCAGCAGAGTAGGCTGGATGACCCGACTGGTCGTCGGACTGGGCAACCCCGGTCCTGAATACGAGAAGACGCGCCACAACGCCGGATTCCGCACGGTCGATCTGCTCGCCGAGGAACTCGGCGCGACATACTGGAAGAACCGCTGCGGTGCGTCTGTGGCGGTTGTGAAGAGGGATGGCGAGGAGCTCGTGCTCGCCAAGCCTCAATCGTTCATGAATCTCTCAGGCGGGCCGGTCAAACGGTTGCTCGAGGAGTTCGGAGTGGAGCCGGCGGAGTTGATCGTCGTCCATGACGAGCTCGATATCCCGCTCGGCGACGTCCGCGCGAAGGCGGGTGGGGGGCATGCAGGTCACAACGGCCTGAGATCCCTTCACGAGAAGCTGGGAACCGACGAGTACCTGCGGGTCCGCGTCGGCATCGGACGCCCTCCCGGGCGCATGTCGGTCTCCGACTTCGTGCTTCAGGAGCCTCGCGGGGATTCGCTTGCCCTCTTCGAGGATTCGATACCTGCGGCTGCGAAGTGCGTCCTGCACATCGTCGACCATGGCGTGCAGTCAGCGATGCGCGAGTTCAATACGAGTGCCTGAGCGTCAATACGAGTCGTAATTGGAAGAGGAGCCCCGCAGGGCTCCTCTTTTGTGTTTGGTCGCGATTGCTATCTGAGGTAGTTCATCGGATTCTTGAAGACTCCGTTGACGACCACCTGGAAGTCGAGGTGGGGACCGGTGGAGCTTCCCGAACTCCCCACGCTTGCGATCCTCTGGCCGCGTTTTACCTGTGAGCCGTATGAGACCGCGAAGCTCCCGGCGAGCAGGTGGTTGTAGCACGTGATGACGCCCTCGCCGTGGTCGATCCAGATACGGTTGCCGTATCCGCCGCCCCAACCGTAGTCTGCCTTGATCACCTTGCCGTCGTTGGCGGCGACGACTGCAGAGCCCGAAGGGGCTGCGATGTCGATCGCGTTATGCGGCTTGGTGCGCCCTTCGGTGTCGCCCCAAGGGGAGGAGATGCGCGAGGAGGAGGGGACGGGCCATGCGAGGATACCTCCGGTGATCACGCCCGAGCCTGTGTTCGCGGCGAGCTCGGCGAGGATCTTGCGGGACTCTGCTTCCTCGGCAGCCGCCGCTGCGGCGAACGCCTTCGCGTCCTTGAGAAGGGCGTTCATCTTCGCCGTCTTCTGGGCGGCCAGCGTCTCCTGGTCGGCGAGGGCCTGTCGGTACTGGGCGTCGAGGTCGAGGAGCTCGTTCTCGATCGCCTCGGCCTCGGCCTTGCGGACATTGACCTTCTCAAGTGACTGGTCGAGCTGGAGTTTGACCTCGGTCAGCTTCGCGTACTCGACCGAGAGTTGCTCGGCTGCGTCGCTGTTTGACTTGAGGACGCGTTGCGCGTACTCGGTACGCGAGATGAAATCGTCGATGGACGTCGCCGTCAGGATGAACTCGAGCATGAAGTTCGTTCCCTGGCGGTAGAGCGCGTTGACCCGACCTTCGAGAAGGCGCTTCTGCTCGTCGTAGCGCGTCTGGACTTCTCCGAGCTCCACGCGCTTCGCGGCGATCTGAGCCTCGAGCGCCGAGACTTCCGCCCGGATCTCATCGGCGCGGCTGACCGCCTCGTTCTTCTGGGGCTGAATGCTCGCGACCTTCGCCTGCGCGGCAGAGATCTCGGCGTCGAACGCCTTCGCCTCGGCCTCGAGCTGCGCCGCAGCGCCGCTCGCCTCCTGGGCTTTCCTGCGCGCTTCGTCGGCGCGCTTCTGAGCGGCGGCCGCATCGGCCGCCGTGACTGCGGACGCCGGAGGCGCCGCGGAGAAGGTGATTGAGAGTGCCAGCACGAGGGTGAGAGTGAGTGCTGTGAGCTTGTTGGCTCGCCGCATGGTATGACTTCCTCGGTCAAAGGGCTATGGGAGGTGCTTGGCCGAGTATAGCAAGTCGCCGTTGTTTCGTCAGGGGTATACTGTCCTACAATCAATCACCGCATTTCCCCCCACTACTCGAGGAGGGTCTTTTTGTATCGTATTCTCGACATCAGGCGGTTGTCGGACGCGGTCTACGAGTTCACCGTAGAGGCCCCTGCCGTGGCGGCCGCTGCTCACGCAGGACAGTTCCTCATGGTCCGCGCCGACGAACAGGGCGAGCGCATCCCGCTCACCTTCTCGGATTGGAACGCCTCCGAGGGTTGGATCAAATTCATCTTCATGAAGGTCGGGAAGACCACCCATCAGCTCTCCCACCTCTCACCGGGGGATTACCTTCGCGATGTCGTCGGCCCGCTCGGCGAGCCCACCCATATCGCCCCCGGCCGCTGGGTCGTCGTCGGCGGCGGAGTGGGCACGTCGGTCGCCTACCCGGTCGCGCGCGCCCTGTGCGACGCCGGCGCGGACGTCACCGCGATCGTCGGTGCCCGAAACGCCGACCTCCTCATCCTGCAAGATGAGCTCGCTGCGCTTCCTCTCAAGCAATTCATCACGGTCACAGACGACGGTTCGGCGGGGGAGAAGGGCCTCGTCACCGCACCGCTCGTGCGCCTGTGCGAAGCCGGCGAGGTGGACCACGTGTTCATCGTCGGCCCTGCGATCATGATGAAGTTCGCAGCCCTTGCGACCAAGGAGTTCGGCGTCCCGACCACCGTGTCCCTCAACCCGATCATGGTCGACGGAACGGGCATGTGCGGATCGTGCCGATGCACCGTGGGAGGCGAGATGAAGTTCGGGTGCGTGGACGGTCCCGACTTCGACGGGCACCAGGTCGACTGGGAAGAGCTGATGAGCCGCCAGCGCATGTTCTCTGAGGACGAGCGCTCCGCCGACGCCGAGTATTCACGGGAGTGCACATGCAGCCGATAGAACCCGTACAGCCCCCGCGCCGTCGCCCCTCCAAGGCCCCCCGCACCCCGATGCGCGAGGCCGATCCGCGCGAGCGTGCGACAGACTTCAGACCCGTAGGGCTTGGCTACTCTCCAGAGGAGGCCAAGGCCGAAGCGGATCGTTGTCTTCAGTGCGGGAGACCGACCTGCCAGGAAGGCTGCCCCGTAAACATCGACATCCGCGGCTTCATCGGCGCGATCCTCGACGACGACTTGGACCGAGGCATCGCCATCATCAAGGAGCGCAGCCAGCTTCCTTCGGTCTGCGGGCGCGTCTGCCCGCAGGAGAAGCAGTGCGAGGGCGCCTGTGTCCTCGCGAAGCGCGGCGAGCCGGTCGCGATCGGCAACCTCGAGCGCTTCCTCGGCGATCGCGACATGCTCTGCAGCCCGGAGGAGAAGTGCAGGCCCGAGATACTCCCGGCATCGGGAAAGCGCTGCGCAGTCGTCGGCTCCGGTCCCGCAGGTCTCGCCTGCGCCGCCGAGCTCGCACGACTCGGCCATGCCGTGACGGTCTTCGAGAGTCTTCACGCTCCTGGCGGGGTGCTCGGCTACGGTATCCCTGAATTCCGCCTCCCCGAGGCGGTCGTGCTCAGCGAGGTGGAATCCCTCCATGCCATGGGCGTCGAGATGCGCTACAACTCGGTCATCGGACGTCTCGCGACCGTCGACGACCTGCTCAACCGAGACGGCTACGACGCCGTGTTCCTCGGCCTGGGTGCCGGGCTTCCTGTATTCCTCGGCGTTCCCGGCGAGGGGCTCTCGGGCGTCTTCGCTGCCAACGAGTTCCTCACGCGCGTGAACCTGATGCATGCGGCGGACTTCCCCAAGGCGGCGACGCCCGCATGGCGTGGCAGCCGCGTGGTCGTGGTCGGCGGCGGCAACGTCGCCATGGATGCGGCGCGCACAGCGCTGCGCCTCGGCGCGACCAAGGTCATGCTCGTTTATCGACGCACCGTCGAGGAGATGCCCGCACGTATCGAGGAGATCCATCACGCCCGCGAGGAGGGCGTCGAGTTCATGGAGCTCAACGCTCCGATCGCGATCGAGGGTTCCGACGGATTCGTGACCGGTCTGCGCTGCCTCTCGATGGAGCTCGGCGAGCCCGACGCGAGCGGACGTCGCGCACCGGTGGCAGTCGAGGGCAGCGAGCATGTGATCGAGTGCGACACGGTCGTAGTCGCGGTAGGCACGCGTGCGAACCCTCTGGCCAAGCAGGCCCTGCCCGACGCCGAGCGCACCTCGCGCGGGTACCTTGCGGTCGACGAGCACGGTGCGACCTCGGTCGAGGGAGTGTGGGCAGGTGGCGACATCGTCACCGGCGCCGCGACCGTCATCCTCGCCATGGGTGCGGGCCGCACGGCGGCTCAGAACATGGATGCCTGGCTTCGTTCCTAGGGCACACCTCCGGGTCCCCCTCATTGCCTGATGCTGCCCTGATTGGGTACTATGGAGGACCAGAAGGCGATATTGAGTGACCCTAAGGTCGAAATCGAGGTACGGACGGTGAACCAGCAGACCATACAGGTGCTCCTCGTCGATGACGAGCGAGTTCTCGAGGACCACGTCGATGGCCTGTCGCGCGATGGTATCCAGGTCCTCAGGGCCGAGAACTGGCAGGAGGCGCGCGAGCTCTTCGAGCAGCATCCCATCGACGTGGTGGTGATCGACCCCGCCTTCGACGACGAGCGCGGCTGGATCACTCTCATCGACATGAGGCGCAGCCCGCTCTCGGCGGGAACTCCGGTCATCGTTCTCAGTGAGACGTTCGACGAGTTCAGCAGAATCCTCGCGTTCAAGCACGGCGTGCAGCAGTACGCCGCCAAGCCCATCGGGACCGTCGAGCTGTCGCTTCGTATCGCCAGCCTCAACGGCAACAGGACCGCGCCGCGCGAACAGCACGACGAATCGCGTCGGGTTCCCGTTCGCAAGGGGGGCCACACGCTGCTTCTCGACGAAGAGTCGATCCTGTACTTCTCCTCGAAGAACAAGTCTTCCTACGCGCACACCTACGAGAACCAGTACCTCGTGGACATGACCCTCTCCGAGCTTGAGGAGAAAACGCGCCCCGGCACCTACCTCCGTACACACCGAAGTTATCTCGTCGCCCTTCGCGCAATCCGCGAGATCGGCCGCCAGAACGGCGGGCACGTGACGTACTTGGTCGACCGAGACGCGACCGTGCTCCCTGTTGCGCGCCGCAGGGTCAAGGAGCTCCAGAACGCGTTGGGTCTCTAGTTTCTGAGGCTGCCGAGCGGCGCGGGGAAACGCCCGCCTCGGTGGGCGAACACGGTCCCGGCCCAGGAATTCACGTTCATGACCGGAGCTTCTCCGAGCAACCCGCCGAAGTGCACCCGCTCGCCGACGCCCTTGCCGATCGCCGGGATGAGGCGAACCGCGGTCGTCTTGTGGTTGATGACGCCGATGGCCATCTCGTCTGCGATTACTCCGGCGATGGTCTCGACGCTCGTGTCACCGGGTATCGCGATCATGTCGAGACCGACCGAGCACACGCAGGTCATCGCCTCGAGCTTCTCGAGGGAGAGGGCGCCCGACTCGACGGCGCGGATCATGCCCTGGTCCTCGGACACGGGGATGAACGCTCCCGACAGGCCGCCGACTGAGCTCGACCCCATCGCCCCGCCCTTCTTGACCGCGTCGTTCAGCAGCGCGAGGGCCGCGGTCGTGCCGGGACCCCCGCAGCGGCCGACGCCGATCGCCTCGAGGATCTCGGCGACCGAATCGCCCTCGGCGGGAGTGGGGGCGAGCGAGAGGTCGACGATGCCACGCTCGTATCCGAGGCGACGCGCCGCCTCGCGTGCGATGAGTTCTCCGGCGCGCGTGATCTTGAACGAGGTCGCCTTGATGGCCTCGGCTACCGAGGTGAGGTCCGCCGTCGGATCCATCGCGGCGACAACCGCGCGCACCACGCCCGGTCCCGAGATCCCGACGTTGATGACCTCGTCGGCTTCGCCGCCGCCGTGCACGGCTCCCGCCATGAAGGGGTTGTCCTCGACCATGTTGGCGAACACGACGAGCTTCGCACAGGCGATGCTGTCGGCGTCCGCGGTGAGGTGCGCGGCCTTGAGGATGGTCTGTGCCATGAGGAGGACGGCGTCCATGTTTATGCCCGCGCGCGTCGTGGCGACGTTCACCGACGAGCAGACCCGCTCGGTCACCGAGAGCGCGTGAGGGATCGACTCGATGAGGCGGCGGTCACCGTCGCCCATTCCCTTGTGGACGAGCGCCGAGAAGCCTCCCACGAAGTCGACGCCGACCTCGCGCCCCGCCCGGTCCAGGGCGATCGCGATCGGTGTGATATCGAGGGCTCTGGTGGCGGCCGCGAGTTCCGCGATCGGAGTCACCGAGATGCGCTTGTTGACGATCGGGATGCCGTACTCGCGCTCCAACTCGTCGGCAACGGGAACGAGCCGTTCCGCGGCCGAGGTGAGGCGCTCGTAGACGCGGGCCGCCATGCGGTCGATGTCCTCGTCGACGCAGCCCTTGAGCGACAGTCCGAGTGTGATGGTCCGGATGTCGAGGTTCTGCTGGGTGATCATCGAGAGTGTCTCTGCGACCTCATCGGGTGTGATCTGCACGGTGTCCTCGTTTCAGGTGGGAGAGGGGCTTACACGCGGTACATGAACTTGAAGACGTCCTCGCGCTGCAGGGTGATCTGCAGTCCCATCGACTCGGCAACGCCGCCGAGCTTGGATTGGACATCGGAGAAGGTCGAGCGGTCCTCGTCGATCGTCAGGAGCATCGTCATGGAGAAGATGTCCCCGAGTATCGTCTGTCGCACGTCGACGATGTTCACGCCCGACTCGGCGAGCGTCGACGAAACGGCGGCGATGATTCCGACCCGGTCCTCTCCGAGGACGGTCAATACGGCGGGGATGCGCATGGCGACTCCTTGTCGACGGAACGGTATACTGCGCCTTGGAAATAGGGTGTCCATATAGTACGTCACAGGCGGGAGGGCAGGCCATGAGACCGATAGTTCCAATAGCGATGGGCGACGTCGTCCGTCTCAAGAAAGGCCACCCCTGCGGGACCAACGAGTGGGAGGTCGTGCGCGTCGGCATGGACATCGGATTGCGATGCACGGGGTGCTCCCGTAAGGTCATGCTGGTGCGCTCGGAGTTCGACCGGCGTTACGTCGAACACGTCTCAGGCACGGGGAAGGCTCCGAACGACCTCTAGCCTCCGACGTTGATGGCGCCTTCGAGTCCCTTGTAGCTGGGGTTTTTCGTGTCGTTCACCTGCACGTGAACGTGGTTGCCGCCGTCGCCCAAGGGCGTATAGCTGCGGAGCTGCATCGGCTCCTTGTCATCGAGGCGGCGTATCACGGCAAGCGGTGTGACCCCCGCGAGGACCTTGTCCCCCGGTTCGACCGTCAACTTGTCGATGTGGATCAGCACCACGTCGAGCTCGGGATGGCCGGTGGGCTGGATGTGGATCTCGAAGTCGTCCCACTTGTTGTAGAGCTTGTAGGGCTTCACCTTGATGACCGTGCCGTCGACAGGGGAGACGACCGTCGATCCTACCGCCGCTCCGACGTCCGCGGATGTGTCGGGCTCGCCCCATCCGCCTTCGCGCCACATGCGCAACACGGTTCCCTGAAGCACTGCGTCGGCGCCTCGGGGCTGCTTGCTCGCCCTACCGGTACCGCGGTTCGCGCGGGCGTCCGACATGTCCGCATCGGCGAGCGGGGTCGCCATCGACAACGCGTAGCTGAAGCTCGCCTGGTGGAAGCCTATCTCGGTCAGCTCTTCGGGGTTCACGGGGAGCCGGAGCTTCACGTCTCCATACGTCGCGAACAGCGGAGTCTCGCCAGGGCTCTCGGCTTGGCGGAGGACGGGTGCCTCCGCCGCGCGGGCGCTCGAAACCGACGATTCGGAGGACGAGTCGCCTCGAAGCGAGGGGAGCGCTGCAGCGCCGATGGCGACAAGAGAGGCCAGAGCTACGACCGCTGTGGCTGTTGCGGCGAGAAGACGGACGCGCGCTACGCGCCGGCACCGCTTCTGTTCGGCGATGCGCGCAGCCCGAGAGGTGCGTCGGGCGTCCGCGTACTCCCTGCCACCCTCACAGGTCTCGAGTTCCGGGAGAACGAGGTGCGCGATGTGGTCGAGATAGTCGTCGACGCTGTTCGGACGGTCCGTCACGAAGCAGCCGCCATCGATCCGACGGCCATCCATATCACCACGGCTGCGATCGCCATCAGTACAAGGATGGAGAGAGCCCAGCGCACCCTGCGATTGCGCGTGCGTCGTCGCTGTGCGGTGAACACCGTCCGGCGGCCGTATGTCTCGAGCGGTGACTTGCCCTGCGCCATGGCGTATCCGTCTCACTGGACCGTCTCGTCGTGCAGATGATACTACAGGGGAGGGGCGACGCGGGGAGTCCATGCGTAGCGGCGCGCCCCGACGTAGTCGCCCATGACGCTCAATTTCGATACCTTGACGACGTCTCCGAAGGTGGGGGCGTGTATGAAGTAGGCGCCCCCCGCATAGATGCCCACGTGGTGGACGGGGGATCCGAAGAAGACGACGTCGCCCGGCTTGAGCTGTGACGTGGGGACGGGGAGCCCGAGGTTGAACTGCGCGCCGGAGTAGTGCGGCAGGATTACTCCATGCTGCTTGAACACGAACAACACAAGTCCCGAGCAGTCCATACCGCTTGTCGATTCGCCGCCCCAGACGTAGGGGATGCCGCGGTAGTGGAGCGCGGTCTCGACCACTCCGCCGGGCTCGATCGTGTAGTCGCCTGAGAGAAGGTCGGCGAGAGACTGCGAGTCAGCAACGCGCTGGCGTGCCTGGTTGCTCTCATAGCCGCGCAACACCTCGGATGAGGCGGTGTCGAAGAGCTGTTGGTATTCGGCCTTCCGATGCTCCATCTCGGCGTTGCGCGCCTCGAGTTCGAACTCGATCGCGCGCGCCTTCAACTCCTCGGTGCGCAGCGCGACGACCTCGTTCTCGAGCTTCTGCTTTCGCTCGGTCACGTTGGCCGCGTCGGCGCGTTCCGCATCGGAGGTTCGCAGGATGTACTCGTACTTGTCGATGAGGGAGGGGATGTCGCGCGATCCGAGCAGCAGTTCGAGGTAGTCGAGAGGACCCTGGCGGTACGCGCCGCGAATCCTCGCGTCGAGGGCTGCCCTGTTGGCCTGGTACTCCTCACGGGTCTTCTCGAGTTGGGACTCGCGCGTCGCGAGGGTCTGCTGGATCTCCGCGAGTCTCCCTGCGGCCGAGTTGAGTTCCTCGGCGGTGATCTCGAGATCCTGGTTGAGCGTGTCGATCCTGCTCTGGAAGAGCGCGACGCGCTCCTCGATGGGGAGGTCCGACTCCGGCGTCGCCGATGCGCTCGCCGGCGCCAGCAGCATCACGGCGAGACACGCCGCGAGGACGCGGGATGCTCGTCGGATGCGGGGGCGTCGAGACATCCTAGCGGGCGAGCCAGGAGGTGACTGCGGACTCGACGCCTTCTCTGCCCGCGTCGACCGTCTCGTCGAATCTCACGGGAAGCGAGTCGAGCTCGGCGAGGGGGAGAGGAACGGCTGCTCCGTCGGCCAGCGTCTGTACCACTTTGTTCAGTTCGACGCCCGACTTCGATGCAAGCTCATCGGGAAGCGGGCTCGCCGCACCGAGACCCGTGAGTGCGCGGTAGACGTCGCCTCCAAACTTCGCCCAGTGCGCGGTCGAGACCACGAGAATCGGACGATCCTCCCCGACGCGCTCGGCGACTTCCCATGCGACCGCCGTGTGCGGGTCGAGAAGGTAGCCGGTCTCGTTGAAGACGCGCCTTATGGTCGCGAGCGACTCGTCGTTGGTCACGAAGTCCGCGACGAAGTGCTCGCGCAGCGCCGCGAACGTCTCGCGATCGACGGTGAAGCGCCTGTCGCGCGCAAGGTCGTCCATCCAGCCGGCGACCTTGTCGCCGTCGCGGCCGGTGAGCTCGAAGAGCTGGCGCTCGAGGTTGCTCGAGATGAGGATGTCCATCGAGGGCGACGGTGTGAGCACGAACTCGCGGTCGGAGATGTCGTAGGTCCCGGTGGCGATGAAATCAGCGAGTACGCGGTTCTCGTTGCTCGCGCAGATGAGGCGTGCGATCGGCATCCCCATCTGCTTGGCGTAGTAGGCGCCCAGGATGTTGCCGAAGTTGCCGGTCGGGACGCAGATGTCGACGGGATGCCCCGCGACGACCCCGCCCGAGGCGACCATGTCGGCGTATGCGCTGAGATAGTAGACGATCTGCGGGAGCAGGCGTCCCCAGTTGATGGAGTTCGCGCTCGAGAGGCGCACGTTGTGCTTCTCCAGCAATTCTGCGTTGAACGCGGCGTCTGAGAAGGTCGCCTTGACGGCGCTTTGGCAGTCGTCGAAGTTGCCCCGGACGCCGTAGACCGCGACGTTGTCCCCGAGCTGGGTGACCATCTGCTTGCGCTGGATGTCGCTCACCCCGTCGGTGGGGAAGAACACCGCGATCGACGTGTGCTCGCGGTCGGCGAAACCGTCGAGCGCAGCCTTGCCCGTGTCACCCGAGGTGGCGACCAGGATGAGGTAGTCCTCACTCGATCCTCCCTCGGCGCGGATTTTGTCGATGGATGCGGAGAAGAACAGCGGCATGCACTGCAGCGCCATGTCCTTGAACGCGCTCGTCGGGCCGTGCCAGAGCTCGAGCACGTGCATGTCGGGGCGCACCTGCTCCACGGGCGCGACGCGCTCATCGTCGAAGTTGACGCCGTAGGCGCGCTCCATGAGCTCGTCGACGAGCGTGTCGTCGAGGTCTACTCCGAAGAGCTTGAAGACGCGCGCCGCCCGCTCGGCATACGTCGCCTCTTCGAGCGCGACGATGTCGTCGAGCGCGATCCGTGGGATTTCCTCGGGGACGAACAGACCGCCGCCCTCCGCGATGCCCTTCACGACGGCTTGGGTGAACGTGAGTTTGGATGTCGCGCGTCCGCGCGTGTCTCTATAGGTATTCATGAGCGGTATGATACCCGATGTCCGTTTCGGGTACTTGGTGACCCGGGCTTCCTTGGAGGAATCACATGCTAGAACCCCTGTTTCGCCGGGCAACGGCAGGCGACGCACAGGCCATCGATGCGATTTACAACCACTACGTCAGGACGTCCACCGCGACGCTCGACCTCGACGAGTCGACGATTGCCTCGCGGTTGCGTTGGATCGAGGACCACGGGGACGCCTATCCCGCCATCGTCGTCCTCGGCGACTCCGGCGAGGTGATCGGTTGGGGTTCCATCTCTCCGTTCAAGCCCCGTGCCGGTTACGCGGGCAGCATCGAGATCACCGCATACGTCGCTCCCGATATGCTCGGCAGGCGTCTGGGCGAGGCACTGTTCGTCGAGCTCGAACGCCTCGCCGTGGAACTTGGATATCATGTCGTGGTATCGATCGTGACCGCCGAGAACACGGCGAGCGTCGATCTTGCATTGCGGCTCGGCTATCGCGAGGTCGGACGACTCCGCGAAATAGGCAGGAAGTTCGGGCGGCTGCTCGATGTGGTCTTCCTCGAGAAGATACTCGGAACCTCCGAGGACGAAGGGGGCGGTGAGCGGCTGTGAAACATGCGATCGTGATACTCGACGGAGCGTCCGGCTGGCCTATGGAGCGGTGGGGTGGGCTGACCTCCCTGCAGCAGGCACGGACCCCGAACCTCGACGCCTTGGCCGCCCGCGGAACGATGGGCGTCGCCTACACGGTTCCCGACGGCATCGAGCCCTCCTCTTCGGTGGCATGCATGTCCATCGTCGGATACGACCCGGCAGCCAACCGCATCGGTCGCGGCGCGATAGAGGGCGCGGCTCTGGGGGTCGACCTCAAGCCCGGCCAGCTGGCGATGCGGTTCAACCTCACCTCGGTGGCGGACGACGGCACGCTGACCTCGTACAACACCGGTGGTATCCCCACCGAGGAGTCGCACCGACTCATCGACGAGCTCAAGGCGCAACTCGACGACGACACGTTCCACCTCGTCAAAGGCGTCTCATTCCGACACATCCTCGTCGTGACCGGTATCGACGAGCTCCTTCACGCCACGTATATGGCTCCTCACAACATCACCGACAAGCCCATCGCTCCCTATCGTCCTTCGGGACCGGGAACCGACCGCCTGCTCGCGTATATGGACCGCGCCGATGAGATCCTCCGCGCAAGCGAGGTCAACGCCGAGCGCGTCGCCAAGGGCCTTCTCCCCGCGAACACCTCATGGGCGTTCTGGCCGGGGCAGCGACCCGGAAGCATGGTCCCCTTCAGGGAGCGCTACGGCACCGCATGCGCGCTCTCGAGCGGAGTCGACCTGCTCAAGGGGATCGCCCTTCTGACCGGCATCGACTACGCCGAGATCGACGGGGTCACCGACGGATACGACAACGACTACGCGGCACAGGCCGAGGGCGGCATCGCGCTGTTCGACGACTACGACGTGGTCGTCCTGCATGTGGAGGCACCCGACAGCGCCGGCCACGACGGGGAGGCCGAGCTCAAGGTCGAGGCCATCGAGGCGATCGACCGCGAGATCATCTCTCGACTCGCCGCATGGGGAGAAGACCACGAGCTGCGCATCCTCGCGATGCCCGACCATCCCACACCGGTCGAGCTCAAGACCCATTCCGAGGAGCCCGTGCCCTTCGTGCTCGCGGGGCCGGGAGTCGCGCATAACGGAGGCTCCGAGTTCTGCGAGGAGCAGGCGATCGCGACCGGATACGAGGTCGTCCCCGGACACCACGTGATGGAGCTCCTCCTCTCGGAGTAGCCGGTCCTCTGCCGGGAATGCGCCTAGACCCTTCCCACCAGCACCCGTCCGAGCGAGCGGGCGCGGTCGGCCTGCTCGCGCCTGAACGTCGGTCGGACCAGGTTTCCGTTCATGATGAGCGACCCGATCGTCTTGAACCCGCCGGCACCCAGGGCGTCGCGGAGCTTGCGCATCGGACCGGTCTTGTATCCGAAGAACGTCGCGACCGACACGGGGAGCGCGCTCGCAGTTATCACGATGGCGCGTTTCGCGGGGTGCTCGCCACCGGATGCGGCCGCTTCCCGGTTCTCCTCGAAGAACCCGGAGAGCCGGGTGAGGATCGTCTGCGTCCGCTCGTCGGACTTGAAGAGCAGTTCGGGGAGCCCGTAGATGACGCCGTCGGCCTCGCCGATGCGGGCGGCCAGCGCGGGCAGATCGTCCTCGATCTTGCAGTGACCACCCAGCTGGCAGACCCCGCAGCTGGTACAGCGCTTGATGCGCAACCTCCCCAGGCTCACCCTCTCGACCTCCGCACCCGCCGCTTTCGCGGCCCTGGCCGCGAGTTCGACCGAGCGCGAGAGTGCGCCGTGTGAGTTGCCTGCGTCGATTGCGATGACCTTCATTGCTGCTCCTTCGGTCGTTATGCGCTCGCGGTTCCGGGCACGACATGGGGGGCACCGTCCAGTGGCGAGACCGAGCCCGATCGGATAGATGAGATGCATTCGTCCGCCCAGCGGATAGCGGCGTCCTCCCGTGCGATGGCGGCGCGGACCGTCGCGGACTTGAGTTGTGCGGAGCGTGGCGAGATCGCCTCTGCTCCCGAGGACAGCTGTTCGAGGTGGGCGCCGAGCGCCTCGCGGCGGGTCACCCGCAGATCCCTGTGATTCGCCAGCATCCCCACGAGCTGCTCGTCGGAGGTCGACTCTCCCAGGTAGACCTGAGCCAGTAGGGGTTCTCTCACCGTGGGGAGGGGGAGCGGAGTCGCCGCCCACCGAGCGAACGCAGCGCGACCCGCGGGGGTCGGCTTGTAGACCTTGCGGTCGGGCTTGTTGACGCCTCGGCGGGTGGTCACGTTCACAAGGTCCGCGTTCTGCAACCGCTCGAGCGTTCGGTAGATCTGGGCTTGGTCGGCACCCCAGAAGGAGTTGGCCGCAAGGTCGAAACAGCGCGTCTTCAAGTCGTAGCCGGTGCGCGGCTGTTCGCAGAGGAATCCGAGAATGGCGTGCTCGAGAGACATGGTCCGCTTCCATCAGGATATATGCGTAATCATATAGTAGATTAATCATATAGAGAGTGCAACCGGCGTCACATTCACGCCGTCCACGCGTTCGATTGTTTCCATCGTGAAAAATCAAATCGAACATGACATTTCGCATAAGTTACGAGCGTACAATCAGAAAACCGTATCGAGCCTGTGCCGTGCTCAGGCCTCACGACCCTCTGAGGAGAGATATATGAACCTTCAGCGACCGAATGCCAACGACGCGACGGGAACATCGAATCGTTCGCGCAACGTCACCCCCAGCTCGGGAATCTGCAGCCGCTGCATCGACGGTTGTCGCGGAAACTGCGAGGTCTTTAAGGCGACGTTCCGCGGTCGCGAGCTCATCTATCCGGGCCCCTTCGGTGAAGTGACCGCCGGCGCCGACAAGGACTATCCGGTCGACTACTCTCACCTCAACATCGCCGGTTACGCCATGGGCGCGAAGGGTCTTCCCGAGGGCATCGTCGCCGGACCCGATACGGTCACTTTCCCGGGCGTCTCCACGGAGACCGAGTTCGGATACAAGAACAAGGTCAAGATGAAGGTCCCCGTGTTCACCGGCGCCCTCGGTTCGACCGAGATCGCCCGGGCAAACTGGGAGCACTTCGCCATCGGTGCCGCCATTTCAGGCATCTCGCTCGTCTGCGGCGAGAACGTCTGCGGCATCGACCCGCTTCTCGAGCTCGACGCCCAGGGTCACGTGAAGAACGCCCCCGACATGGACCGCCGAGTGGAGCTCTATCGCCGCTACCACGACGGTTACGGTGACATCCTGGTCCAGCTCAACGTCGAGGATGCCCGATTGGGCGTAGCGGAGTACGTCATCGACAAGTTGGGCGTCGAGACCATCGAGCTCAAGTGGGGCCAGGGCGCCAAGTCGATCGGCGGCGAGATCAAGGTCTCGTCTCTCGCCCGTGCCCTCGAGCTGCAGCGTCGCGGATACATCGTCACCCCCGATCCGTCCGACCCGGTCGTCCAGGCGTCGTTCGAGGCCGGCGCCTTCGAGAACTTCGAGCGTCACTCGCGTCTCGGGTTCATCGATCACGACGAGTTCATCGCCACCGTCGAGCGCCTGCGCGCGCTTGGTGCGAAGCGCGTCACGCTCAAGACCGGTGCCTACCCGATGCGCGAGCTCGCTCTCGCGATGAAGTGGGCGTCCGAGGTCAAGATCGACCTCCTCACCATCGACGGCGCACCCGGCGGCACCGGCATGAGCCCCTGGCGCATGATGGAGGAGTGGGGCGTCCCCACCTTCTACCTGCAGTCGATGGCATATGAGCTGGCGACCATGCTCGAGGCTCAGGGCGAGTACGTCCCCGACCTCGCAATCGCCGGCGGTTTCTCCTCCGAGGACGGCATCTTCAAGGCCCTCGCGATGGGCGCCCCGTACTTCAAGGCCGTCTGCATGGGCCGCGCGCTCATGATCCCCGGAATGGTGGGCAAGAACGCCGAAGGCTGGATGGAAGCACACGACCTGCCCAAGGCCATCGCCGCGTACGGCGATAAGAAGGAGGAGATCTTCGTCGCATACGAGACCCTCCGCGACAGGTTCGGGACCGACATCGACAAGATCCCGCTCGGCGCCATCGGCCTCTACACCTACGTCGACAAGCTCCAGGTCGGCCTGCAGCAGATCATGGCGGGCTCGCGCAACATGTCGCTCCCGGTCATCTCTCGAAACGACGTCTTCGCGCTCACCGAGGAAGCCGCCAAGATCTCCGGCATCCCGTACGTCATGGACGCGTATCGCGCCGAGGCTCTTGCGATCATCAAGGGCTAGCGTTCTCCAAAGAGACTCAGCAGACGGGGCGCCTTATGGCGCCCCGTCTTCGTTGTTCTCAGGTAGTGTTTCGGCTTCAGCGGTGCGCGACCGACTTGGCACGCGCGGCGAACAATGCCGATGTGGCGGACAGCGAACACAGAAGGATAAGAGTGACAAGGACTGCGCGTGAGTCGCCGGTCGCGGGAATCGTTCCTACGCGGGGCGTCCCGTCGGGGATCGCCTCCTCGGGGATGGGGCCGCCTACGATGAGATCGTCGCCCTCTGGGTCGACCTCGGGTGGGAGCGAGGGCAAAACGAGGGGTTCGTTTGTGAACTCCATCGTGACGACCTCGCCGTCTTCGTCGATCACGAACTCGCGCGTGGTGTCTGCTTCGGCGAGGAGGTATCCCCTCGGAGCAGAGACCTCCCGGACACGGTATCGGCCTGCCACGAGCCCGCCGAACACGAGCTCACCGCTCTCGTCCGTGTCGCCCGCCGCTGCCACCTCCCATGTGCCGCTCGCCGTGGGCGCCTCGAGCACGAACGACGCCTCGGCGAGCGGTGCACCGGTCCGAGCGTCGCGTTTCTCAATCGAGAAGGCTCCCCTGATGAGGTCGTTGCGCACGAGGACCTGAGTCGTCCCACCTCGAGTGAGCGATACAGCCTGAGCCAACGGAACCCGATAGCGCGACGGGACGTCGACCTCCTCAACCGTGTACGTGCCTGCCCTCAAGCCGACGATGCTGACGCGGTCGCCCTCGGCGATCTCGTGCACGGCGTCATATCCGCCTTTGGCGTCTTGGATCCTGAATCGAGTTCCTGTCACCGGAACACCGTCCTCTGCGGACTTGAGGACAACGAGCTCGGTGCAGACGGCCTGGGCTTTGAGCGCGATCGCGGTCTGCGTCGTCTCAACCTCGAGCACGTCCTGCAACAGGGCGTCGGGAGCCTCCCACTCGGTCACGCTCACGTTGGTCGCGGTGAGTGACACGGTCGCATCGAGACTCCGGAGGGCTGCGCCGGCATCGAGGCGGAGGTAGAACTCCTCATCGGAGGAGAACGTCGATCGGGCAGCCCCCGACGCGTCGCACGGGAAGCACCTGGATGCGGTCTCCGCGACCTCTACCTGGTAGGTTGGCCCAGCCAGCTCGACCTGGACCGAGTAGGGGCCGGCGACGAGCGACCCGTTGTCGAGCATGACCGCCTCGCACTGTTCCGGATAGATGGCGGGCACCGGATTCTCGGTCCAGCCCTCGGCGAGCAACGCATCGACCGCGGACCTGATCCGCTCATAGGACTCTCCGAATCCCGGCTCCGCAGACCGCGTCACGTCGACCGAGCGGATCTGGGAGAGGTGCTGCCAGATTGCGACCTGAGTGGCGTACCGCAGTTCATCTCCAGAGACCCCGAAGGCTGAATCTCGGGCGGGATAACCTGCCGCGACGATACGTGCGAGAGGGAGGGATGGCGCGCCCTGTCGCGCGTAGGTTTGGCCAGCAGGGAGGGACGCGGCGCTATCCATGCAGTAGGCGAAGGTGCCCGCATCCGACAGGAGTCGGAATCCGCCGAGCGCGCCCTCGCCTGTAGGTCCCCGATAGCCCAGGTACGCATTCCCCTCTTCCGATGAGAATGCGCGAGCACGGGCGAGTGTCGGCATCGAAGTGATCAGAAGGGCGACCAAAGAGAGAAGGCCGAGAATTCGGTGACAAGGATGTCGGTGCATGGGCTGTCCTAACCTCAGGGCCGCGAAGGCCTCGTGATGGATCGTGGGCTGCCGACGCTAGCGTCGCGGTGCGCCCGAGAGCGATCCAAAATCAAGCCCTGAGGTGAACGAGTCCGAAATCGGCCCGAAAAGGCGAGCGACCCGGCGGGGACCGGGTCGCTCTCACAAGGAGGGGGTTGCGGTGTCTCCACCGAGGTTACGTATTACGTAGCCTGTGAGAATCGGAAGGGTTGCGATCCTCAGCCAAAGACATTATCCGTCTCGTTCGTCGTCAATTCATGAGGTGGAAATGGAGTTGTTATGAAGTCGGGGCCCCCGGCGTTGCCGTCGCGTTGCGTGCGCCGTCGACCGAAGCAGGGGGCCGCAACCCCGCACCGTCGCGAAGAGGTTTGTGCCCGCACGCTAGAATGGTGGCGAGAGCCGATGAAAGGGGAGTCATGAGCGACCTGATGGAGGCGATCCTCGATCGTCACACCGTTCACACGTACAGTGGCGAGGAGGTCCTCGAGACCCAGACCGAGAAGATCATCGCCGCAGGCTTGAGCGCGCCCTGCGAGAACCCACCGCTGCACATCTCGGTGATAGAGACCACGTCCGTGCTCGACGGCATCGAGGACGCGATCCTCGGAGCGGTCGGGGCGGGGCTTGCCGAAGGGATGGATATCGGAGACGAACCGCTGTACGGTGCGCCGATGTTGATCCTGGTCTCCGCAAATCCCTCGTCTCGTGGGCATCACGACGACTCCGTGGCATCCGCGGTCACGATGGGGATCGCCGCAAGCGCGCTCGGTCTCGGTTCGTGCCCGGTCGACTCCGCACTCCTTGCGTTTCGCGGGAGCAACGCCCCCGATCTGAAACGCGCCGTCGGAATTCCCGCGGGCTTCGAGGTCGAGGCAGCGCTCGTCGTGGGCGTCGCCTCAGGTCCGATGGAGAAGACCCCGCATGAGCCGCATATCGTCACGCGGGTGAGATGAGCGACTCGGCGACTCGGCGCGACGAGGGACGGCGGGCGTCGTGATCAAGTATCTCGGCTCGAAGCGCACGCTCGTGCCGCTCATCACCGAGCTCGTCACGGCCATCCCGGATGTGACCTCGGTCACCGATCTGTTCTCGGGAACCTCGCGTGTCGGGCACGCGCTCAAGGGCGCTGGTCTCCGGGTCGTCTCAAACGACCACAACGCCTATGCGCACACCCTCGCCCGCTGCTACGTGCAGGCGGATGCCGACAAGATCGCGGTCAGGGCACGGTCGCTCATTGCTGACCTTGCGACCACCCGTCCCGAGCCGGGGTATTTCACTGAGACGTTCTGCGAGCGGTCGCGGTTCTTCCATCCCAAGAACGGCGCGATGATCGACGCGATTCGGGAGCGGATCGCGAGCATGGATCTCGATGAGGACCTCGAGGCCGTGGCGCTCGTCTCTCTCATGGAGGCTGCCGACCGGGTCGATTCGACCACAGGCGTTCAGATGGCGTATCTGAAGCAGTGGGCCAAGCGGGCCCACAACGACCTCGAGCTCCGCGTGCCGACGCTCCTGCCAGGACCGGGACAGGCCACCAACCTCGACGCGATCGACGCCGCGCGCGCGGCTCGGACCGACGTCGTCTACCTCGATCCTCCCTACAACCAGCACAGCTACCGGGGCAACTACCACATCTGGGAGTCGCTCGTGTTGTGGGACAAACCCGAGGTCTACGGCATCGCCTGCAAGCGGGTCGACGTGCGCGAGCGAAAGAGCGTCTTCAACTCCAAGCCGCGTGCGTTTCCCGCGCTCAAGGAGGTGCTGCAGGCGATCGAGGCACAGCACCTCATCGTCTCCTTCAGCGACGAGGGGTACGTGCCGCGCGAGGAGATGGAGGAGTTCCTCCGAACACTGGGCCATGTGGTCGTCGTGGAGGTCGACTTCAAGCGCTACGTTGGCGCCCAGATCGGCATCTACAGCCCGGCGGGGGAGAAGGTCGGCGCCGTGAGTCACCTGCGCAACACCGAGTACCTCTACGTCGTCACGAGCGACGAGTCGGCCGAACGCCTGATTCGAGCGCGTTTCGGGGACTCGCGGGTTTTGACCTGAGAACCCCCCACGCGGTACCATTTGCCGAATTGCAGTGTGCTCTTCGCGCAGGTCGGCAGGCTTAGAAATCACGAGGAGGAACGCATGCAGGGCTTCGGCACCTACAACTACCAGATCTCCGATTTCGCCTTCATCCAGGTCGGGTTCCTGATAGCGCTCATCGCCCCGACGCTGCTCCTCTTCCTCTACCCGATCGCCCGGAAGAAGACGAAGGCATGGGCGCGGAGGTTCGCGAACCTCTGCTCGGCGCTGTTCGTTCTCGGCGGGCTCGGGACCATGGTCTACGCGGTCGCCTCGGGCGAGTGGCGGAGGTTTCTCGCCGTGATGGGCTTCTCGACGTTCTTCGAGCTCTTCATGCTCGCGTTCCTGTACTTCCTCTCGATGCGTTTCATGGCGTCGCGCACCATCGCGGGGCTTCCCGATACGGCCGGAACCACCGGCACTCCCGACCCCTTCGAGGAGGGCTAATGCCCGATATCCGCCTGCGTCTCGGACGCGACATGCTCGTCATCGAAGGCGCCATGGGCACAATGCTCCAGCGCGCCGGGATGGAGCCGGGCGAGTGCCCGGAGCTTCTCAACGTGACCGCCCCCGAGATGGTCTCGGAGGTCCACCGCTACTACCTCATGGCCGGCGCCGACTGCGTGGTCACGAACACGTTCGGGGGCACGCGCGTGAAGCTCGCCGAGCACGGGCTCGCCGATCGCGTCGAGGAGCTCAACCGCGCGGCCGTGCGTCTCGCACGCTCCGAGAAGCCGCAGCACATCCTCGCCGACGTCGGCCCCACCGGGCTTGTGATGGAGCCGCTCGGAACAGCGACGTTCGAGCAGGTATTCGACCTCTTCGCCGAGCAGGTCACCGCACTCGCGTCCGAGCACCCCGACGCGATACTCATCGAGACGATGACCGACATCGCGGAGGCGCGGTGCGCCGTCCTCGCGGCCAAGTCGAGCTGCGCTCTCCCCGTGTTTGTCACCTGCACCTTCGGACTCTCCGGGCGCATGGACCTCTCGGGTACGGACCCCGAGACCGCCGCTATCGTCCTCACCGCGGCGGGAGCCGACGCGATCGGCCTGAACTGCGGCCTCGGTCCGGAGCAGATGTTCCCCCTCTTGGAGCGCATGGCCTCCGCGACCGACCTTCCGCTCATCGTGCAGCCGAACGCCGGTCTGCCGACGCTCGACGCCTCGGGAAAGACGGTCTTCCCCGGAACGCCCGACGAGATGGCCCACTGGGCCGAGAAGTTCCGTGAAGTCGGTGCGAGCCTCATCGGTTCGTGCTGCGGTTCCACGCCGGCGTTCACCGGAGCCATCTATGTCCAAGTCGCAGACCGCGACGCGGTGCCCCGCCCGAAGATCGACCGCGCCACCGTACTGGCGGGGCCGCGCGGTTGGGTGGAGCTCGGAGGAAAGTCTCCGGTTCGCATCATCGGCGAACGCATCAACCCCACCGGCAAGAAGTTCCTTGCAGATTCCCTGCGTGAGGGCTCGATGTCGGTCGTCCGCTCGCTCGCATCCGAGCAGGACGCGGCGGGGGCGGACCTGCTCGACGTCAACGTCGGAGCAGCGGGAGTCGAGGCGGCCGACGTGCTTCCGCGCGCGGTCCTCGCCCTCACGGCGACCTCGGCGACTCCGCTTGTGATCGACACAACCGACTTCGTCGCGCTCGAGCGCGCCCTTCGCATCTATCCCGGCCGTGCGCTCGTGAACTCCGTCAACGGGGAGCGCGCCTCGATGGAGGCGGTTCTCCCGCTCGTCAAGAAGTACGGCGCCGCAGTCGTCGTCCTCGCGCTCGATGACGAGGGCATCCCGACGACCGTCGAGGGACGCGTGGCGGTAGTCGAGCGCATTCGCAGAGTCGCTCACAACTACGGACTCAAGGATTCCGACCTCGTCGTCGACACGCTCGTCATGACCTCGGCGACCGATACGACCGCCCCGGCGACCACGCTGCACGCGCTCGCGACCGTCGAGGAGATGGGTCTCGCGACGATCCTGGGTGTCTCCAACGTCAGCCACGGGCTGCCCATGCGCCCGCTCCTCAACTCAGCTTTCGTGGGGGCGGCGGTCGCCGCGGGCCTCGACGGAGCGATCATGAATCCCAACGACTCGCTCGTTGTCGAAGCAATCCGCGTCGCCGACACCGCGTCGCCTCGACGCTCGCTCGACGACGCCCTCGTCGAGTGGGATGCCGCGTATGCGACCGCCCTAGCCGCTGCCGCCGCCGGCGCGACCGCCCTCACGCCGACCTCCGAGCACCGGGAGGCGCCCTCGGCGGTCGAGGCCCTCTCGACGGCGGTTCTGCGCGGCGACACCGACTCGGCTCCTCGTCTCGTCGACGAGGTCATCGCCGCCGGACTTCCGGCGACAGCAGTCATCTCTTCGGTGCTCACCCCGGCGATCCAGTCGCTCGGAGACGCCTTCGGACGCGGTGAGGTGTTCCTCCCTCAGATGATGGTCGCGGCCGAGGCGATGAAGGCCGCCGTGGCACGTGTCAAGGAACTCCTGCCCGACTCGGACGCCGCATCAGAGGGAACCGTCGTCTTCTGCACGGTCAAGGGCGACATCCACTCCATCGGCAAGGACATCTGCGTGTCCATGCTCGAGAGCCAGGGCTTCGCCGTCAGGGACCTCGGCGTCGACGTGACGCCCGAGCGGGTTCTGGAAGCATCCGCCGAGGCCGACGCTGTCTGCCTCTCGGCGCTCATGACTACCACACTCCCCGCCATGCGTGATACTGTTGCCCTTCTCAAAGACGAGCGTCCCGGCTTGCCGGTGCTCGTGGGCGGAGCGGTCGTCACCTCCTCGTGGGCGGAGTCCATCGGGGCAGGGTATTCTTCCGATGCGCCCTCGTGCGTAAACGCAGTCCGAAGCGCCGTCGCGGCAGGAAAGGGCAGGAACGGATGATCGTAACCAAGCCCCGACCCATAGAGAGAATCCTCGAGAACCTCGCTTCCGTCGACGCTCGACGCGTGTTCATCGTCGGGTGCGGCAGCTGCGCCACATCCGCCGATGCGGGCGGCGAGCCCCAGGTCGCCCAGCTGGCGACCACCTTGGAGGAGGCCGGCTTCGAAGTCACCGGGTCGTTCGTGCCCGAGTCGACCTGCAACATCCCTGCGGTCAGCCTCCAGGTTCGCAAATCAGGAATGGCCGAGAAGGCCGATGCCGTAGTCGTCCTCTCCTGCGGTTCGGGAGTACAGGTCGTCGCGGACATCGTTCCGTCGATCCCTGTGTTCCCAGGGCTCGATTCGCTGTTCGTCGGCAACTCCGTGCGACACGGATCGTACGTCGAGCGCTGCCAACTCTGCGGCACCTGCGGTTTGGACAAGACCGCGGGCATCTGTCCTCTCACCGCATGCCCCAAGGGCATCGTCAACGGTCCGTGCGGAGGCATGTGGGATGGCCGCTGCGAGGTCCTCAACGATCGCGAGTGCGTCCATGTGCTCATCTACCGCAGGCTCCAGGAGCAAGGGCGGCCGATGCCGGCTGCGCGGCCTGTAAGCGATAACACGCCGAAACTGCACCCGGGCTCCCACACCACCCGTGAGCGGAAAAACGGGGAGGGGAGCGATGGGAATCTTTCGCGATAAGCTCAATGCCGGCGAGTTCGTGGTCACCGGCGAGGTTTCGCCTCCCGCGGGCACGGACTATTCGGAGATGAGGCGCAGCGTCGAGCTGATCGCTCCCTACTGTGACGCCGCGAACGTGACGGACAATCAGGGCGCGACGCTCCATCTCTCCTCGCTCGCTGCTTCCCGCGCCGTTCTCGATATGGGGCTCGAGCCGATCTTTCAGCAGACCTGCCGCGACCGCAATCGTCTTGCGCTGCAGTCCGACCTGCTCGCCGCATGGACCCTGGGGTTGGAGAACGTCCTGATCGTCACCGGCGACGACACCCGCGGCGGCGATCACCCGCAGACGCACGGCATCTACGACCTCGACTCCACGCAACTCATCGCTGCAGCCAAGGGCCTTAACGAGGGCGTGGCGATGAACGGCAAGGAGTTGATGGGCGGTACCGACTTCTTCATCGGTGCGGCGGTGTTCCCAGAGGCCGAGCCTTGGGAGATCCAGCGCGCCCGCGCGGCCCGCAAGATCGAGGCGGGAGCGGAGTTCTTCCAGACTCAGGCGGTCATGGACATCGAGAAGTTCGCGCCGCGCATCGAGGAGATCCGTTCGATGGGCGTCAAAGTCGTCGCGGGCATCCTGCTCCTCAAGAGCGCGGGGGTCATCAACTTCATCAACCGTCGCCTTGCAGGACTCTCCGTCCCGCCTCATGTCGAGGCGCGCATCCTCGGAGCTGAAGACCCGTATGAAGAGGCCATCGCGCTGGCGATCGAGCAGGCCAAGGTGATCCGCGAGGTGGCCGACGGCATCCACATCATGCCGCTCGGCGCGGACGAGGCAGTGCCTCGCATCCTCCGTGGGGCCGGCATTCGTTAACACGCGAGTTCGTGTGCTTATCGTGGTGGAGACGACCATTGCGGTTCTCCACGCCAAATCCATAGTATTCTCGCTCGGATAAAGATTTCGAACATATTTCTCGTATGGGAGGAACCTCGTTATGAAGAACAAGCAGATGCTCATAGTCGGCGCGGTCGTTGTCGTGCTGGCCGCGATCGTCGGATTCTCGGTCTCTAACACCGGAGACCAGGCAAAGGTGAGTTCGGGCGGAAAGGCGCGCTACATCCTCGTCGGCGACGAGTCCTGCGACGATTGCGTCGCCAGCAGGGACTACGTCCAGCAGGCGCTCGAGGGCCAGGACGTGATCTTCGAGTTCGTCGACTTCAAGAAGACGCCGGGCGCCATCCCCGCGATCGACGGGGCTGAGGCCGAGGGCGCGCTGGTCAACATCTGCGATGCGGGCGATCACACGACGCTGGTCTACAAGGGCGGGCACTTCACGTCGGTCGAGGAGGCGTCCGCGGCGATCGGCAGCGGCAACTCCGAGGCTGTCACTGCGACGTTCACCTACGGCGGCGACGGATGCGACAACTGCCTCAAGGTCAAGGATGCCTTCGAGCGATTCTCCCAGTCGTACGACCCCGCTTCGGTACGCTTCGTCTACTACGACATGGCCACGCAGGGCACCGAGGCGGCTGCGGCCAACCTCACCAAAGCTCACATGCTGACCGGTTCCGACACCGATGGTTGCACCGGAGTGCGCGACGGTGAGATCGGCACGACTGACGAGGCGATGCTCGAGATACTCCAGAAGTTCCAGCTCGCACCCACGGGTTCGCCCAACTAAACGTGGAGTCCGTCGTCGCCGCACTCGCGAGCGCGATATCGGGGAATCTCTGGATCGGACCCCTTATCGCGCTCGTCGCGGGACTCGCGGCGTCCCTGACGCCCTGCTGTCTCTCGAGCATCCCGCTCATCGTGGGATACGTGAGCGGGTACTCGGGCGAAGACAGGCGCACGCCACTGCTCTACTCCCTCACGTACTCGGCCGGTGCCGCCATCACGCTCGTCGTGCTGGGGGCACTGACTGCAGTGGTGGGGGAGTTCTTGCATGAGGCGGGTCGATGGTGGTATCTCCTCCTCGCCGTGCTCATGGTAGTCATGGCGCTGCAACTATGGGGGAAGATCAGCATTCTGCCCCACCTGCACCACCTTCACGGTTCGAGGCGCAGCGGGTATCTCGGGGCGTTGTTGCTCGGCATGGTGGGAGGTGCCTTCTCCTCTCCCTGCTCGACTCCCGTGCTGATCGCGATCCTCGCGGTAGTCGCGAGCGGCGGTCTCGGTGTCC
Source organism: uncultured Coriobacteriia bacterium (assembly GCA_964566905.1). Classification (GTDB taxonomy): domain Bacteria; phylum Actinomycetota; class Coriobacteriia; order Coriobacteriales; family CAZMJV01; genus CAZMJV01. Next base: position 17,607 of record CAZMJV010000005.1, on the reverse strand, counting down.
TCGCCGGCGTGATGATGCTGCTCTCCTACGCTATCGGGCATTCCCTATTGGTGATCGCCGCGGGGACGTCTGCCGGCTGGGCTCTGCGCATCACCGAATCGTCTTCCGCAGCCCGCGCCGGCCGGATCGTCACGGTGGTCGGCGGTTGGGTTATGCTCGTCTTCGCAGTGTTCCTGGTCTGGCTGGCGTTCACGAACGTTCACTTTCACTAGTAATCGGTTTCTCACAATGGAGGAGTCATGCGCATCACGGTTCTTGGCGGAGGTCCCGGCGGATACAGCGCGGCGTTCGAGGCCGCACGACTCGGGGCGCAGGTCACGCTGGTCGAGAGCGACCGACTGGGCGGAACGTGCCTCAACCGGGGATGCATCCCCACCAAGACCATCCTCCGGAGCGCCCACATCATGCGCGACAACGCGCGAGCCGCCGAGTTCGGGCTGGCTGCGGGTCCGATGAAGCTCGACGTCGACGCCCTTCGTCTGCGCAAGGAGGGTGTCGTCGACACTCTCGTCGGACAGGTCGAGAGCGAGGCGCGCCGTCTCAAGGTCGACGTCGTCAATGGGATCGGCAGTCTTGTGTCCGCCAATGTCGTCAAGGTTGTCGATGCGGACGGCAGTGAGTCAAAGATCGAGTCGGACGCGGTCATCCTCGCCACCGGCTCCGAGGTGGTGCGCCTTCCCTTCATCGACCATGACCTCGCGGGAGTCTGGACCAGCGACGAGGCGTGTGCCGTCAGCGACATCCCCGGAGAGGCGATCGTCTTGGGGGGCGGCGTGATCGGACTGGAGTTCGCCTGCGCATGGGCGACGTTCGGTTCGAAGGTGACCGTCGTCGAGATGGCCCCGCAGGTCCTCCCGGGAAACGATACCCGCGTCGCTCGCGCCGTGAAGGCCGAGTTGGAGAAGGCCGGCGTCGTCTTCCGTCTCGCCGAGTCGGTCACAGCGGTCGAGCAGGTCGGCGACCGCGTGAGGACGGTACTCTCGGGCGGTGACATGCTGGAGGCGGACGTGCTCCTCAGCGCGGTCGGCCGTCGTCCGCGTTCGCGGGGCTTCGGCTTCGAGGAGGCCGGGCTCGATTTCGACCGCGCGGCCCTTTCGGTCGACGAGCTCTACCGCACCAACGTCGAGGGCGTGTTCGCCATCGGCGACCTCATCGGAGGTTGGATGCTCGCGCACGTCGCCGAGGACGAGGGTGTGGCGGCTGCACGCAATGCTGTCGCACTGCTCAAGGGCGAGAAGCCCGAGTCGACCGTGCGCTACGACTGCGTTCCCGCGTGCGTCTACACGTTCCCCGAGGTCGCCGTGGTAGGGTCCACCCGAGAAGGAGCCAAGGAGCGCGGCGTCGACTCGGTGGCGAGCGTCGCCAAGTTCACCGGCAACGGCAAGGCCCTCGCTGAAGGCGAGACAGAGGGATTCGTGCAGTTGGTCGCCGAGAAGGGCAGCGGTCACGTGATCGGATGCCAGATCGTCGGTCCTCACGCAGTCGAGATCATCCACGAGGTGGCCTTCGCGATCCGGACGGGCATGACCGTGGAGGATGTCGCCCATGCGACCCACGCGCACCCGACCGTATCGGAAGCGGTCAAAGCCGCCGCGCATGCGCTGGCATCGAAAGTCTGATCTCGCGTTGATTCCGCAGTGGGGCACTTGGCAGGCCCATGTCGGGAAATTGTGAATTCCCTACTTCATGAATAGGGAATAGCGTAGACTCCGCGCAGGTGGATTCGCAGAATCCCAAGTCGCATGGAGGGGCCGTGCCCGTCGCTACCCGACATAGCTCGCACTACATGCGGCTCATGCTCGCCGTGATGGTAGCGCTCGCCCTCATGCCCGCCTGCATCATGCTCGTCTGCACGACGATGGACGTCGCCGACCCCGGATGCATCCCGCACTCGTTGTCCTCTACCGATCCCTCCTCGGGCGGCGTTGCCGGCTTCGGCGGCTCGTTGCAGTCGTTGCTGCTCGCATTCGTCGCGCTCGCAGCGATTCTCGCCGTGAGATTCAACGCGGTAGCCGCGATCACGTCGAACTCCCTCAGCGACGGACGATCCGGGCCGATACCTCCTCCCCGACGGGGGTCCACCCCTCTCCTGATTTAGAAGACGCGCGCGGCCGATGGCCGTCTCTTCCTGTGCGCGATTTCATTTCAAGAGAAGCGGAAACCCAATGAATCTGTTCTTCCCTCTGTTCATCGCCGGTCTTGTGACAAGCGTCCACTGCGTCGCCATGTGCGGCACCATGGTCGTCACCTACGGCATCAACGCGAATCCCACCGATTCGTGGTTCAAGCGTCTTCTCCCGCACCTTGCGTACCAAGGTGCGAAGGTACTCAGCTACATGGCGGTCGGACTCGTCCTCGGAGGGGTCGGCTCTCTGTTGAACCTCGGCGGCATCCGCGGCTGGGTGACCATCGTCGCCGGCGCGTTCATGATCGCGATCGGGTTCTCCATGACCACCGTCGGCAAGAGCGTCCGCCGCTACCTTCCGCAGGCCCCGGCGTTCTATGTGAAGGCGCTTGGCAGCCTGCGCCGCAAGGCGAAGTCGGATGTCGCGGACGGCAAGACCTCGCTCAGCACGCCGATCACCTTCGGCCTCATGACCGGCCTCATGCCCTGTGCACCGCTTCAGGCAGCGCAGCTTGCCGCCGCAGGCGCTGGCTCGCCTGCCGCAGGCGCGATCGCGATGCTGGGTTTTGCCTTGGGCACGTTGCCGCTCATGCTCGTGTTCGGCGCGGTCTCGAGCAAGCTTGGTGAGAGGTTTAAGAAGAACATGGCCGTTGTGGGCGCCATCGTGATTCTCGTCCTCGGCGGAGTCATGTTGGATCGAGGTGCTACCCTCCTCGGTTTCCCCCTGAATTCGTCCGCGGTGAAGATGGCGTTCGCCGGCGAGAAGTCGACCACTCTCGGCGACTATCGCGTCGCCGACGACGGAGTAGTCGAGGTCGACCTCGTGATCGACAACTCACGGTTCTCTCCCCAGTCCCTCGCGATTCCCGAGAACCGACCGGTTCGTATCCGCGTCGACCGTCGCGAGTCCAACGGGTGCAGCGCTCAGCTCGCCATCCCGCAGCTCGACGTGTTCGCCAACCTGGCCGACAATGCCGTCACCTTCGTGGACGTGCCCGCCTCGGCCGCAGGCACCTACACGCTAACCTGCGGAATGGGCATGATGTCCGGACAGCTCATCGTGTATTCGGAGCAGGACGGCGCGCCCGCAGCGTCAGCGGCGGCGCCACTGGCCGATGTCTCATCTTCAGGGGGCGCGAGCTGTGCCTGTTGCGGAGGCGGATCTGCGCCGGTCGAACCTATCGAGGGGACCGCGGTCGCCGAGGGCGGCGTGCAGCGGATCACCATCGACCTGAGCAAGGGGTACTATGACCCCAACCGCATCGTTCTTGCGGCGGGGGTGCCAACGGAACTGACGTTCGGCCGGGGCTCGGGATGCACGTCCGAGGTCTTCTCCCGTGACCTTGATTTCTCCGCGGACCTCTCCAACGGTCCGGTCACCGTCAAGCTCGACGCGCTCGAGCCCGGCGAATACGAGTTCTTCTGCGGTATGGAAATGGTCTTTGGAACAGTGGTAGTCCGATGAAGGAGTTGCATATGGCTTCCGCCATGAATGAAACACCCCGAAACGATACTGCGTCGCATACCGCGACGTTCGCCGTCAGCGGCATGACCTGCGCCTCATGCGCCGCCGTTATAGAGAAGGTCCTCTCCAAAAAGGAGGGCGTGCAGTCCGCCGTCGTCAACTTGGCGACCGAGAAGCTCGTCACGACCTTCGACCCCGAGGTCACAGACGCGGATGCCATCTCCGATGCGGTGGCCTCCGCAGGCTACTTCGCAGTCGAGATCGCTGCCCCGAAGGCCGCGCCGGTCGGGGGGCATGTCACGCTCGCTCTGACGGGCATGACCTGCGCCTCATGCGCCGCCGTGATCGAGAAGGTCCTCTCCAGGAAGGAGGGGATCGCCGCAGCGAACGTCAACCTGGCGGCGAACACCGGGACGGTCGACTTCGACCCGGAGAAGATCGGGATCGACGAGATCATCACCGCGGTCCGCTCGGCAGGCTACGACGCGGCCGTGAAGGTCGAGACATTCCCCGGCGCATCGGTTGAAGACGACACGCAGGCCATCGCCCAGGCGAAGGCGGCGAGGCGCCAGCGGATGATCTTCATCTTCGCGCTCGTGCTCACCATCCCATCGGTCATGCTCATGATCCCCGCCGTCGAGGAGGTCCTGCCGCTGCGAGCCGCAACTTGGCTCGCCAACACCTTCGGCGGCGCGTGGGACCCGATGATGGTCATGAAGTACATCGCGTTCGCGCTGGCGACGCCGGTACAGATCGTTGCCGGCGCACAGTTCTACAAGGGTTTCTGGCATGCGATCAAGCGCGGCAGCGGCAACATGGACACGCTCATCGCCATCGGCACCTCGTCGGCGTACTTCTATTCGCTCGCTGCGACGTTCGTCCCGGGCTTCGAGGACCAGCCGGTCTTCTATGAGACCGCTGCGATGCTTCTCACCTTCGTGCTCCTCGGCAAGCTGCTCGAGAATCGCGCCAAGGGTCGCACCGGCGATGCCATCAAGAAGCTCATGGGTCTCGCGGCCAAGACCGCCCGCGTCGTGCGCGGAGGAGACGAGCTCGACATCCCCGTCGAGCAGGTCGTCGTCGGCGACGTGGTCGTGGTGCGTCCCGGCGAGAAGGTCCCGGTCGACGGCGTGCTCATCGACGGGAGCTCGGCGGTCGACGAGTCGATGCTCACGGGCGAGTCGATCCCGGTCGAGAAGACCGCGGGCGACTCGGTCATCGGCGCAACGCTCAACAAGCTCGGGAGCTTCCGGTTCCGGGCGACCAAGGTCGGCTCCGAGACTGCACTCGCCCAGATCGTCCGTCTCGTCGAGGACGCCCAGGGCTCCAAGGCGCCGGTGCAGCGATTCGCCGACCGCATCAGCGCGGTGTTCGTTCCCGTCGTCGTGGCGATCGCGGTCGTTACCTTCCTGGTCTGGCTCTTCATCGTCCCGGGCTTCGTGGACGCCTCGTTCTATGCGAACTTCACCCCCTTCGTGAAGGCGCTCCTCGCCGGCACCGCCGTCGTGGTCATCGCGTGCCCCTGCGCACTCGGTCTGGCCACCCCCACGGCGATCATGGTGGGCACAGGCAAGGGAGCGGAGAACGGGATCCTCATCAAGTCCGGCGAGGCGCTCGAGACCGCGTACAAGATCAAGGCCATCGTCTTCGACAAGACCGGCACGCTCACCCACGGCAAGCCCGTGGTGACCGAGGTCGAACCGTTCGGCTCTTTCGCATCAGACGACCTCTACCGTCTCTCCGCCGCACTCGAGCGCAGCAGTGAGCATCCGCTCGCCGAGGCGATCGTGAACGGCGCTCAGCAGAACGGAATCGAGTTGCCCGCGGTCACGGGTTTCTCCGCGATAGTCGGACACGGCGTCGAAGGAGACGTCGAGGGGCACCGCGTGGTGCTCGGGAACCGCAAGCTCATGGTTCGTGAGAACGTCGATACCTCAGCCTATTCGGAGAGGATCGAGACGCTCGAATCCGAGGGCAAGACGGTCATGCTCGCCGCCATCGACGGCGCGCCGGCTGGGCTCATCGCGGTCGCCGACACTCTGAAGGAGAACAGTCGGGAGGCTGTCGCCCGCCTCACGGAGATGGGCGTCGAGGTCTTCATGATCACGGGTGACAACCGCCGCACGGCCGAGGCGATCGCGTCGCAGGCCGGCATCAAGCCCGACCACGTGCTCGCAGAGGTCCTTCCCGAGAACAAGGCCGAGGAGGTCTCGAAGCTGCAGGCGCGCGGTCTGGTCACCGCCATGGTCGGCGACGGAATCAACGACACGCCTGCGCTCGCACAGGCCGATGTTGGAATCGCGATGGGTGGCGGAACCGACGTCGCCATGGAGACGGGCGGGGTCGTGCTCATCAAGAACGATCTTCGCGACGTCGTAACGGCAATCGAGCTCTCCCGCGCAACGATGCGCAAGATCTACCAGAACTTCTTCTGGGCGCTCGGGTACAACACACTCGGCATTCCGATCGCTGCCCTGGGCATCCTGCGTCCCGAGATCGCCGGCGCCGCGATGGCGCTCTCCAGCGTCAGCGTCGTCACCTCGTCTCTCATGCTCCGTCGTTTCAAGCCCAGCCTGTCCAAGACCTCGAACTAGGCCCGCGTGCCTTCACATAGACAAGGATTGAAGATGAACCGCATTCTCAAGATCTCCGCCGTCATGGCGTTGGCGCTGTCGCTCTCAGCCCTCGCGGGTTGCTCGGCATCCTCGGAGAAGAACGCCAAGTCCGATGCGATGAGCGCGGCCCCCACGGGCGTCTGGGGTTACGTCGCCGGAGAGCAGTACGCGCAGCTCGAGGTCGAAGGCGCTCAGCTCGGAGTGGATTCGCTCACCGTCGCTCGTGTTTTGGCCCCGACCGACGCATGGGTCGTCGTCCACCTCGACGACAACGGCAAGCCCGGTGCCCGCGTGGGCGTCCAGCACATCTCCAAAGGCGAGAACCTTGACGTTCAGGTAGAGCTCAAGGACGTCACCTCACCCAAGGTCATCGTCGCCGTCCATGCCGACAAGGGCGAGAGCGGCGTCTTCGACTTCGACATGAAGAACATGATGAAGAGTCCGGACCGACCCTTCTTCGTTAACGAGAAGGAGCTCGCGACGGTCGTCACTGTCCGCGATTTCGGCATCAAGGCGACGGCCGACGAGGCCTCGCTCACGCTCTCCGACCAGCCCGGCGCATCGGATTCGATCGTCGTCGACAAGGTGAGCGCTCCTGAGCCCGCATGGATCGTCGTCCACCTGGACAACGACGGCATGCCCGGCAAGCGCGTCGGCTATCTCTCCATTCCCGCCGGAACGAGCAGCGATGTGGTGGTCAAGCTCTCGCAGGACGTCAAGCTCACCGATTCACTGCTTGTCGCCGTGCATGCTGACCGTGGTGACCGCGGCGTGCTCGACTTCGACATGACGGACCTCGTGGGTAGCCCCGACCAGCCGTTCTTCGTGGATGGCAAGGAACTTGCCGGCGCAATACGGGTAAAGTAATCCTTGCACGCTCCATCCGCGCGACAAAAGGAGCAGGTCATGCATGAAGAGGATCATTATCTCGAAGTAGGACCGGTTGACGGATTTGTGGACGGCGCCATGGTCGGAGTCGAGATCGGCGAGCATGAGATGCTGGTCGCCCGCAAAGGCGAGGAATTCCTGATCTCGGACCTCCACTGCCCGCATATGGGCGGGGTCCTCGCCAACGGAGTCTTGGACGGGACGATCGTGACCTGTCCGCGGCATGGATCTCAGTTCGACCTCACGACCGGCCAGGTGATCCGCTGGACCCATTTCGAGGGTGTCGTGCTCGATGCGGCGAAACTTCTGCGCCACCCGCGACCCCTTCGGGTCTACGAGGCAAAGGTCGAAAACGGAATGCTCTGGGTGGGCCCGCAGAAAGAGCCGCCACCTCTCAACGAGAACCTGTAGTACGCTACATCGGTCGCGTCGCACGAATGGGCGCGACCGATGTCGTTATATCGGATGGAGACACAACGCGATGACCTACTCGCACGGTACCGACGACGCGACCCGTCGTCTTCCCCAGTGGCTCAAACGCCCTCTCTCTGCGCCCGGAGCGTCTGCCGAGGTGGAGGAGGTGCTGGGCACGCTGCAGCTCAACACCGTCTGCCAGAGCGCGAAGTGCCCCAACCGGGGCGAATGCTTCTCGTCGGGCACGGCGACCTTTCTGATCATGGGCGACGCATGCACCCGAGGGTGCCGTTTCTGTGCGGTGGAGACCAGGAGGCCCGGCCCGCTCGACCCGGGCGAACCCGCCCGAGTGGCCGAGGCCGCTCGCCAGCTCGGGCTGCGCCACGTGGTCGTGACATCGGTCACGCGAGACGACCTGGCAGATGGCGGGGCCGCACATTTCGCGGAGACTATCCTCGCCCTCCGAGACGTGCTTCCCGACATCGCCGTAGAGGTTCTCACGAGCGACTTCGCGGGCAACCTCGAGAGCGTCGCCGTCGTCGCGGCTGCCCGACCCGACGTCTTCAATCACAACCTCGAGACCGTGCCGCGTCTCTACTCCACGGTGCGCCCGGGAGCCGACTACCATCGGTCGCTCTCGGTCCTCTCCCATGCATCCAAAGTCCAGCAGGGCATGCCGACGAAATCAGGACTCATGCTCGGGTTGGGGGAGACGCCCGACGAGGTCGCGGCCGTCATGGACGACCTGCTCGAACACGGGGTCGGGATGCTCACCCTGGGGCAGTATCTGAGGCCCAGCGCCGCACACCTTCCGGTGGCGGAGTTCGTGGACCCGGCCGTGTTCGTCGAGCTGTCCCGAATCGCCTACCAAAAGGGCTTCTCCTCGGTCGCGAGCGCCCCGTTCGTGCGCTCGTCGTATCACGCGGCCGAGATGGTCGAGGAGTCGAACGAAGGGAAGTAGCGGTGCCTTCTGACACCCTCGGAGTCCGGGGTGCCCGCATGGTTCGGCTCGGCTCCGTAGGATAGAATCAAACCACCGATTTTTCGGTTGATGGATACGACCCTGGGAGGTCTCAGATGGACTCGATCGACGAGTTGGATATGTTCGAAGCCGAGAAACGGCTTGCACTCTATACCGAGTACCGCGACGCGATCCGCGTCTTCCAGTTCTACGTGGAGACCGAACTGCGCGCCTACCTCTGCAACGAGGTCGGCGTCGAGCCGGTTCCCGCGGCAGGCGGAACGTACTTCAAGATCGAGCTCAAGGACGCGTGGATCTACGAGGCGGAGCGCCCGCAGCGTTTCGTGCCAGCGGTCACGATCTACGAGGTCGGGCCCGTCCACGTGCAGCGCCTCAGGAACGACGAGTAGCGCGCCGATGCCCAACGTGCCCGATACGCTCGAGGCGGCGCGCTCGCGTGCGCGGGAGCTTCGCCGGGAGATCGAACATCACACCTATCTCTACTACTCGCTCGACGCCCCCGAGATCTCGGACGCCGCGTTCGATTCGCTCGTGCGCGAACTCGAGGGGATAGAGCTCGAATATCCCGAGCTCATCACCGAAGATTCCCCGACGCAGCGCGTCGGCGGGGCTGTGTCCCGCCAGTTCACTCCGGTCGCCCACGCAAGCCGCATGTACTCGCTCGACAACGCAATGGACCTCGAGGAGCTCGACGACTGGCTCGGGAGGGTCCGCTCCGCGCTCGGCGGCGGGGTCGACTACGTGTGCGAGCTCAAGATCGACGGTTCCTCCATCGCCTTGACCTACGAGGGCGGCCTGCTGGTCCGCGCCGCGACGCGTGGCGATGGGCGGGTAGGCGAGGACGTCACCGTCAACATGCGCACCGTCCGTGACGTGCCGCTGCGCCTCTCGCCCGGGAAGATCGCCGCACTCTCGAGCTCGGACGCATCGTCGGTCGAGGTGCGAGGCGAGGTCTACATGCCTAAGAGCTCGTTTCTTCGACTCAACGCCGAGCAAGATGAGGCGGGCGGCCAACCGTTCGCGAACCCCCGCAACGCGGCGGCCGGGTCACTTAGGCAAAAGGACCCCTCCATCACTGCATCGCGCGACCTTGCCACCTTCATGTACGCCATGGTCGCTCCCGCTGAGGCGGGGATCTCCGCGCAGTGGGAACTCCTCTCCGAACTCGGTCGTGCGGGCTTCCACGTGAACCCCTCCATCAAGCGCTGCTCGACGGCCGAGGAGGTCCACGACTTCTGTGTTGCCGCTCTCGAGCATCGCGACGAACTCCCCTACGAGATCGACGGCGTCGTCGTGAAGGTCGACTCGTTCGCACTGCAAGATGAGATGGGCTTTACCGCGAAGGCCCCTCGCTGGGCGATCGCGTACAAGTTCCCTCCTGAGGAGAAGACCACCGTTCTGCGCGAGATCATCATCCAGGTGGGACGCACGGGCGTGCTGACCCCGGTCGCGGAGTTCGATCCCGTCGTGGTCGCCGGTTCGACCATCGCGCGCGCGACCCTTCACAACATCGACGAGGTCCGGCGCAAGAACGTTCGCGTGGGAGACACGATCGTCGTCCGCAAGGCAGGCGACGTAATCCCCGAGGTCGTGGGACATGTGGAGGCGCTGCGGCCCGAGGGTGCTCCCGAGTTCGAGATGCCCGAGACCTGCCCGTCGTGCGGAAGCAGGGTCTGGCGCGAAGGGGACGAGGTTGCGTACCGCTGCACGTCGATCGACTGCCCGGCGCAGGCGCTGGAACGTCTGCTCCACTGGGCCGGTCGCGGTGCCCTCGACATCGACGGAATGGGCGAGGAGATCGTCGCCAGGCTCGTCGAGTCGGGCACGCTGACCGACGTCGCCGACTTCTACACGCTCACCGCCGACGCGCTCTCAGGTCTCGACACCGGCCGCGTGCGCAAGCAGAAGGGTCACGAGGGCGAGCCTATCTTCCTCGGTCCCCTGGTCGCGGCCAAGCTCGTCGCCGCAATCGAGGCGTCCAAGTCTCGATCCCTCTCACGTGTACTGTTCGGCCTCGGAGTGAGGCACGTCGGCTCCACGGTCGCCGAACTCTTGGTCGCCGAGTTCCCATCGCTCGAGGCGCTTCGCACGGCCACGCGCGAGCAGGTCGCGAGCGTCGAGGGCATCGGCCCAAAGATCGCCGAGAGCATCGAGCACTTCTTCTCCATCCCCGACAACATCGCCGTCATTGACCGTTTGGCAGCTTCGGGGGTGACCGTCGCCGAAGAGCGCCGGGAGCCCGAGTTGCCGCAGACGCTCTCGGGGCTTACCTTCGTACTCACGGGTGCGCTCGAGTCACTCACCCGCGACGAGGCTGGAGCCCAGCTCAAGGCGCGTGGCGCGAAGGTCGCCTCGAGCGTGAGCAAGAAGACGTCGTTCGTCGTCGCCGGCGAGGCGGCCGGGTCCAAGTACGACAAGGCTCTCGAGTTGGGTGTGCCCGTGATCGACGAGGCTGCATTGCTTGCAGTGCTCGAGACGGGAACGCCGCCCGCGCTCTAGGGGTACAATCACTCGAGGAATCATGAATCAAGGAGGATACGTCTCGTGGAGAAGATACTGCTGTCCGCAGGCATGACGCTGGCGGGAATCGTGACGGTGATCGTCGCCGCACGGGTGTTCTCGAAGAGCCAAGGAAAGATCACCGAGCCCAAGAAATAGGTCCGAAACCCGCTTTCGATTAGAATATCGCCACGCGCCGAGCGCGCGAGCCGTTTTCGTCGTCCAGGAAGGGACACGCCCATGGCATTGTCCGAGACGGATATCCGTCACATAGCGAGACTTTCGCGCATCGCCCTCGACGATGCGCAGGTCACTCAGATGACCATCGACCTCAATTCGATCATCGATGGATTGCAGCCGATCAAGGCCGTGAACCTGGACGGAGTGGAGCCGACGTTTCATCCGCTCGAGGGTCTCGTGAATGTGTTCCGCCCCGACGAGATCATCGAACCTCTCTCTCGCGAAGAGGCGCTCCGCAACGGCTCATCGGTCCAGGACGGCGCGTTCCTCATCCCGACCATCCTCGGAGGAGGCGATGACGCGTGAGCGACTTCGATCTCACTACGCAGGGAGCGGCCGACATCACGGCGGCTGTTCGCTCGGGCGAGGTGTCCGCACGTGAGGTGACCGCCTCAGCGCTGGGCGCCATCGAGCGCCACAACGAGGGCGTACACGCATATCTCCAGGTAACGCCCGAGCTCGCCTATGCGGCAGCCGACGCGGTCGACGCAGCGGTTGCGCGCGGGGAGTCGCTCGGCGTTCTGGCCGGCGTGCCCATCGGCTTCAAAGACAACATGCATCAGCTGGGAACGCGCATGACGTGCTCCTCGAGGATGCTCGAGAATTACGAATCGGTGTTCGACGCGACCTGCGTCGCCAACGCCCTCAAGGCCGGCGCGATCCCGCTCGGCAAGCTCAACATGGACGAGTTCGCGTTCGGCTCCTCGACCGAGACCTCGGCGTTCGGCGCGACGAACAACCCCTGGGACCTCTCCCGCGTTCCCGGTGGTTCCTCCGGCGGCTCCGCTGCTGCGGTTGCCTCGGGCATGGCGACCGTCACGCTGGGCTCCGACACCGGCGGCTCGATCCGCCAGCCCGCCGCGCTGTGCGGAGTCGTCGGCTTCAAGCCGACCTACGGCGTGGTCTCGCGCTACGGTGTCGTCGCTTTCGGGTCCTCGCTCGATCAGGTCGGACCGTTCGGCAAGACCGTCTCCGATGTCGCTATGACCATGAACGCGATCGCGGGCTACGACCCACGCGACTGCACTTCGCAGCACTCCGAGGTCGACTTCACCTCCAACCTCGGCGAAGGAGTCGAGGGCATGCGCGTCGCGCTCGTCCCCTCGATGATCGACGCCCCGGGTGTCGATGCCGAGGTCCGCGCGGCCACCTACGAGGCGGCACGCAACTTCGAGAAGCTCGGCGCGATCGTGACCGAGGTCGAGCTCCCCAACGCCGAACACGCGATGAGCGCCTACTACATCGTCGGTCCGGCCGAGGCCTCCAGCAACCTCGCGCGCTTCGACTCGATCCGTTTCGGGCATCGCGCGGAGAACGCCGCGACGATGAACGACCAGTACGATCTCTCTCGCGCTCAGGGATTCGGCGCCGAGACGATCCGACGCATCATGCTCGGCTCGTACCTGCTCTCCTCGGGCGTCTACAACGAGTACTTCCTCCCGGCCCAGAAGGTCCGTACCCTCATCACCGACGACTACCACCGCGCGTTCAAGCAGGTGGACGTCATCCTGACCCCCACCTCGCCGCGCACGGCCTTCCGCCACGGTGAGATCCAGGACCCGACGTCGATGTACCTCTCCGACATGTTCACCGTGTCCATCAACATCGCGGGCAACTCGGGCATCTCGGTGCCTGTCGGACTGGGCAGCGACAGCGCCCTGCCCGTGGGCGTCCAACTCATCGGGCGCCACTTCGACGACGCGAACCTGCTGCGTGCAGCGGCGGCGTTGGAGAGTTGCTACGAGATCGACCGCATCGCGCCGATGGCGAGGGGATAGCCATGAGAGACCGTTTGCTCGAGGTGCTTCAGGACTGGGAGGCCGTGATCGGCCTCGAGGTCCACGTGGAGCTCACCACGATGAAGACCAAGATGTTCTGCGGATGCCCCGTTGAGTTCGGCGGGGAGCCCAACACGCGCGTGTGCCCCGTGTGTCTCGGCATGCCCGGCGCGCTGCCCGTCCCCAACAAGGCGGCCGTCGAGTCGATCGTGCTCGCCGGTATCGCGACGGGCTGCGAGATCGAGAAGAAGACGATGTTCTACCGTAAGAACTACTTCTATCCCGACATGCCCAAGAACTTTCAGATCACCCAGGGCCCTCTCGCTTTCGCCATGCGCGGCGGCATCGTCGTCGACGTCGAGGGCGAGCTCGCGAAGCAGCGCCTCGACCTTCCCGAGGCCGCATCGGGAGCCTATGAGACGCTCGTCGGCATCACCAGGATCCACATGGAGGAGGACACCGGCAAGATGATCCACGTCGGCGGGACCGACGGGCGCATCACCGGCGCCGACCACTCCCTCGTGGACTACAACCGCGCAGGCACTCCGCTGATGGAGCTCGTCACCGAGCCCGACCTTCGCACCCCCGAGGAGGCCCGCCGCTTCGTTCAGAAGCTGCGCCAGATCTACCTCACGCTGGGAATCTCCGACTGCTCGATGGAAGAGGGTTCGCTCCGATGCGACGGAAACATCTCGCTTCGCCGTCGCGGTGAGACCGGACTGGGGACGAAGACCGAGCTCAAGAACATGAACTCGTTCAAGAACCTCCACGACGGCCTCGTCTACGAGATCATCCGCCAGGCAGAGGTTCTCGAGAGCGGCGGCGAGATCTACCAGGAGACCCGCCATTGGGAGCCGGCCAACAAGCGCACGATCGTCATGCGCACAAAGGAGACGGCCGACGACTACCGTCTCTTCCCCGAGCCCGACCTGGCGCCCTACGACCTCACCGACGAGTTCATCGAGCGTGTGCGGTTGCGCCTGCCCGAGCTGCCCGACGCGAAGAAGAAGCGGTTCATGGAGAGCTACGGCATCCCGTCGCACGACGCTAACGTGCTCACCTCCGATTTCGACATGGCTCGATTCTTCGAGGCGGCCGTCGAGATCGCGGGCGACGCCCGTGCGAAGCAGGTGTCGAACGTCATGCTCAACGACCTCTCCGCCTATGTGAACGCGCAGGGTGTCTCGCTGGCCGAGTTGCCCGTCTCTCCCGCCGACCTCGCGGCCTTGGTCGCGCTGGTCGATGCGGGCGACATCTCCTCAAAGCAGTCGAAGGAGGTCTTCGTCGCCATGGCGCAGACCGGTGATGCTCCCGAGAAGATCGTCGAGGAGCGCGGCTTCAAGCAGGTCAGCGACACAGGTGCGATCCAAGCGGTCGTCGACGCGGTGCTCGCGGCGAACCCCGGCCAAGTCGAACAGTATCGCGGCGGCAAGACCGGTCTGCTCGGTTTCTTCGTCGGGCAGGTCATGCGCGAGATGAAGGGCCAGGGCAACCCCGGTCTCATCAGCGAGATCCTCTCTAAGACGCTCGAAGGCTGAGCCCGCATCACATAGCACTGAACTCAGGCGGCGTCCTTCTGGGCGTCGCTTTCGTTTGTCTGGATTCGCCCCGCCGTGCGTTGGAGACCTCGTGAGGCGGGTAAAAAACCAAGAAAGGGGGAGGAAAAGCACGACGATAGGAGGAGGCCATGAACAGACGTAGCACGTTTCGATTACTGTTCACGCTGATGTTTTCATTCAGCATGGTGATGGGCGGGCTTCCAAACCTGCCCCTCGCCGTCGCCGAGGACGCCGTCCTGCCATCGGTGGAGGCCACTGCCCCCGCCCTCGACGCGGTCCCGGCGGAAGAGCAGATCGACGCCGTTGTGGAGGAAGGCTCGGGTATCGAAGATCCGCTGCCTCCCGCAGATGTCGGCGTGACAAATGAGGCGGCAACGCCTCTCGCGGCAGAACCGGCAGCAGACCTTGCTGCTCCGACCGCCCTGGCGGCAGCGCCGCTCCTGAACGACGGTCTCGGACAGCCGATCGAGAACCCTGAGGACGGAGTCATCGTCGTCACCAAGACCGTTCTCGATTCGGCAGGGGATCCCATCGATCCCGCAGATCTGCCCGAGGGCTTGGAGTTCACGGTGTACCTCGATGGTCCCGGACCCGATTGGGACAGGACAGCCGTTCTCAATGCGGGTAACGACTTCACAGAGACGTTCCTCGATATGCACCTCGGGAACTACTTCGTGACCGAGGATGAGCCCGGTTACACCATGGGCCTCCGAATCGATGGAGAGCTGGACTTCAAGGCTCCCCTCAAGTTCGAACTCGAGGACAGCGGACACTACACGCAGGATGGGCATCCGCTCGGTACCGTCGACGTAGTGAATCTCCATAATCCGGACGGAACTCTCGAGATCACCAAGGAATATCGCACGTTCGCGGGTGTTCCCGTCGATCCGAACGCGGGCGACGAGGTGACAATCCATGTGACCGGACCCGATGAGTTCGATGAGGAGTTCGTGCTCAGCGAGGCGAATGGTTGGAGCAAGACATTCGACGAGCTCGTCGCAGGACACTACATGATCGAAGAGACCGCCATCGAAGGGCTCACCACGACATATGAAAGCGGTGGCGAGGTTCTCGACATCCCCGCAGGGGTCCACGTGATGGATGGCGAGACCACGATGGTCACCGTCGTCAACACACGCCCCAACGAGGTCACGGAAGACACGGGCACGCTCGAGATAGTCAAGGAGTACCGCACTTCCGCCGGCCTGCCATCGACCGGTGTCGATGTAACGGTCACCGTGACCGGACCGGAAGGGTTTGACGAGGAGTTCGCCCTCAACGACGGCAACGATTGGCACATGATCTTCACCGACCTGCCTGCCGGCGACTATGTGGTCCATGAGACTACGACCGGCAACTTCGACACGAAGTACATGGTCGGCGATGTGCTGCTCACCATTCCCGCAACCGCCGAAGTTGAGAACGCCGGCGAGACGGTCGTCACGATCGTCAACACGTATCGCACGCCCGCCTCTCCCGACAAGACCTACACAGTCGACAAGGTCGCCAATGTGACCAGCGCGAAGCCGGGCGACACGATCACCTACACCGTGACCGTCAAGAACACCGGTACGATCGCCATCGGCGGAGAGGCCATCACCGACTCCCTGGTGAGCCCGCTTCCCGTCACGGTCACTCCGACGATCGAACCCGGGGCATCCTGGAGCTTCACCTACACATACAAGGTGCCTGCGAACTATGCAGGAACAACCTTGGCAAACACCGTGAAGGTAGGGGATATATCGGACACCGTGACGGTTCCCATCACACATCCGACCACCACTACCGTTCCCAAGACCGGTGACGACCTCCGTATGGCGTTCGGGTACGGGGCGATTGCTCTCCTGGCAGGGGCGACAATGGCCGTGACTCGCCGCCGACGCGGTGTGGAGCGCGACAAGTAGACCCATGGACAAAAGCAATCGAACCGAGAGGGGCGTCCTGCGGGACGCTCTTCTCAGCTTCAAAGAACGTCGCTCCGAGAGTCTCCCGACGTCGGAATTCCCGACCGTTCACTATCCAAAATATTGCGTTCGATATGCGCCGTCGAGGGGTAACAACCAAACGAGGGGGACCAGGGGAGTTGTGATGTAAGGAGGAGGTCATGGTTAGGCGAAAAACATTGCGAGTGCTATTCACGCTGATGTTTTCATTCAGCATGGTGATGGGGGGGCTTCCCAGTCTGCCCTTCGCCTCAGCTGAGGACATCGTTGTGCCGTCGTGGGAGAGCTTCGTCGCCTCCGATGTGCCGCTCGGTGTAGACGCCCCAGCTGATCCGCTGCCCGCAGACCCCGTTGTTGTAGACGGAGATGCCGGCGGTGCACTGCCTCCGGCCGAAGCAGGCACGGGGGTTCCGGTAGTCGAGGAGCCCGTGCTCAAAGCACCCGCGCCTGAGGCACCCGCGCTCGCGGCTGCGCCCATCGTTGCAGCCGGCGAAATCGATCCTCTGAGCGGAACGGGTCCTGTAGACGGAGCGATCGATGTGACTAAGACCGTCCTCGACTCGGCTGGAAACCCGGTCGATATGGACTCGTTGCCCCCAGGCTATGAGTTCGTCGTGAACATCGATGGTCCCGGGCACGACTTCGACGTGGTCGCCCACCTCAACGCAGGTAACGACTGGACGGAGAGGTTCGACCCGATGCACCACGGTGACTA
The DNA here is from genome assembly GCA_964566905.1 of uncultured Coriobacteriia bacterium. Classification (GTDB taxonomy): domain Bacteria; phylum Actinomycetota; class Coriobacteriia; order Coriobacteriales; family CAZMJV01; genus CAZMJV01. The sequence goes on along the minus strand of CAZMJV010000005.1, from coordinate 384 downwards.
CAAGGTCACCGAAGATTATCCCGACTACGATCTCTACGGCGTTCTGATCGACGGCGTGCCGGATTACTCGGCCCCGTTCGCTTTCGAGCTCGAGGAGAGCGGCCACTACACGCTTCCCGACGGCCGCCCGCTCGGGAAGGTAGAGATCATCAACAAGCACGTCCCTGATGGCGAGCTCGAGATATCCAAGGAGTTCCACTCCTTCGCCGGTGTCCCGATCGAGCCGATGGAAGGCGCCGAGGTCACATTCCACGTGACCGGACCCGATGGGTACGACACGACCTTCGTGTTGAGCGACGCCAATGGTTGGAGCAAGCTCCTCGAAGGGTTGGTCACGGGTGACTACGTGATCTCCGAGGAGTCGATCGAGGGCTTCACAGCGTG
>CAZMJV010000004.1:59336-61988 GCA_964566905.1 uncultured Coriobacteriia bacterium | reverse complement strand
GGGCGACCATGACCTCGGCCTTCTGGAAGGACTTGAGGTTCTCGTAGCCGCAGGTGGACATCGAGGTGCGGAGTCCGCCGATGAGGTTGAGCGTACCGTCGTTCTCGTGGGCGGGGCCGACAAGGACCTCGGAGAGGGTTCCCTTGATGCCGGCGTACACGCGCGCGCCGCGGGGCAGGTCGGGGTGGAACGTCGCCATGCCCCAGTGGTAACCGCGGCCCGGGGCCTCGGAGGCGGTGGCCATCGGCGAACCGATCATGCAGGCGTCGGCGCCCATCGCGACGGCCTTGGCGAGGTCGCCGCCCGTGCGCATTCCACCGTCGGCGATGACGTGGGCGTAAGTGCCGGTCTCCTCAAGGAAGCGGGTGCGCGCCGCGGAAGCGTCTGCGATCGCAGTCGCCTGCGGGACACCGATGCCGAGGACGCGACGGGAGGTGCAGGCGTGGCCGGGGCCGACGCCCACGAGTACGCCGACAGCGCCGGCGCGCATGAGGTGCAGGGCGCTCTGGTAGGAGCAGCATCCGCCGAGGATCGAGGGGATGGGGAGGTCGCGGACGAAGGCGTTGAGGTCGAGGGGCTTGTCGAAGCTGGAGACATGCTCAGCGGAGAGGACCGTACCCTGGATGACCAGGATGTCGATCCCGCCCTCCAGCGCGGCCTCGAGGTAGCGCTCGGCGTTCTGCGGGGTCAGGGATGCGGCTGCGAGCACTCCGCCGGCCTTGATCTCCTTGATGCGCTGGGTGATCAGCTCGGGCTTGATGGGCTCGCGGTAGATGTCCTGCATCTGGCGGGTCGCGACGTCCTTCTCGAACCCGGCGATCTGGTCGAGGTAGGGGTTGGGGTCCTCATAGCGGGTCTGGATTCCCTCGAGGTTGAGGACCGCAAGACCGCCGAGCTTGCCCAGCGTGATGGCGAAGTTGGGATCGACGACGCCGTCCATTGCAGACGCAAGCACCGGAATCGGGAAGGAGTACTCCCTGCCCTTGAAATTGAACGCCCATGTGGTGTCTACATCGCGAGGATCGCGCGTGCGGCGCGACGGAACGATCGCGATATCGTCGAACCCGTATGCTCGACGACCGGTCTTACCACGTCCGATTTCGACTTCCATGCTTGTGTTGCCTCCTCGACATCCAGCCCACGCGGGCTTTTTACGACAGATACGACAAAGACCGGGCGGCCTTCGGGGGAAGGGCAACCGGTCTCGAAAAAGAAGAAGCCCTGCCCGTCCGCCGACGGCAGTGCCTTCGGTGTCAACATGATAGAGCAATCCGCGTCTAAACTAAAGACGTTCGGACTATAATCTGAACAACTGGCACCAAATACACAAGGGGGAACGACCGTGACAACCCCGTCCGCAGCCCGCCAGGCTACCGTAGGTCTCCTGCTCGCACTCATGCTCCTCGTAACACCCGCCCAAGCGTCGGCGGGCGCTCGCGTGTGGGTCGACGCAGGTCACGGCGGAGATCAGCCGGGCGCCATCAGCGGCGTCTACCAAGAGAAGAACTTCAACCTCCCCGTCTCTCTCATGCTGGCGGAAGAGCTCGCAGCGCGCGGCGTCTTGGTCGGCCAGAGCAGGACCGGCGACACCCGCGTGGAGCTTGCGGACCGACCGGCTCTCGCAAACGCCTTCGGAGCCGACCTCTTCGTCTCCATCCACTGCAATTCCTACTCCACGGGCGCCCCGTACGGGACAGAGGTCTTCTACCAGTACCCGGAGGTCGCTACAAGCGCCCGGTCCAAGGTCCTTGCCGATTCGATCCTCGACAACCTCGAAACGGTCTATGGGAGTTCGGCACGCACCAACAAGTACGGCGATCTCTACGTCCTCTGGAACACCGACATGCCTGCAGTCCTCGTCGAGCTCGGCTTCATGTCCAACTCCTGGGACCTCGCCAAACTCATCAATCCCGTGCTTCAGCGTCAGGCGGCGGCCACCATGGCCGATGCGATCGTGGAGAACCTCGGCACCTTCCACGTGGAGAAGACCAGGATCGGCGGCGAGACCCTCTACGACACCGCGGCGCTCATCGCGCAGACTGGCTGGCCGACCGGCGCCGGCTCGGTCATTCTCGCATCCGGAGAGGGATGGTCTGACGCGCTCGCCGCATCGACCCTCTCAGGAAAACTCGACGCCCCGATCCTCCTCACTGGATCAAAGACGCTCCCGCCCGCAACCGCGGACGCTATCAGACGCCTCCACCCGTCGCAGATCGTCGTAATCGGAGGGAATCTGGCGATATCCGACTCCGTTCTGGAGCAGGCATTGGCTGTCGCCCGCGTCGCGGGGGGATTCCCCCTCGCCGCACCGTCGGCCCTCGAGGCGACGGTCTCCATCGAGTCGACGCCCGCTCTCGAAGCCTCGACTTCTGTCGAGCCGACCGGCGAACCTGCCGCGGCCCCGGCCGCTGCAGCGCTTGCGGGGCCGACCGCCCGACGAATCGGCGGAACGACCCTGTACGACACTTCGTATCTGATAGCGAAGGAGTGCGGCGTTCCCGCTCAAGGCGCGGGAGCGGGTTCCGTCCTGGTGGTTTCCGGAGAGAACTACGCGGACGGCGTCTCGGCCTCCGCGACGGCGGCATCGCTCCGCATTCCCCTGCTGCTCACGCCTGCATCACAGCTCGGAGCTCAGGCCTCACGATTCCTCGC
>CAZMJV010000004.1:0-59236 GCA_964566905.1 uncultured Coriobacteriia bacterium | reverse complement strand
TGGCTCGAGCCCTTCGTCGCGACGAGCGGATTCCAGAGGGTGTACGTCATGGGCGGCACCGAGGCCATGCCCGATTCCTTCTTCCGATCGCTCGACTACTCGATCGGCAACGGACCTCTGTAGGGGAACCGACGAGCCCTAGACGTTGAAGCGGAAGTGAACGACGTCGCCGTCGGCGAGGACGTACTCCTTGCCTTCGATCCGCAACTTCCCGGCCGCCTTGCAGCCCGCCTCACCGCCGTACTCCACGAAATCCTCGTAGGACATGACCTCGGCTTTGATGAAGCCGCGCTCGAAATCGGTGTGGATGACGCCGGCCGCCTGAGGGGCGCGGGCGCCGATCGGGATGGTCCAGGCACGCACCTCCTGGACGCCGGCCGTGAAGTACGACTGGAGTCCGAGCAGGCGGTAGGCTTCCCGAATGAGCGTGTTCAGTCCCGGCTCGGCAAGCCCGAGGCTCTCAAGGTACTCGGCCGCCTCTTCCTCATCGAGCTCGGCGAGGTCGGCCTCGACCTTCGCGCAGATCGCGACCGGCATGACGCCGTCGATCGGGGCGAGCTCGGCTCCGAGCGTCTCCTCGTCGACGTTCGCGACGTAGAGCATCGGCTTCATCGTGAGCAGATGCAGGTCCTGGAGCATCGCCCTCTCGTCGTCGGTCATCTCCATCTTGGCCGCGCGGTGACCCTGATCGAGCCACTCGAGGAGGCGCTTGATCAGTTCAACTTTGGCGAGGAGGTCCTTGTCCTTGCGCGAGTCCTTCTCGAGACGGGGCAGCGCCTTGTCCAGCGTCGCGAGGTCCGCAAGCACCAGCTCGGTGCGGATCGTCTCGACGTCGCCCTCGGGATCGACCTTGCCCTCGACGTGGATCACGTCGGGATCGGAGAAGTAGCGCACGACCTCGCAGATGGCGTCGGTCTCGCGGATGTTCGCGAGGAACTGGTTGCCGAGTCCCTCGCCCTCGTTGGCGCCCTTGACGAGCCCCGCGATGTCGACGAACTCGACGGTGGCGGGCATCATGCGCTGCGGGTTCACGATCTTTGCCAGGTTGTCCATCCGCGTATCGGGCACCGCGACGACGCCGACGTTGGGCTCGATGGTCGCGAACGGATAGTTCGCTGCGAGCCCCGTCTTCTTGGTGAGAGCGGTGAAGAGGGTCGACTTGCCCACGTTGGGAAGTCCGACGATACCGATCGAAAGCGCCACGAGAAGCTCCTTATGATGTGCTCGAACCGAAAACTGATGGGATAGACCGTGCGGTATGATACCACCATGCCGAAGAAACTCGACATAGCGGTCGCTTACGCCTCCATCGGCTCGGGTCATCGCGTCGCCGCCGAGTCGATTGCGGACGCGCTCGCGCTGGGCCATTTGGACGTGGACGTGCACGTCGCGGACATCCTCGACTTCGGAACCTTCGAGGTCGACGGGGACCGCACCACCCACACGTTCGCCGGCCCGTTCGGCCCGATGTACGATGCGGTGTGGGGCAGCCGCTCCCTCGGGCGCTTCGTCTGGGGATCGACCGGTTGGATCTCGCGGGCGGCTTACGCCGATTTCACGACGTGGCTTGACGACATCTCCGCCGATGCGGTGATCTGCACTCATGCGTTCGCCGCGAACATCGTGGCCGGCTCGCGCATCCGCCTCAAAAGGGACATCCCGCTCATCTGCGTTCCGACCGACTACGGCGTGCACGGCTTCTGGCCTCACCGACACGTCGACCTCGTCTGCGTCGGCGTCGAGCAGATGCGCCCTGGACTTCTGAACCTCGGAATCGCCGACGAGCGGATCGCCGTGACCGGCATCCCCACCCGAGACGGCTTCGGAGAACACCACGACAAAGCCGCGCTTCGAGCCGAGTTCGGGTTGCCCGCGACGGGAACGATCGCCCTCATCCTTGCCGGCGCGTCGATGTCGGGTCCTTACGCCCGACTCAAGAAGCTCGTCTCCCGCTCACTCAACGAGCTTTGCGCGACGGAGGACATCACCATTGTGGTGGTCACGGGCAGCGATGCCGAGTACGCGGAGAGGCTCGAAGATCACGCCCGCCTCGACCACTTGGACAATCTCCTTGTACTCTCCTACGTCTCGGGCATGGACCGCCTCATGGCGGCGAGCGATCTGATCGTCTGCAAGCCGGGCGGGCTGACCTGCACCGAGAGCGTCTGCTCGGATGTGCCGATGATCCTCGCGGGCCCCGCGGTCGGCCAAGAACGCGCCAATGTCGAATTCCTGACCCACATCGGGGCGGCCGTCCACGTCGATGACGACGAGGAGCTCGCGCGCGCGTTCCGCTCCCTCGTGCGCGATTCCGAGCGCTTGGGCAGGATGCGGCAAGCTGCAACCACCATCTCCCACCCCGACGCCGCACGGAACATCGCCGATCATGCGGTGCGGCTCGCGCGCGAGAAGCAGAATAAACTCGAGCCCCTCTCGTCCCCGCAATAAAAGGACCCCGGTTTCCCGGGGTCCTCGTTTTCAGTGCAGATGTGGGCTCGAAGCCTACATCATCCCGCCCATGCCGCCGCCCATGCCGGCCATGGCCGCCATAGCATCGTTCTCGGAGGGGATGTCGTTCACGGCCGCCTCGGTGATGAGGATCAGGCTCGCGATCGAAGCTGCGTTCTGCAGCGCGGTACGGGTGACCTTGACGGGGTCGATGACGCCCATCGCGAACATGTCGCCGTACTCGCCGGTCGCGGAGTTGAGGCCCTGCCCCTTGGGGAGACCCTTGATCTTCTCGACGACGACGCTACCCTCGAACCCGGCGTTGCCGGCGATGGTGTGCATCGGGGCGACGAGCGCCTTGCGGATGATGTTGACGCCTACCATCTCGTCCTCACCATCGACCGCGAGAGCGTCGAGTGCGCTGACAGCTGCGACGAGTGCGACTCCACCACCGGGGACGATGCCCTCTTCGACCGCTGCGCGCGTGGCCTGAAGAGCGTCCTCGATGCGGTGCTTCTTCTCCTTGAGCTCGACCTCGGTCGCTGCGCCGACCTTGATGACCGCGACACCGCCGGAAAGCTTGGCGAGGCGCTCCTGGAGCTTCTCGCGGTCGAAGTCGGAATCGGAGCGCTCGATCTCGGCGCGAAGCTGAGCGACGCGTCCCTGGATGGCGCTGGAATCACCGGCGCCGTCGACGATGACGGTCGAGTCCTTGGTGACCTTGACGGTCTTGGCGCGACCGAGCATCTCGAGCCCAACGTTCTCGAGCTTGTGGCCAAGCTCCTCCATGACGGCCTGGCCGCCTGTGACGACGGCGATGTCCTCCATCATGCGCTTGCGACGGTCGCCGAATCCGGGAGCCTTGACGGCGACGGCGTTGAACGTGCCGCGGATCTTGTTGACGACCAGGGTGGCGAGCGCCTCTCCCTCGAGGTCCTCGGCGATGATCAGCAGCGGGCGTCCGGTCTGCATGACCTTCTCGAGCACGGGGAGGATGTCCTGGATCGAGGAGATCTTCTGGTTGGCGATGAGGATGTAGGGGTCGTTGAGCACGGCCTCCATACGCTCGGAGTCGGTGACCATGTACATCGAGATGTAGCCCTTGTCGAACTGCATGCCCTCGACGGTCTCGATGTCGATGCCGAAGGTCTGGGACTCCTCGACGGTGATGACGCCGTCCTTGCCCACGACGTCCATGGCCTCGGCGATCTTGTTGCCGATGGCGGAATCGGCTGCGGAGATGGTTCCTACGTCAGCGATCTGCTCCTTGTCGGAGATCTCGCGGGCGTCGAGCTTGATCTGTGCGACGACGGCCTCGACGGCCTTCTCGATGCCGCGACGGATGGCGAGCGGGTTGGCTCCGGCGGAGACGTTGCGCAGGCCCTCGTTCACGATGACCTGGGCGAGCAGAGTCGCGGTGGTGGTACCGTCACCGGCGACGTCGTTAGTCTTGATGGCGACCTCTTTGACGAGCTGGGCACCCATGTTCTCGAGCGGATCCTCGAGCTCGATCTCCTTGGCGATAGTGACACCGTCGTTGGTGATGGTGGGGGCGCCGAACTTCTTCTCGAGAACCACGTAGCGGCCCTTCGGGCCAAGCGTTACCTTGACGGCGTCGGCGAGCTTGTTGACGCCGTTGGCGAGACCGTGGCGGGCCTCTTCATCGAAGCGAATCTCCTTTGCCATGCGAGACTCCCCTTTCTCATACGGATGGATGGAATGGATACAAGCGGTTCTCGGTTAGCCGACGACCGCGTAGATGTCGTCCGCGCGAAGGATGATAACGTCCTCGCCGTCGACCTTGACCTCGGTTCCGCCGTACTTGGAGTAGATGACCACGTCGCCCTCTTTGACGTCCATCTCGATGTGCTTGCCGTCCTTGTCGCGCTTGCCGGGACCGGCTGCGAGAACGGTTCCGCGCTGGGGCTTCTCCTTCGCGGTGTCCGCGAGGATGAGACCCGAACGGGTGGTCTCCTCGGCGGGTGCCTGCTTGACGATCACGCGATCGCCCAGGGGCTTGAGATTCATACGTCGACCTCCTTCTTTCGTTCCTACATTGCAGGTTATGTCGTAGGTTTGTACCCACATGACGCGTGGCGCGTCATTCGCTTTGGCACTCAATCGGTTCGAGTGCTAGCAGTCAGGATTCTACCCGCAGTCTGTGAGGCAGACAAGGGCTCGTTGAGAATCTGATACCTAAGGACTTAGATTATTGGGAGACGGAGCAGGCCGGAGTGTCGATTTGCAGCCCGGGGAGCGAATCGGCCTCGAGGGAGAGGAACTCGCCGCGCGCGAACTTGTCGACGGCAGCCGCCCCGATCATCGAGGCGTTGTCGGTACAGAACCGCATCGAGGGCACGGAGATGCGCACCCCTGCTTTCTGCATGGCGCGCGTGAGTGCTTCTCTCAGCGCGGGGTTCGCCGCGACACCGCCCGCGATGCAGAAGTTCTTCGCCCTGGTCTCCTTGACCGCTGCCAGGGACTTCGCGACTTGGACGTCGACGATCGCTGCCTGGAAGGAGGCTGCGAGGTCGGGGATCGATATCTCGCGCCCCGCCTCCCGCTCCTTGCGGATGTAGTTGATGACCGACGTCTTCAGACCTGAGAGCGAGAACCGGTAGTCGTGGCTGTGCAGCATCGCCCGCGGAAACGCGATGGCCGCGGGGTTTCCCTCCTCCGCGTAGCGGGAGAGGATCGGGCCTCCCGGGTATCCGAGTCCCAGGACCTTGGCGACCTTGTCGAACGCCTCGCCCGTCGCATCGTCGAGCGTCTCACCCATCGTCCGGTAGACGCCCCACTCGGGGACATGCACAAGCGCGGTGTGCCCTCCCGAGACGACAAGCGCCACCAGCGGCACATCGAGCGCGCGGTCGCTCAGCCGGTTGGCGTAGATGTGGCCCTCGAGATGGTTGACCCCGATGAGGGGCACACCCGTTGCGAACGAGAGGCCCTTGGCGTAGGCGAGGCCCACGACGAGGGCGCCCACGAGGCCGGGGCCCTGCGTGACCGCGATGGCGTCCAGGTCGCGAAAATCCAGCGAGTCGACCCCGAGCGACACGGCCGCGTCGCGCATCGCCTCCTCGACCACTCCCACGATCGCCTCCGTGTGCTTTCGCGAGGCGATCTCGGGAACAACGCCGCCGAAGCGAGCGTGGAAGTCTATCTGGCTCGCGATGACGTCCGAGAGGATCTCGTCGCGACCGCGGACGACAGACGCCGCCGTCTCGTCGCACGAGGACTCGATGGCGAGGATCAGAGGCTTATCAGTTGTCGTCATCGCTCCTCCTCCGCGAGGTCGGCGAACATGACGTTCGCGTCGGTTCCATCATCGTAATAACCTGTGCGCACGCCCACAGAGGTGAATCCGAGCGACTCGTAAAGCGCCAATGCAGGAACGTTCGTGACGGCTACCTCGAGTGTCATGCGACGCGCCCCCATCGACGATGCGGATGCGGACGCCGCCTCCATCAGTTGACGCGCGATCCCCCGCCTGCGCGAGTCCGGGTCCACGGAGATTCCGAGAACGTGGGCGTCGCCGTCGACGACCCAGATGCCAGCCGCACCAACCACATCGCCCCAGTCGGCGTCGCCGCCCTCGGGGTACTCGACCGCCACCCACCACGCGCGATCGTCGCGCATGAGCTCCTCGACGAACATCTGGTGCGTCCATCTGACACCCGAGAACGACCCGCCTTCGAGGGCGAGCACCGCGTCGATATCCGCCGTCGACATCGGCTGCATCGTCACGTCGAGCGTCATGACGTCGCCCCCGATACACCGGTCGCCGGAGGCGTGGTCGGACCGAGGCCCTTCCTCTCCCGCTCGGTTTCCTCGGCATCCGAAAGCCGCGTGTATATGGGCAGGAGCTCGACGGGGTCCCCGCTCCCTGCTGTCCCGGCGCGGAGCGCATCCACGAAGGCTGAGAGGAGACCTTCCGTGTCGGGGGTCCAGTAGGCCTCGTCGACGAAACAAGCTCCCGTTCCCATCCTCTCGGAGAAGACCGGTGCGTACTTGCGCAGTCCGTTGCCCGCCAACGCGAGCCCGCCGGGCAGAGCGGCCCATGCGTCCGCGCAGGCTTCGGGCTTGGTTACGAAATCGGGTGCATGGCGCGACACCACTCCCCCTGCGATCGTGAAGACGGCGGGATAGACCTCACCCCTCATCGCGTCACCGACCACCCCGAGCTCTCCCTCGAACCCGGCGTGTGCCAGCCGGTGGGCGATCGCGTCGAGTGTCGACACGCCCCAGAGCGGCACGCCGAGACCCTGGGCGACCCCTTTTGCCGTGGCCACGCCGATCCGCACCCCCGTGAACGATCCGGGACCGCGACCGCAGACGACGCCCTCCATGTCGGAAGGCGTGAGCCCGGTCTCCTCCATGAGTTCCTGCATCCTCGGAAGCAGCAGCGTGTTGGCACGACGGGGTGCGGGGCAGTCCCCTGAAGCGATGACCGCGAAGGAGCCATCGTCACGGACTTCTCCGATTCCAGCCACGAGGAAGTCGGTCGCGGTGTCGAAGAGAAGGACCCTCATCGCCCGGCCCCCACTGCCGCCACCCAGGAGTCGGCGAGGTGCGCGGAGCGAGGTCCGGAGGGTGAAACCTCGATGCTTCGCGAGTCGTCGCCGGTGATGCTCATCGTGATCGAGAGTGCATCCTCAGGCGTCGCGCCCGGAAAACGGTCACCCCATTCGACCAGGGAGACTCCCTCGTCCTCGAGAGTCCCGAAGTAGTCGATGTCCTCGAGCTCGGATTCGTTCTCGAGCCGGTAGAGGTCGAAATGGAAGAGCGGCATGTCCGTCCCTTCGTGGACGAGCAGGATGTTGAAGGTCGGGCTGGTGACGGGTTCGCAGACCCCGAGCCCGCGGGCGACTCCCTTTGAGAGCTGGGTCTTACCCGCGCCGAGGTCGCCGCTGAGCAGAACGACGTCGCCGGGGCGTAGGAACGCCGCAAGGGCCTCCCCCATGCGCTCGGTCTCCTCCCGCGACTTCGATACAAGCGTCAACGTCATCGGGCGCCCCCTCGGGATAGATCGCCGATCATCTCGAAATCTTCAAAGAGAACGCCTCGCTTGCTGCGGTCGTAGATCGCTGCTGCTGGGTGGAACACCGGCACGAGGACTCTTCCCCCCGATTCATATACGCGACCCCGGATCGCGGTGATCGGCTCGGCGGTACCGAGCATCCTGCGCGCGCCGAACGTGCCCAGCAGGACGATGACTCGCGGGTCGATGAGCTCCACCTGTCGGTCCAGGATCGCGGCGCACCGCTCCATCTCCTCGGCGCGCGGATTGCGGTTCTTGGGAGGCCTGCACTTGACCACGCTCGTGACGAAGACTTCGGCGCGGGAAAGCCCTCCGGCAGCCAGTGCCTCGTCGAGGACCTTGCCGGCCGCACCTGAGAACGGGCGACCGCCCTCGTCCTCCGTGCGCCCCGGTGCCTCGCCGATGAACATGACCTCTGCATGGGGGTCGCCCTCACCGAACACGACCTGAAGCCGTGTCGAGGAGAGATCGCACCGCATGCACCCGGAGGACAGGGACCTGAGTGCCTCCAGATCGAGAGACTCGCGAATCTGTTTTGAGGTCAGATCCACGTGACCACTTCTTCGAGCGGCCTCCGCGCAGGTCGGCCCGAGGACTCGGCGGATACGCCGACCAGGAGGATGGCCATCGGGACATGGGCGCGGTTGATCCCGCAGATCTCCTTGACGGCATCCCCGTCGAAGGCGCCGATCCAGCACGAGGCGAGACCGAGGTCGACCGTCGCGAGCAGCATGTTCTCAGCCGCAGCTGCGGTGTCCTGGATCGCGTAAAGGGAATCGCCCCTCTCACCGTAGCGTGCGTAGCACTGACGGGGATCCGCCGAAACGACGATGAGCACCGGAGCGGTCGCCGCCCACTTGGCGTGCAGCGACTCGGCGATCTTCTCCCGCACCTCGGCCGAGCGCACGACGGTGAACCTCCAGGGCTGGATGTTGCCGGCAGACGGTGCGGCGATGCCCGCGCGAAGGATCGTGCGGACCTGATGGTCGGCGACCTGCTCGCGAGGGTTGAAGTGCCGCACGCTGCGACGACGCTCTATGACTTCAGAGAACTCCATGATTCGTCTCCCGGATTCTTGGTTTCGTATCCCGTCATTCTATCGCACAGGGCGGTGCCTGCCGGCGCGCGGACGACGCACGTGGGGCACGAAATGAAAGCGACGGACCGAAGTCCGCCGTTTCGTTGCCGGGTGCAAGGCTCCCCTAGGTAGCCGTGTTCTTCTTGCGCTCGATGTTCTTCTTGACCTTCTTGAGACGGAACAGCTCCTCGCGCGAACGCTCGTCCAGGGTCTGCCCGATATATGCGACCTGCTCCTTGAGCTCGGGGATACGGATCTGCTCGAGGGCGTTGACCCGGCGGTTCGTCTTCGTGATCTCCTCGCCCAGACGCTTGAGGCGCGTCTCGATCTCGGCGTACTCGAGGATGGCTGCGATCGCGGCCTCGAACTGCTCGGCCGCCTCACTGATGTGGGACGACACCCCGGTTGGAGAGTACCCGCGGTTGAACGAGTCGCGCTCGGGCCGAGGGCCGCGTTTGACGACGGGCACGGCCACGCCCATGACGCGACGGCCGTCGATCTCCATCAGCACCTCGCCCTTCGAGGCGAGCGCGGCCGAGTGAACCGCTGACTCGCCGTCGATTGCACGGGCGAGTTCTATCGCGTACTGCGCCTTCATGAGCGAGTCGGTGAGAAGCCCGGACAGGCGCAGAGTCTCGTCGATGACCGACATGAACTCGAGCATGAGCGCGTCTCGCTTGCTCTTCAGCAGCTCCATACCCTGTTCGGCGACGACGATCTGCCCCCGCCGGTCGAGCAGTTCCGCACGTGTCGGCCGGACCTCCTCCATCGCCTAGACACCCCCGACCGTCTCGACAGCCTTTCGTGCGGGATGGTATTTGTCGATGAACTTCGTGACGCGCTTGAGTTCCTCGATGGGCAGCAGGGCCAGGAGTTCCCAGCCGACGTCGAGCGTCTCGGCGATGGTCCGTCCCGTCGTGCCCTGTCCGATGAACCTGGTCTCGAACCCCTCGGCGAACCGCAGGTAAGAGCGGTCGATGTCAGAGAGCGCCTCCTCACCGACGATGGCGACGAGCCTCCTCAGCTCACTGCCGTGTGCGTACGCGGCGTAGAGCTGGTTGGCCACGGCGCTGTGGTCCTCGCGCGTCTTCGTCGCTCCGATTCCCGAGTTCATCAGGCGCGAGAGGCACGGGAGCGCGTCGACCGGCGGGAAGATGCCCCGGCGGTGGAGTCCGCGCGAGAGGACGATCTGCCCTTCTGTGATGTAGCCGGTGAGGTCGGGGATCGGGTGGGTGATGTCGTCATCGGGCATGGAGAGGATGGGGAGCTGCGTGATCGAGCCCTTGCTCCCCTTGATACGGCCGGCGCGCTCGTAGATGGACGAGAGGTCGGTGTAGAGATAGCCGGGATATCCGCGACGTCCGGGAACCTCCTCGCGAGCGGTCGATATCTCGCGCAGGGCCTCGCAGTAGTTGGTCATGTCCGAGAGTACGACGAGCACCTGCATCTCACAGGTGAACGCGAGGTACTCGGCGACCGTGAGCGCGCACCGAGGTGTGAGGATTCTCTCGACGGTGGGGTCATCGGCCAGGTTCATGAACAGAACGACGCGGTCGAGCGCCCCGCTCTCCTCGAAACTCTTCACGAAATACGAGGCCTCGCGGTGCGTGATGCCCATGGCGCCGAACACGATGGCGAACTCCTCGCCCGAGAGCACGCGCGCCTGCCTCACGATGAGTGCGGCGAGCTCGTTGGCGGGAAGTCCCGATGCCGTGAAGATCGGCAGCTTCTGGCCGCGCACGAGGGTGTTGAGGCCGTCGATCGCCGAGACGCCCGTCTCGATGAAGTCCGAGGGCTGCACGCGCATCATCGGGTTGATCGGGGCGCCGTTTATGTCGCGGCGCTCCTCGGGGATGATGGTCGCTCCGCCGTCGATGGGCTTGCCGGTTCCGTTGAGGACGCGTCCGAGAAGCTCCTGGGAGACGTCGATCTTCGCGACCTCACCCAGAAAGCGCGTCGAGGTCAGATCGACATCGATGCCGCGCGTACCCTCGTAAATCTGGACGACGGCGGTGTCGCCGAAGACCTCGAGCACCTTACCCGAGCGAAGGGCTCCCGAGGCGAGGTGCACCTCGACCGTCTCATCGTAAGCGACCCCCTCGACCCCTTCGACGATGATCAGCGGACCGGCGACCGAGGAGAGGGTCCGGTAGCGCGTGGTGATCAGTGGTATCGACTTCTCGGCCATCTCACTCCACCTCCAATCCCGAAAGCGTCGAGCGTATGCTCATCGACAGCTCCTTGGCACGTTCCATCGCCTCTTCGTGAGGCGTCGTCTTGAGCGCAGCGATCTCGTTGCGCAGGGGCAGGCCGACGACCGTCTGGAGCAGCACCCCGTGCGCCATCGCGTCCTCCACCGCATCCGCGAAGGTGAGGATGGTGTCGAGGATGACGAACTGTTTCTCGACGGGGCAGTACGCGTCGACCTCGTCGAAGGCGAACTGCTGGAGGAAATCCTCGCGGATCATGCGCGCGAACTCGAGGGTGGCCTTCTCGCTGTCGGGCAGCGCGTCGGGACCGATGAGCTGCACGATCTCCTGGAGCTCGATCTCCTTCTGGAGGATCGACATGGCGCGCTCGCGCGCGACCGCCCAGTCAGTCGAGACGTTGCTCTCATACCATGGGGCGACCTGCCCGAGGAACAGCGTGTAACTCTTGGTCCAGCTGATCGCCGGGAAGTGCCGGCGATGTGCGAGGTCGGTGTCCAGCGCCCAGAACGCCCCGGTGACGCGCAGCGAGTTCTGGGTCATCGGCTCAGAGAGGTCGCCTCCCGCAGGGGAGACCGCACCGACCATCGTGACCGAACCCTCGCGACCCTCGTCGGCACCGAGCGGAACCACACGCCCGCTCCTCTCGTAGAACGCCGCGAGTCGTGTCGCCAGATAAGCGGGGTACCCTTCCTCGCCGGGCATCTCCTCGAGACGACCGGAGACCTCGCGCAGCGCCTCTCCCCATCGCGACGTCGAGTCGGCCATCATCGCGACGCTGTAGCCCATGTCCCGGTAGTACTCCGCGATCGTGACCCCGACATAGATCGAGGCCTCGCGCGCTGCGACCGGCATGTTGGAGGTGTTCGCGACCAAGACGGTGCGCTGCATCAGCGGTGCGCCGGTGCGCGGATCCTCGAGCTCAGGGAACTCTACGAGCACCTCGGTCATCTCGTTTCCGCGCTCGCCGCACCCGATGTAGACGATGATGTCGACGTCGGCCCACTTCGCCAGCGACTGCTGCGTGACGGTTTTCCCCGTCCCGAAGCCTCCCGGGATGATGGCGTTTCCGCCCAGCGCGATCGGGAACAGCGTGTCGAGCACGCGCATACCCGTGATGAACGGCTTGGAGGGGTCGAGCCTGCGCAGATACGGACGCGCTTCTCGGACCGGCCACTTCTGGGATACGCGCACCTCGGTGCCGTCCTCGAACCGGGCGACGACGTCCTCGACGGTGTACTCCCCTTCCGGGGCGACCCATTGCAGCGTGCCTCCCGCAACCCGCGGGGGAACCATGACGCGATGCGTGATGAACCCCTCGGGTATCTCGCCCACGATGGTACCGGGGCCGACCTCGTCACCTGCGGCGACGAGCGGGGTGAACGGCCACTTCTTGACGCGGTCGAGCGGGTTGACGCTCGCACCGCGTCCGATGAACGCACCGGAGTACTCGGCAAGCAGGGTGAGGGGACGCTGGATGCCGTCGAACACCGACGACAGAAGCCCTGGACCGAGCTCGACGGTCAAGGGTGCGCCGGTGATGACGACCGGCTCCCCGACCCGCAGGCCCGAGGTCTCCTCGTATACCTGGATCGTCGCGGTGTCGCCCGCGAGTCGAATCACTTCTCCCATCAGACCGAGGTCGCCGACGCGCACGATATCGTACATGCGCGCTCCCGACATACCCTCGGCGACCACGACGGGTCCCGTGATCCTCGTGATGTTGCCGACATCGAGCTTGGCGGCCACACTCATCGCCGTCATCCTCTCTTCAGTGTCACGTCGAAGCCGACCGCGCGGCGGATCATTCGGGCGAGACGATCGCTCGCGCCCGAGTCGGTGTCGAGGCGATCCCCCAAGGGAAGCGCCACCACAACCGGTCGGTAGACCGAATCGATCTTTCGCTGCAGTCGGAGGTCGATGCCGGACTCGAGTCGAACGTCGAGTCCGATGATTCCGATTTCAGGGTCGTCCATCAATTCCGAGACGATCTGTCGCGCTTCCTCTGGGGAGAACGCGACACGCACGTCGACTCCGCTCAAACGGAAACCGTCGGCCACCTCGGGATCGGTGACGACCGTGAGCTTATACAAAGACGAGCTCCTTTCTCAGCATCTCGTCGGGGATGCGATACCTCTTCCCGTGCGCGATGATGCGAAGGTTCGTGATCTCGTTCTCTTTCGCGATGAGGTAGGCGAGCGCAACGCCGAATCCGAGGACGTCGCGCTTGTTCTTCCGAACAGATTGCCTCACTTCGAAGACGCGCACCGCACGCTCCCACGCGGCAATGGAACCGGTGAGGAAGTACGCCGACTTTGCCTCGTCGAGGGCTGCGCGGTACGAGTCGTTCGGGAGACGTTCGAGCAACGCGAGGATGTCGGGCGCGTCGGTCAACTTGAGGAATGTCCGGTAGTCGATCAACTTCCCGCCCTCGAGGAAGTACCGCTCGATATCCTCGATGTCCCTCTTTGAATCGACGACCCTCATTGCGGTTACCGCGTTGACGACGTCGATCTCTTGCTCGAACAACTCTCGGACCACATCGGCCCCCGGTCCTCCGCCGTGCAGCCGCTCGTGCGCCCATTTGGCGTATGCGCGATCCAGCTCGATCTCGAAGTCGACCATGGCCTCTTTAAGTTGGTACTCGAGCAGGCCCGCATTCAGCGCGGATGCGTAGGGCATGCGCAGCGTGAGTGCGAGCGCGACCATATCCTCGATTGTTTCCTGCTCAGCGAGGAGCACCAGGTCGTCTCGGGGAATCGTCGCTCCGGTTCCAGTCAACGAGTCGATGATCTCCGCCGCCGAGATACCGGCCGCCTTGCCTCTGACGACCGTCTTGAGGTCTTGGACATCCCGGCGCCCGACGAACGTCTCGAGGTGTTTGCGATACGCGGGAGTGAAGAGGCCGAACACGAACGAGTAGGCGTCCGACATCGCCTCCTGCAGCGCAAAGCTCACCGCCGCGATTCCCGACTTGGTGAGGCGGGCATCCTCGAGGTAGCTGCCGTATCCGTTCGACCCAAGCACTCGGATGAATCCGTCCAGGTCGGGCACGGCCATGAAGGCCTCGAAGTCTTCGGGCTTCAGCAGCCGGGAACGCGCCGCGCGGATGCGTGCGTTCGCGTATTCGATTCCCGCAGGCTGCGTGGGCCGGCTCATTGGTAGAGCACCTCCGAGATCTCCCTGACACGCTCGTCATGGATTCTTTCGAGACGATCCTCGACCGTGTTGCTCCGCTTGACCCGTCCGTCCTCGGACACGACGACCGCACCTCCGGCCGTCTCGAGATCGCCGGTCACCAGAGACCCGCAGTAGGTCCCCGTGACCAAGTCCACATCCCGTTTGTCCACGTGGACGTGGCACTTTCCCTTGATGCCGGCTACGGCCTCGTCGATCAAACGCGGCAGAATCTCAGGGTAGGCGGGGTCTTTCCTCAGTGTCTGGAGGCGTTCCT
This sequence comes from uncultured Coriobacteriia bacterium, assembly GCA_964566905.1. Taxonomy (GTDB): domain Bacteria; phylum Actinomycetota; class Coriobacteriia; order Coriobacteriales; family CAZMJV01; genus CAZMJV01. The sequence goes on along the minus strand of CAZMJV010000004.1, from coordinate 45,008 downwards.
CCGCGAGGACGAACACCGCCTCGAACACGCCGCGGCGCACGTCCGCCAGCGCACGGCGGTTCGCCGTGTGGGCGGCGTTGATCTGCCTCTCCGACTCCTTGCGCTGCAGCTCGACCTTCTCGGCCACATACCGCTCGATCTCCGCCTGCTTCTTCCGATGGGCTTGGGCGATGATCTCCCGCGCCCTCTCGTCCGCATCGGCGAGAATCCGCTCGATCTCTGCCTCGGCCTGCCCGTCGACAGCGACAAGGATATCCTCGATCGCCATGTCGGATCACCTAACCCGAGATGATCAGAGCGGTGACGAATCCGAGGAGGACGATGATCTCGGGGAGGACCTGCAAGACGATGAGCATCGTCGCGGCCTCGGGACGCTCTGCAAGCGTTCCCGCTGCAGCGGCACCGATCTTCGCCTGGGCGAATCCTGCCGCGGCGGCTGATACCGCCATGGCTCCTCCCGCAGCGATGTACTTCGCCATCGCGACCTTGGGGTCGACCTCCGTGGTCGCAGCTTCCGCCGCAGCCGCAATCGTCGGCGCGAGTGTCATCGCAGCGACTGAGAGCGACAACGTCAGTGCCCTGCGCCGACGAGACGTGCTCGGTGCATCCTTCATGGCTACCCTTCCTCTCCGGTCCGGACAAACGGCTTGTAGATCTTGCTTCCTTGCTCGAAGAACCCCCCGAAGAATTCGAGGAAATTGAGACGGAGTGCGTGGATCGTGGGGCTGAACAGAATGACCGCGAAGTTAAGCACGTGGAGCATGAGCGCGATGACGATTCCCGCCGCATTGGGCATGGTCACGAACACGAGTTCGTTGGCCGCGTCTGCCAAGAGTGCGCCGACGAGCCCGACGGCCATGATTCGGATGTAGCTCGCCATGTGGCTGACCGTCTCGATCGTCTCGACCGCGCCCATGATCCCGCCGCCCCAGACTGCCGTTACGAAGCCGAAGGCGAGCAGGAAGTAGGCGATGTACTGGACGAGTGCCGCCGCCACGTCGCCAAGCCCTGAGGTCAGGGCCGGGATGGCGAGAACGGCCGCAAGAAGGACCGCTGCGAGAGACATGGTCAGCAGCCCACTTCGCATGATGACGTGGGAGCGCTCGCCGCCGCGCTTGCCGTTGATGATGCCGAGTGCAAGCCCGAACATCACGTGGAGTACGCCGAATCCGACAGCCATCACCAGGAAGGTGTTGAGCATCATTTTCGAGGTGCGTACGAACGGAATCGAGAATCCTGCGCCGATCTGTATCGGATGCAGCTGGTTGATGACCGGTATGTAGACATGGGCCAGGTCGCCGAAGAACTCGAAGTAGAAGATGCCGAAGACGATCGTCATGATCGACGTCGGAATCATCAGCCCGGAGAACACCTGGGCTGCCTTGTTCTCGGGGAACTTCTTTCTGAGGAACAGACAGATGAGCAGGAGGAGGAGACCGTATCCCGCATCACCGACGATCATTCCGAAAATGAACGGGAACGAGATCGCGAGGATCCGAGTCGGATCGATGGACCCGTAGCGTGGGAGGCCCCAGATGCTCAGGGCGGCCTCGAACGGACGGTATCTTCCGCTGTTGGACATCGCGACGGGTACCTCGTCGAATTCCTTGGGAGCGATCTCGCACTCCTCGACGACCACGCTCTGCGCCCAGCCGCGGGCGACGACCTCGCGCAACTCGTCCACATCGGCGGTCGGCACCCATCCGGTTATGACGAACGTGTACTTGGTCTCGCCGAACATCGCGATGATGTCGAGCTGCGCGATCCGGTCAGAGCAGGCGTTGCGGAGCTTCGTCAGATACACCAAATTCTTCTCACCGAATCGCGCTATCGCCTCCTCGGCTGCGACGATCACTCCTCCGAGGGTATCGATTCGCGCATGCATCGCCACCAGTGCCTCGGGAAGGGGGATGCTCTCAAACTCCTGGGGCAACTTTATCTGGTTGATGTTCTCGCCGGTGAGGAACGAGCGCACCGCGGACGAGTACGGCTTCTCGAACAGGACGATCGCCGCGACGCTCTCATCGTCCAGGTCCTCGATGACCACCTCGGAGTGTCCGTTGGTCATGCGATCGAGAACAGTCCGGAACTCCTCGAATACCGGGCGGTACCTCCGCTCGACCAGCAGAGCCATCGCGTCGTAATCCTGCTTCGAAGCGGTGAGCTGGGAAACGATCGGCTCGATTTTGTTGAGCAGCGGCTCGTAACGGACGAGCTCGGCGAGTTCTTTCTTCAGGTCCTCGAGCTCCGAGACCATGGCGGAGGCCTGCGGCTCGAGATCGCCGAGCAGGCGCTCCCCCTCGGCTATCAGCTTCGCATTGTCGAGTTTCAGCAGCTCGTTTTCGCCGACCTCGAAAGGCGCGGGCATGTCGGCATCCCCGAACACTCCCTTGATGATCGCGCGCGTCCGCTGGAGCTGGGAGACGATCGTCTCCTCCTCGCGAGCGCTGCGGTCGAAGAGACGCATGGCGGTGACCGGCAGTTCGCCAGAGTCGATCTTGGGAGTGATGTCGTTGAAATGGATCCTGCCGAATGAGTGGAGCGTGTCGATCACATCGAAGAAGTGCTCCTTGAGCCCGATGAGTCGAACGTGCGACATCTCGACGAGCATCGCTACTCCCCTCCGTGACCGGGCGTGACGGAACCCTCGCCGATGACAGCGGCGATGATGAAGGCGACGGTCTCCGGGACATTCGCCTCGAGAGCGCGACGCAGGGCTCCGCGATCCTTCTCGCGTTGCGCCTCGATCTCTTTGAGTTGTTCTTTGGTTTCTTGGGCGATGCGCCCGGTTTCGATCTCTGCGAGACGCAGTGCCTCGTGCTTGCCCTCCTCGAGGATGGCAGGCACGGACTCCTGGGCTTCAGCGATCAGCCGTGCGGCTTGATCGGTGGCCTTGTTGACCCGGTTCAGCAGTACAGACTCTCGTTCCAGTATGCGGTCGAGCGGTGAGCTGCTCATGCAGGCACACGATTCGTCCGCAGGTACCCTTCCCATGGGACCTCCCCGAACTCGCTCTAGTCGGAACTGTATTCAGTTGAGTCATTGCCTTGCTAAACCAGTCGACTTGAGTCTATCACCACTCCACGGGAAATACACAACTAGAGGAAAATCTTTGGAAGTCTCATCCCAAATGAGCACGCGAGTTCGTAGTTGATCGTGCCTGCCGTCTCGGCGAGTTCGTCGAGTTCTATCTCGGCTCCGCCCTGACGACCCACCAACACGACCTCGTCCCCGACTTGGAAGCCGCCCAAAAGACCGGCACGCGTGCGGGTCGGAGAGGTCTCCAGCATCATCTGGTCCATGCACACCCGGCCGACCTGGCTCACTCGTCGGCCGCCATGGAGTGCGTCCATCTTGCCGGAGAGGACGCGGTGGACGCCGTCTGCGTATCCGAGTGGGATCGTCGCGATCTGCGCGTTGAGCCCGACTCGGTGCGTGAGCCCGTAGCCGACCCCCTCGCCGAGCGAGGGCTCCTTCACGAGTGTGATGCGGGCCTTGACCGACATGGCGGGAACCAGATCGATCGCACCCTTGGTGCTCGCGTCGGGGTGCAGTCCGTAGAGCGAGATTCCGACGCGGACCATGTCGAACAGAGCCTCGGGGTGCAGAATCGTCGCGGCCGAGTTCGCAGCATGCACGATCCCGACGTCCACGCCGTCTTGGCGCATGGCCGTGACCGCCGTCGTAAACTTCTCCAGCTGTGCGGTGTACTCCCAGTCGCCGGGGACATCCGCCGTCGCGAAGTGGGTGAAGACACCCTCCATCCGAAGACCGGGATGGAAGGAGAACGAGTTCGCGAATCCGGGAGCATCCAGATGATGCACCCCGATGCGGTTCATGCCCGTATCGACCTTGAGGTGGAACGGGGCCACGTCGTCGCGCGCCTCCGCGAGCTCGCCGAGCGCGAGCGCGAACTCGGTGGTGGAGACGGCCGGGATGATCCGGTACTCGAACAGAAGCGGCAGGGCGTCGATGGGCGGCTCGGAGAGTATGAGCGTTGGCGCCACGATCCCCGAGCGGCGCAGTTCGATGGCCTCGTCGACCGTGGCCACGCCGAGAAAGTCAGCCCCCGCTCCGAGGGCCGTGCGCGCGACCTCGACGGCGCCGTGGCCGTATCCGTCCGCCTTGACGACGGCCATCAGCTTTCGTTGAGGCCCGATGCGCTCGCGGAACGTCGCGACGTTCACGCGAATCGCAGAGAGGTCGACCTCCATCCAAGCCCACCTGGTGAACCGCACCGCGCTACGCCTTGAGCATGGAGCGGACGATGTCCGCCTTTGTGATGATTCCGACGACGGTGTCGCCCTCGACGACGGGGAGGCGCGAGATGCGGTTCTCCACCATGAGCGTCGCGGCATCTTCGATGGTCGACGTCGGGGTCGTGGTGACGACGTCGGTGGTCATGACGTCCTCGACGTGCGCGCCCACGGCCTTCCTGAGACGATCCTCGAAACGCGAAACCGCAGCCGGCGAGAGGAACACGCCGTCGATGAACTGGACGTAGCTCGGGTACTCGAGGCGGATGTCCTGCATGATCAGGTCGCCATCCGTGACGATTCCGATGAGTTTCCCGTCCTTGACCACCGGAAGGCCGCCGATCTTATTCTCCACGAGCACGCGGGCAACCTCCAGGATCGGAGTCTCCGCATCGATCGTGGTGGGGTTCTTCGTCATGACTTCGGATACGCGGATCTCTTCCATGTCTTCCTCCAAAACATCGGCCGAGTCATCGACTCGATTCAATAAACGCCTGTGGCAACTCGTCGAGCACATCCTCCGCGAGGGTGCCGAGCACCCCCCGTCGAGCCTCCGCCAACTCCCCTGCCCTGCCGTGCAGATACGCGGCCAAGGCACCGGCGGAGAACGGATCGAGCCCCGCGGCGAGAAGCGCTCCGATCACGCCGCTCAGCACATCCCCGGTCCCGGCCGTCGCGAGTGCCGCCGAGCCCCGTGGACATCTCGCACAACGCGTCGCGTCGCACGTCACCGTCCCCAGCCCCTTGAGCAGCACCGCTCGTCCTGCTCCAGTGAGCGCCTGACACGAGAATACCCTATCGGAAGACATGCTCACGCCCAGCGCGGACGCGAGTCTCCCCGCCTCCCCCTCGTGAGGGGTGAGCACACAGGGAGCGGTGCGCGCCAAGAGCGCGGAAGGGTCCTCGGAGATGACGTTGAGCGCATCGGCATCGATGACCAAAGGCTTGTCGCATCGGGAGAGGAAGGCGGAGACGAGACGGCGTGTCCCGTCGGTCACCAGGATTCCGGGGCCCAACACGACGGCATCAACCAGCGCTGCCCGAGCGAGGAGAGGTTCGATGGATTCGGAGGCGAACGCACCGTCCACGTCGAGGCACCTCAGCACCGGAGACGAAAGCAGATGCACATGGGCGACATCCGCCGAGCGTCCCGGAGTCGCGAGCGTCACGTAGCCCGCCCCACTCCGAGCGGCCGCCTTGGTCGCCAGGACCGCGGCCCCAGGGAAACGCTCTGAGCCAGCGATCACCAGCACCGTGCCGTGGGAGTACTTGTGCGCGTCCGGTTCCCGCATGGGGATCAGCCCCGGATAATCGGGCTCGACCAACTCGAGGTTCAGGTCCACCGCGCACCTCCGTTCCGGTTACTCCTCGCTGTCCCCCGGCACATCGTGACTCTCTTCGGAGGATTCATACCCTGAGGTCGGACGCGGTGCATCGATGGAGTCCAGCATCCCGCGCATCTCCTTGAACGATGCGGCGAGCTCCGCACGGGGATCGACGCGGTCGTCTTTGACGGGACGCGACGCCTCGGTCACCGCGACCGCAGATGCGACCGCGGTGGTGTGCGTGAAGGAAAGCGAGAGGTGCATCTCGACGATGCCGCGCTCCTCGGCGACTTGGGCGGCGCGACCGGAGAGCTTCGGCGACGGCCGGCCCTTCTCGTCTCGAACCACTTCGACGTCGGTGAACCTCATGCCGGTGAACCCGGTACCCAGCGCCTTGAGTACGGCCTCTTTGGCAGCGAACCGCAGAGCGTAGTGGATCTCGGGGCGAGAGGACTTGTCGCAGTACTCCTGCTCAGCGACGGAGAACGCCTTCTGCCGGATGTTCGGCGACTTGGCGAGGGCGCGCTTCATGCGCTCGATCTCGACGATATCGACCCCGAGGCCCGCTACCGACATCTCTACTCCACCGTTACCGATTTTGCGAGGTTGCGGGGCTGGTCGATGTTGCACCCGCGCTTGAGCGCGACGAAGCGGGCAAAGAGCTGCAACGGTACCACCGCGGGAATCGCGGAGAGCAGCTCGCTGACCTTCGGGATGTACATGATGTACTCGGTGTGGTGCGCGATCGTCTCGTCGCCCTCGGTCGCCACAGCGATGGTGATGGCACCGCGCGCCTTCACCTCCTGGATATTCGAGATGGTCTTCTCACGAGTCGAGCTCTCGGTCGCGACCGCGATGACCGGAATGCCGTCGTCGACGAGCGCGATGGGTCCGTGCTTGAGCTCGCCTGCGGGATACGCCTCGGCGTGCAGGTAGCTGATCTCTTTGAGCTTGAGAGCGCCCTCGGCGCAGACCGCCGAACCGATGCCCCTGCCTAGGAAGAGCGCGGAGTGGGCGTCGACGCACTGGTCGGCGCAACGCTCGATGGCGGAGGTGTCGCTCAGGATGTGCTCGACCATCGCGGGAATCTCGTTGAGCTCGTCGAATATCCCCTGGATCTGGTCGGGCGAGAGCTTGCCTTTGCTCTGCGCGAGGAAGAGCGCGAGAACGTAGATGGCGGCGAGCTGGGCGGTGAACGACTTGGTCGCCGCGACCGAGATCTCGGGGCCGGCCTTGGTGTAGATGACCCCGTCGCTCTCGCGGGTGACGCGGGAGCCGATGACGTTGGTCACCGAGAAGACCTTCGCGCCGCGCGACCGGGCCTCGCGGATGCCGGCGAGGGTGTCGGCCGTCTCGCCGGACTGCGTGATGGCGACGACGAGGGTCGTATCGGTGACGATCGGGTCGCGGTACCTGAACTCGCTGGAGACGTCGACTTCGACGGGGATGCGCGCCCACGACTCGATGAGCGTCTTGGCGACCAAGCCGGCGTGGTAGCTGGTGCCACACGCGATGATATAGATGCGGTCGATGGCGGTGAGTTCGTCGGCCGTGAGGGCGAGCTCGTCGAGCTCGACCACACCGTCGGCGACGCGACCGACCAACGTGTCATGGATGACCCGCGGCTGCTCGTGGATCTCCTTGATCATGAAGTCCTCGTACCCGCCCCGCTCGGCGGCTGCGACGTCCCAATCGACGTGGTCGATCTCGGGCTCGATCTCGTTACCCGCGGCGTCGAGCAAGGTGACGCCGTCATGGGTCACTACGGCGAACTCGCCGTCGTTGAGGAAGATGACGTCGCGGGTGAACTCGACGATTGCGGGGATATCCGAGGCAACGACGGTCTCGTCCTCCCCGACCCCGATGACGATCGGCGAATCGTGGCGCGTGACGACGATCTGACCCTGGTGGTCGCTGTGGACCGCCGCGAGCGCATAGGCGCCCTCGAGGTGCTCGACCACCTTGCGCATCGCGAGAGCCATATCACCGTCGTAGTACTTCTCAAGAAGATGAGCGACGACCTCGGTGTCGGTCTCCGACGTGAAGGTGTGGCCCTCGGAGCGGAGCTGCTCCCTGAGGGAGAGGTAGTTCTCGATGATGCCGTTGTGCACCACCGCGATCTTGCCGGTGCAGTCGCGGTGCGGATGCGCGTTCTCCTCGCTCGGTCCGCCGTGGGTCGCCCAACGCGTGTGGCCGATTCCCGAACCGCCGGGGAGCGGGGTGGCCTGGACCTGCTCGGCGAGCTCGGAGATCTTTCCGGCGCGACACAGCACGCCGATCCCCTCCCCGCCGTCGAGGATCGCGATTCCCGCGGAGTCATACCCGCGGTACTCCAATTTGATGAGGCCGGAGAGCAAGACGTCCTTTGCCTGCCTCGGACCGACGTAGCCGACGATTCCGCACATATATGACCTCCAGGGTCGATTAATCGGGTGATGTGACCTGCTGCACCGCGCGCGGAGAACGAAACCGCACGCACGCGCTGATCGAAGAAGTGTTCGCTGTCGTTCTCGGTCCGGAGCTGTTCTGTTCTGCGGTCGCCCGCAGGTTTTGTAGTCTCCGTATCGACCCCGAGATGCCGGGAAGCCATCCGCCGAATCTTTCGATAAGCTTCCACCTCGTCACCTGGCGCTTCGCCAGGCCTGGCGCTTGCTGGTACCCGCGACTCTGCACTCCCCCTCTCTCGCCGCATCATTCTTCGATGGCACCATTGTAAAGCAACCCCATTCACTTCGATAGAAACGGAAGCGAGGCGACACGATTCCGTCACGAGCCTTATCTCAAGCTACCTTGACATCCGCATACCCCAGTAGGTATCTTTGGCGTGTAGTTCGAAACTATTCGAAATGGAGGTTCGCATGAAAGTCGACGGGATAGCACCGATGAACACCGCCGTCGCGGCTGCAATCGACTTCAACGAGGTCTTCAAGGCGCTCGCCTCCGAGCATCGTCGGGAGATTCTGAGAGTCCTCTCCGAATCAACGCCCCAACCCGGCAAGACGTGCTGTTCGGCCGACGAGGTCTGCGCGTGCAAGATATCCGAACACCTCGGCCTCGCGGCATCCACCATCACACACCACATGTCGGTACTCCGGAAAGCGGGGCTCATCGACACGCGCAAGGACGGGCAGTGGTCGTACTACACGCTGCGTCGCGACGTGCTTGGCGCAACAGCAAGGGAACTGTCGAACCTCTAACGAGGAATCAGAGAGGAACCATCATGGTCATCAAAGTGCTCGGCCCGGGATGCTCAAACTGCAAGAAACTCGAGGCGACCGTCCGCGCGGCCGTCGAGGAACTCGGCCTCGACGCGGATATCGTCAAGGTCACCGAGTATCCGGAGATCATGGCGTTCGGAATCATGTCGACCCCGGGACTCGTCGTCGACGAGAAGGTCATGATCGCCGGGCGTGTGCCCTCGCTTGACGAGGTAAAGGCGGCACTGACGCGATGAGTGCGATCGGATCGATGTTCGCCTGGCTCAACGACAGCCTGCTCAAGATGCTGTGGCTCAATGACCTCGTCGGGAATTTCGTGGAGAGGATTCTCGGTCTTCCGCTCTCAGAGCGAGTCGGGTCGAGCGTCCAGTTCTTCATCTACGACACAGTCAAGATCTTCGTGCTGCTCTCCGTGCTGATCTTCACGATCTCGTACATACAGAGCTACTTCCCACCCGAAAGGACGCGCCGCATCCTCGGCCGATTCCACGGTGTCGGGGCAAGCATCCTCGGAGCACTGCTGGGGACGATCACCCCGTTCTGCTCGTGCTCGTCGATTCCGATCTTCATCGGCTTCACCTCCGCAGGTCTGCCTATCGGGGTGACGTTCTCCTTTCTGATCTCTTCCCCACTCGTGGACATCGCCTCGGTGATCCTCCTCGCGAGCATCTTCAACTGGAAGATCGCGATCGCGTATGTAGTGGTGGGCCTCGTCCTCGCGGTGATCGGCGGCTCGATCATCGGTTGGCTCAAACTCGAGAGGTTCATCGAGCCGTTCGTATTCGGATCGCACCTCACCGAGGCCGATCTGCCCGAGATGACCCGACGCACGCGCATCTCGTTCTCTTGGGAACAGGTGGTCGGCATCGTGAAGAAGGTCTGGCTGTATGTCCTAGCCGGAGTGGGCATCGGGGCGGCCATCCACGGCTGGATCCCCCAAGACTTCATCTCCGCAGTGCTCGGAGTCAAAAACCCGTTCTCGGTACTTATCGCGACGCTCGTTGGAGTGCCCATGTACGCGGACATCTTCGGCACGTTGCCGATCGCCGAGGCGCTCGTCTCCAAAGGCGTCGGACTGGGAACCGTGCTCTCATTCATGATGGCCGTCACGGCGCTGTCTTTGCCGTCACTTATCCTGCTGAAGAAGGTGGTGAAGTTGCCGCTGCTCGCGACGTTCTTCGCCGTCGTGGTCGCGGGAATCGTCATCATCGGGTACGGGTTCAACGCATACGCCGGGCTACTGCTGTAGGCACGATCCGAACGGAATCCCACAACAGCGCTCGCCCTGAGGAGGCTGCGACACATGCCCGAGAATGAACACCATGATGAACCGCCCAGTGGCGTACAGAGGCAGCTCTTTATCGTTCTGGTCGTCGTCGCGCTGATCGCAGTGACGCTGATCGCCAAGACACTCGTCACGTCCCCTGGGACCGCACCGAGCGAGAAGACGGCAGCCGCCTCGATCACATCGACCCGCAACGATGCGCTCGCCGATTACGATGCGTCAATCAAAGCGGGAAAACCCATCTACATCCTCTTCCACTCACTGACGTGCGAGCCATGCGTGGAAATCTCGGCGGTCGCGGATCAGGTGATTCCAGGTTACGAGGGCAGGGTCAGCTTCGTGAATGCCATAACCGACTCGCCATCGGGTCGGCAGCTTTCCTCGCGATTCGCCTTCCAGTACATCCCGACCTCGATATTCATCGCGGCGGACGGAACAGTCATCGACTCATTCACGGGCGTTCTCAGCGCCGATGAGATGAAGTCTCGCCTGGACACCTTGGTGGGCGAGTGAACATCGACACCTTCGCGGCTCAGCTGATCGGAGGACACGGAGGATTGATCACGGCTTTCGGCATCGCCTTCGTCGGAGGTCTGGTCGCCGGGTTCGGCCCCTGCGTGCTCCCGATGCTGCCCGCGGTTTTCGGCTACGTCACAGGGATGGTAGCTCATCACCCTGAGGAGACCCCCCGCAGCATGGTCGCCCGCGCGCTTGTGCTCTCCGCAGTGTTCGTACTGGGGATGAGCGCCGTATTCGCGGCAATTGGAGCCATCGCCGGCTTGGTCGGACATGCATTGATCTTGGGAGCAGGTGCCTATTACGCCCTCGCGGCGCTGTGTGCCGTGATCGCACTGCAGATGTTCGGTGTCATCGACCTGCCGCTCGACCGTTTCAACGCTCTACTCCCGATGCGACGCCCGGAGCGTAGGGGCCTGCTCGGCGCACTCGTCTTCGGGATGCTCTTCGGCTTGGTCGCATCACCGTGCTCGACCCCGATCCTCGCAGCAATCGCGACAATCGCCGCTGCGACCGGCAGCGCGGGCAGGGGCGCCGCTTTTCTCTTCGTCTACGGTCTAGGACGAGGCGTTCCCCTGATGGTTCTCGGGGTCGCATCCGGCTCGCTTGGATTGATGCGAAAGGTCGCGAAGGTCGCTCCCGTTGTCACCAAACTCGGGGGCGTGGGCATGCTTGTTGCGGCAGCCTATCTGATTTGGACCGCATAAATGAAAGGGGAGGCAATGAGCGAACGAATAGTGTACGTCCTATCCCAGCCTTCGTGTGGTTGAGGCAGTGATTACGATTGTTGCGACGATTCCGTCAGCGGACTTAATCCAGGCGCTGTTTGAGAACTGCCGCTGCAATGGCGTCTCCAAGTTTTGGAGACAGTGCTTAACGAACGACTCCGACACCCGATCCGGGTCGAAGAGGCCGATCTGTACCAGCTCGATGAAACCCGACGCACCATCGCCCTCGATGCGCTGGTCGGAGGGCATGACCTCCCCCTCGTAGTCGTGGGCGATGCGATTGTCTGCTCCGGGGGGCTCGACGTCGACAGCATCACTGCAGCCCTTGCCGGGATGTGATACCGACTCGAAGCAGAAGTGCAGGGACCGGACGGAGTTCATCTGCACTCGGCCCCTGCACTTTTGCTTATGTCCTCGGAAGCCAACTACGCTCGCGCTAGCGCCTCGGCGAGGGTCGCGGGGAGTCCCGCCTCGATCATGGCGGCTGCCACGCGGGCGACGTCGTACTCGACGCGATGGACGACCGCTGCCACCCATACGTCGGTGTCGCCTGCCGGACCGGCCGCCTCGTCCTTCGCCACTGCGCGAGCATCGTCCCGAGTCCCGAAAACGAGTTCGACCCAGGCCGCGCGCGGATCGCCATCCTTCGGCTTCCCCACCGAGCCGCTGCTGACGTAGTGCACTATTGCACCTGAGGGGTCGACCATCGACCTGTGATACGGGATGTGCACATGCCCGACGCACACCACGTCCGCCTCCGCCTCGTTCGCCAGTCGGGCGAGCTGCGCATCCTTGCGATCGGGCAGGAGGTACTCGTTGATCTTCCGAGGGCTTCCATGCGCCAGCAGGATGCGAACCCCCTCGTTCTCGAGCCTGATCTGCTCCGGAAGCGAGGCAAGCCACGTGCGGCCTTGCTCGCTCAGCATGGACTCGGTGAACCCATAGGACGCCGCTCCGTCGGCCTGCGCCTGCTCGGTGGCGTAATAGCATCCGCACTCTCCGCGCCCGAGTCCGATTCCCTCGTCGTAGTTGCCGAGAACGGTGGGAATGCCGAGACTGCGAATCCGATCCACCACGCCGGAGGGATCGGGCCCGTATCCGACGAGGTCACCGAGGCAGTACATCTCGGTGATTCCGCTCGCCTCGATATCCTCGAGAACCGCATCGAGCGCAACCGAGTTGCCGTGCACGTCGGAGAAGAGCGCGATTCTTCTCATCGGCGGTCGCACTCCGCGAGCTCGTCGATTCGACCGGCAGCAGAGTCGGCCTCCGTTAGCATGTCGACCTCGACCGGCTCGCACTCTTCCGGGAAGTATCGGCGCCTGAAGGCGAGTGCGACGTTCACGAGTCCGATCAGGACCGGGACCTCGACCAGCGGGCCGATCACTGCAGCGAACGCCGCTCCGCTATTGATACCGAAGACGGCGACGCAGACGGCGATGGCCAGCTCGAAGTTGTTGGACCCTGCGGTAAGCGCGAGCGTCGTCGTTTTCGCATAGGTGAGGCCGAGGGCCTTGGCGACGAAGAACACCAGGAAAAACATGATCGCGAAGTACAGCAGCATCGGAATCGCCACCCGCACGACGTCGAGCGGCAAGCTGACGATGACGGCGCCTTTGAGCGAGAACATCGTGAAGATCGTGAACAGCAGAGCGACCAGCGTGATCGGACCGACCCTCGGAACGAACACCCCGTCGTACCACTCAGCACCCCTGCGGTTGCGCAGGATGAACCGAGTCGACATCCCCAGCACGAACGGCAGTCCAAGATAGACCGCGACGGTTCCCGCAATCTCCCACACCGAGATGTCGACCAGCGCGCCGGATACCCCGAAGAGCGGCGGCAGGACGGTCACGAACACCCATGCGTAGATGCTGAAGAACAGGACCTGCATGACGCTGTTGAGCGCGACGAGCCCCGCGGCGAACTCGGCGTCGCCCTTGGCGAGCCCGTTCCATACGATGACCATCGCGATACACGGGGCGATGCCGATGATGATGAGCCCGACCATGTACTCCGGATACGACCTCATGAACGTGATCGCCAAGAGGAACATCACGCTCGGCGCCACCACCCAGTTCATGAGCATCGCGAGGCCGAGCGCCTTCTTGTCGCGCATTGCGTCGGCCAGCTCCTCGTAGCGCACTTTGGTGAAGACGGGGTACATCATGGCGATCAGGCCGATTGCGATCGGGATGTTCGTGGTCCCGACGGTGAACCTCCCGACGAAGTCGGGGATCGCGGGTATCAGTGCTCCCGCACCGACTCCAACAGCCATCGCAAGGAAAATCCAGAGCGTGAGATAGCGGTCGAGAAACGACAGACGCTTGGCGACACCTTGGGCCATCATGACTCCTTAGAGGGTTCGGTTACTGAGGCGTCGGAATTGCAGCTGGGGACAGATCCCAGGGTTTCGATCGCCTTTCCAAACTCGCGCAGAACCGCGGAGTTGATGCAATAGACCGCACCCACGCCAACAGCATGCGAGGAGATCACCCCCGCCTCCCGCAGTACACGCAGGTGCTCCGACACTGTCGACTGAGCGAGTGGCAGCTCCGAGAAGATCTCGGCACCACGGCACTCGGGCTGGTCCGCGATCAATCGAACGATCCGGACTCGCGCAGGGTGGGCCAACGCCCTCGCCACCATCGCTATGGTTTCCTCATCCATTCGGCTCTCCTTATCGTTAATCTACGATTTACGATAACAGGAGCGTATCGCACGCGCAACTCTCGGTATCGCGGAGCTCGCGCCTCGCAAAAAGAAAGCGCCCGGGTGTCGGGCGCCTCCGTTTCAATCTCGATACTCTCGCAGGAAGCGGGAGTTGTTCGCTACGCGAGCTCTGCCCTGACCACGGCCGATATCTGTGCGACCACCTCGGCTGCCATGGCCTCGTCGGCAGCCTCTGCCATCACGCGAACCAGCGATTCCGTGCCCGAAGGTCGGACAAGGACGCGGCCGGTCTCACCAAGCTTCGCCTCGCCTGCGGCGATTGCCGTTGCGATGGCGGCGCTGGCCGCAAGTCTCCCCTTGTTCGCGACATGAACGTTCTCCATGACCTGCGGGAAGCGGGTCATGACCGTCCTGATCTGGGAGAGCGGCTTGCCCTGACGCACCATCACCGAGGCCAGCTGCAACGCGGTGATGAGCCCGTCTCCCGTTGTGTTGTGCTTGAGGAAGATGACGTGGCCCGACTGCTCGCCCCCCAAGGCGAGTCCGCCCATACGCATCGCTTCGAGGACATAGCGATCGCCGACGTTGGTCTTCACCAAACTGATCCCGTGCTCCTTGAGTGCAACCTGCAAGCCGAGGTTAGCCATCACGGTCGAGACCACCGTGTCACCGGGCAGCTCGCCGCGGCTCGCCAAATCCACCGCGCAGATCGCTTCGATGAAGTCGCCGTCGACAGACTCGCCCTTCTCGTCGATCGCGAGCACACGGTCAGCATCACCGTCGTGGCTGATGCCGAGGTCGGCACCGGCCGAGAGGACGAGGTCGATCGCGGGCTCGAGGTGGGTCGATCCTGACCCTACGTTGATATCCATGCCGTTATAGGTGTCGTTGATGACGAACACCTCGGCGCCAAGCCGACGAAACGCCTCGGGAGTCGAGTAGTAGGAAGCGCCATGACCGCAGTCGATCGCGACCTTGAGCCCCGCGAGGCTCACATCGACCGTCGACACAGCGTGAGCGATGTACCGCTCCATGGCGTCCTCGACATGCTCGATGACTCCGATGTCCGCTCCGGTTCCGCGCGAGTCGACGTCGTCGGAGGTGACGAGCATCTCCTCGATCTCATCCTCGATCTCATCGGGCAACTTGAAGCCGTCGCGGCTGAAGAGCTTGATGCCGTTGTACTGGGGAGGGTTGTGGGATGCCGAGATGACGACGCCCCCGTCGCATCCGAGCTCTCGTGTGAGGAGAGCGATGGCCGGCGTGGGAATGACCCCCGCGAGAAGGGCGGTCGCCCCTGCGGAATTGAGCCCCGCCACGAGCGCGGACTCGAGCATATCGCCGCTCTTTCGAGTGTCCTTCCCGACAACGATGCGCGAACCGAGATAGCGGCCGGCGGCCTCGCCGAGCTTGAACGCGAGCTCGGGAGTGAGCTCGGTGTTGGCGATGCCTCGAACGCCGTCGGTCCCGAACAGTCGTGCTTTGGCCATAGTCTCTCCTCAACGTACGAGGCCCGCCGCAGGGGCGAGCCTCGATAGAAATCTGTGCTTCGCGGAACCGCGGTTCGTTTAGCGCTTGGAGAACTGCGGGCGCTTGCGGGCCTTCTTCAGACCGTACTTCTTACGCTCGACCATACGGGGGTCACGCGTGAGGAACCCGGCGGTCTTGAGCTCGGCGCGGTACTCGCCGGCCTCGAGGAGCGCGCGGGAGATGCCGTGGCGAAGCGCGCCGGCCTGGCCGGAGACGCCGCCGCCCTGGCAGATCGCGATGACGTCGAAATGGTCGACGGTCTCGGTGACCTTGAAGGGGGTCAGAGCGAAGTTGAGGAGGGCGTCGCGACCGAAGAACTCGGCACCGTCACGCTTGTTGACGGTGACCTTGCCGGTTCCGGGGACGAGACGGACGCGGGCGATCGCGTTCTTGCGACGACCGGTCCCGTAATAGACAGCTTTGTTCTCAGCCATTGACTAACCCTCCAGCTTGATCTCACGCGGCTGCTGGGCTGCGTGGGGGTGATTCGGGCCGGCGTACACCTTGAGCTTCTTGCCCATGGCGCGACCGAGGGTGTTCTTGGGGAGCATGCCCTTGACCGCGTGCTCGATGACACGCGTGGGGTGCTTCGCCATTGCCTCGTTGAAGGTCTCCTGCTTGAGTCCACCGATGTAGCCGGTGTAGCGGGAGTAGACCTTGTCGGTGGCCTTGGCGCCGGTCACACGAATCTTGTCCGCGTTGACGATGACGACGAAATCGCCGGTGTCGACGTGGGGGGTGTACTGGGGCTTACGCTTGCCCTTAAGGATCTGAGCCACCTCAGAAGCGAGGCGACCGAGAACCATGTCTTCAGCGTCGATGAGCAACCACTCGCGCTCGACCTCGCCGGGCTTGGCATGGTAGGTCTTCACAAAATCCTCCAACATAGTAATGAAACGGTGTCCGAAATAGAGTTTCACGGGGCTCTGAAACGAACCTTGCCATAATAACCGCACCGCACGCTGGCGTCAAACCACCACGCCCCCGGGCGTTTGGAAAACATTCCATGGGAGCAACGTTCATCTGGGTTCAAAGCAGCCCACCGGCCGCTTTACTCCCCCAGCACTCCTTCGGGATATCTTACATCCCAGAGGGTGAGACCGTGTGCGGGAGCGGTCGGTCCGGCTGCCTCCCGGTCCTTGGCTTCGAGGACCTCAGCGACCCACGACTCGGGTCTTCTCCCCGCCCCCACCTCGACGAGCGTCCCCACTATGGTGCGCACCATCGAGTGGAGGAAGGCGTTCCCGACGACTCGCAGCACGATGCAGCTCTCGCCGAGGTGCTCCTCCTCCGTCAGGAGGATCGTCTCGACGAATCGGTTGGTCGTCTTGCCGATCGACGACGCCTTGGTGCAAAACGAGACGAAATCGTGCTCGCCGAGCAGATGCGCGGCCCCGAGCGCCATGGCGTCGACATCGAGTGGCTTGCGGATCCACCACGCGAAATCACGCAGGAAGAGCGGCGGCACGGCTCCGGCCACTATGCGATATCGATACTCGCGTGCCAGCGCGTCGAATCGTGCGGAGAAGCCCGGTGCGACCCGTCGGACGTCGCGCACCGAAATACTGTCCCCGCACAGCGCGTTAAGGGATCGAAGCAATTTGCGCGGAAGGACGTCGGTCTCGAATCCGGGGCAGCTCACGACCTGGGTTCGGGCGTGGACGCCGGCATCGGTTCGTCCGGCGCAGACCGTGGTGATCTCGCGGCGCATCACCGTGGAAAGCGCACGTTCAAGCTCGCCCTGCACGGTCGCCTGGCCGGGTTGACGAGAGAAGCCTGCATAGGGGGCGCCGTTGTATGCTAGTGTCACCACGAGCGTATGGTCGCCCCACGTGTTGCCGTCGATCCTGCTTTCCACCGCTTCCATGCAACTCTCCTAGAGCCAGATCGAGACGACGCCGGCAACGAGCGCCGCGCCGACCACCACCCCGAAGTCGACCGGACCCATCGTCGATTGGCGCAGACGCGTTCTACCCTCGCCGGTATAACAGCGCGACTCCATCGCCACCGCAAGTTCGTCCGCACGGCGAAAGAGGTTCACGAACAAGGGGACCATGACAGGTATCCATGCCTTCGCGCGGCGAATCGGACCACCGACGTCGAACCTGGCGCCGCGCGCAGTCTGGGCGACTACGATCTTCTCGGCCTCCTCGGCGGTGGTGGGGATGAACCTCATCGCGATCGAGAACATCATCGCTATGTCCTCGATGGGAAGGCGGACGCGTGCGAGAGGTCGCATGAGCGAGACGAGCCCGTCGGTCAGCGCGACAGACGAGGTGGTGTAGGTCACGAGCGAGGTCGCGGCTATGAGCAGGACGATTCGGAAGGCGAAATAGAGCCCTCGGAGCAGCCCCTGTGGGTCGAAGCCCCACCCGGCGAGATTCGGGACGCCGGCGTCCACCCGACCGACGGCGTTGGCCACCAGCGTGAACACGAGGAGGACGAGTATCGGCCGGAGCCCTCTGAGCGCAAGGCGCCACGACAGCCGCGAGATCGCATAGCCCGCGACGACGATCGCCGCGCACACGAGCAGTCCCGCCCAGAAATCGGATGCGAACAACGCGACGGTGAGCGCCGCGACCGTCGCCAACTTTGTGCGCGCATCGAGCCTGTGAACGAAGGTCGTTCCAGGCAGGAACTGGCCGAAGGGAACCGCTATCGCCACGGCGACCACCCCTTAGCCGCGAGCAGGTTCGCCGCGGCGGCCGTGGGGTCGAGAACGAATCGGTCGAGATCCAAACCGAGTTCGCGAGCGATCATCTGGGTTTCGAGCACCGGGGGTATGCCCAGCGCCGCCTGATTGAAAAGGGCGGGGTCCGTGACCGCGTCGGCGGCTGGGCCTTCATAAACACACCGACCGTCGGCGACAAGAACCAGCGTGTCTGCGCTGCCGAGGAACTCCTCGGCCGCATGCGTCACGACGGCGACTCCCACTCCGCGCGCGGCGAGGTCTACGACCAGTTGCCGGACGAAATCCCGGCCCTGGGCATCGAGGCCGGCTGTCGGCTCGTCGAAGAGCAGATAGCGCGGCTCCATCGCGAGAACGCCGGCGATCGCCGCTCGGCGCGCCTGACCCCCCGAGAGCGAGAAGGGCGAGCGCTGAGAAAAGACCTCGGGATCGAGCCCGACCTGGGTCATCGCCCGGCGTGAGACCGTTTCAGTCTCCAGGGGAGATCGGCCGAGGTTCCGCGGGCCGAATGCTACATCGTCGAGTATCGTCTCCGCGAAGAGCTGCGACTCCGGCTGCTGAAAGACCAGCCCGACGTCGCCGGGCTGTATGGTCTGACCGTCGACGCTGGCGCTTCCCTGAGTGGGTGAGAGCAGTCCCGCGAGAACGCGCAGGAGCGTCGACTTCCCCGACCCCGTCGCGCCGAGTATCAGCGTGATTTCGCCGGGAGTGATGCTTACCGAAACGTCCTCCAGGGCCCTGTGAGCCAGCGTGGTGCCCTGTTGATAGGTGTAGGTGACTCCTGAGGCGATCAGAGACATAGTGCCTCCGCAAGAGCGCGAGGATCGGTCGGATCGACGGGCATCGGAACGCCCTGATCCGCAAGCTCGAGTGCGAGTCGCATGATCGCAGGTATCTCCAGGCCCCACCTCTCGAGTCGCTCAGCATCGGCGATGATTTCGCCGGGGTCGCCATCGAAGGCGACCTCTCCCTCGAAGAGCACGAGCGCGCGAGTCGCACCGACGAGGTCGGTGAGGTCATGGGTGATATGAAGGATTCCTCGACCGCTTCTGTGTAGCACCGAGATAGCGTTTCGAACCTCGGACTGCCCAGCTGGGTCGAGCATCGAGGTAGGCTCGTCGAGTACGACATACTGCGGGGCCATGGCAAGGACGCCCGCGATGGCAAGACGTTGCTTCTGGCCGCCCGAGAGTGTGTGCGGCTCTCGATTCGCGAGTGCCTCGAGGCCGACCGCCTCCAGAGCCGCGTCCACGCGCGCCCGAATATCCGCACGCTCAAGACCGAGGTTCTCGGGACCGAACGCGACGTCGTCCTCGACGCTCGTGGCCACAATCGAAGACTCGGGGTCCTGGGAGACGAGGCCCACCATACGGCGAATCGAGCCGATCGCAGCGGGATCCGACGTGCCCAGGCCCTCGACGACAACCTCGCCGGAATCCGGAAGGAGCAATCCGTTCGTCATTCGTGCAAGAGTCGATTTTCCCGAACCGTTCGGTCCGAGCACGACGACTCGCTCGCCCTCTGATACAGAAAACGACACACCGCGGAGCGCCGGAACGGGTCCCGTCGATGTGCGATACGAGTATGTAAGGTCCTGATATCGGATCACGCGTGAAATCCTGAAATCCGCCGAGGCTCGGCTGGGTCGGGAACATGAAAAGAGGACCCCGGAGGGTCCTCTTCATGGTACAGCTTTTGGTCGGTGCAGTCCTACTCGGACAGGGCCTCGACGAGCTCCATGATAACGATGGGAGCGTTGTCGCCCTTGCGCGGTCCAAGCTTCATGATGCGGGTGTAACCGCCCGGACGCTCCTGGAACGTACCGGCCGCGACTGCGGTGAAGACCTTGGCGACGAGATCCTTGTCGCCCAGGGCAGCGATCGCAAGACGACGAGAGTGAACGTCGCCCCTCTTCGCCCAGGTGATGACTTTGTCAACCAGCGGACGGAGTTCCTTCGCGCGGGTCTCGGTGGTCTTGATGCGCTCATTGGCGAGCAGCGCGACCGCGAGGCTCTTCAGCATGGCCTTTGTGTGGCTGGCATCGGTGCCGAGCTTGCGGCCCTTTTTAAGGTGTCTCATGGTGTCGCTCTCCCACTACTGCTTGAGATCAAGGCTCATCGAGTGAAGCTTATCTTTAACTTCCTCGATGGACTTGGCCCCGAAATTACGGATATTGAGCAGGTCGTTCTCGGAGAAGTCGACCAGCTGGCGGACGGAGTGGATACCGGCGCGCTTAAGGCAGTTGTAAGACCGGACCGAAAGGTCGAGATCCTCGATCTGCTTGTCGAGCTCGGTGTTGATGCTCGGACCCTCCGGGGCGAAAATGCTCGACGCTTCCACCTCGGCCTCTTCGCCGGCCAGGGACATGAAAGCGCTCATGTGCTGGTTGACGATGTTGGCCGACTGCACCACGGCGTCAGCCGGGGTGATCGAACCGTCGGTCTCGACCTCGAGGACCAACCGGTCGTAGTCGGTACGCTGGCCGACGCGAGTGTCCTCGACGCCGAACGTGCACCGGGTGACCGGAGAGAAGAGCGAGTCCACATGGATGAGACCGATGGGGTCGCCCGGGCGCTTGTTGCGCTCGGCGACGACATATCCGCGTCCCATGCCGATGTTGACCGACATCTCGAGGGTCGTTCCCTTGGCCAGCGTCGCGATGACGTGGTCGGGGTTGACCAGGTTGAACTCGGCGGGGACCTTGAGGTCCGCACCGGTGACGACGGCGGGGCCGGTCACCTTAAGCGTGGCAGTAGCCTCGTCGCCCGTGCCCATCGGCGCGAAGACAAGACCCTTGACGTTCAGGACCACGTCGACGATGTCCTCGGTCACTCCCTCGATGGAAGTGAACTCGTGCTGGACGCCCTCGATCTTGATCGAAGTCGCGGCGGCTCCGTCGAGAGACGAGAGCAGGACGCGACGCATGCTGTTGCCCAAGGTGTAGCCGTAGCCGCGCTCGAGCGGCTCGACGACGTATCGAGCGATACGGTCGTCGACATTTTCGACCTTGACCTGGGGCCTCATGAACTCTGTCATATGGCAGCCTCCTTGGCTTCCGGTCTCGGTTACTTCGAGTAGAGCTCGACGATGAGCTGCTCCTGGACGTCCAGATCGATCTGGTCGCGGTTCGGGAGAGCAAGGATGCTTCCCTGGAGCTTCTCGATATCGACCTCAAGCCAGCTGGGGACCTCGGTGCGCTCGGAAGAGATGAGAGCGGTCTTGATAACCAGCAGGTCCTTGGCCTTGATGCCCACGGAGATCAGGTCGCCGGGACGAACGCGGAACGAAGGGATGTCCACGCGACGGCCGTTGACGTTGATGTGACCATGGCGAACGATCTGTCGAGCCTCGTCGCGCGACTTGGCGAAGCCAAGACGGTAGACGACGTTGTCCAAACGGCTCTCAAGGATGCGAAGCAGGTTCTCACCAGTGATGCCCTGCTGACGGTTCGCGATGTCGTAGTATCCGCGGAACTGCTTCTCGAGAAGACCGTAGGTACGCTTGGTCTTCTGCTTCTCGCGCAGCTGGGTCCGGTACTCGGACTCTTTGATGCGCTTCTTGCCGGCCTCACCCGGCGGGTAGGGGCGACGCTCTACAGCGCACTTGTCGCTGTAGCAACGGTCACCCTTGAGGAAGAGCTTGGAACCTTCACGGCGGCACAGTCGACAGTCCGCCCCGGTGTATCGAGCCATAATAATCCTCCCGAGTTACACGCGACGACGCTTGCGCGGGCGGCAACCGTTGTGCGGGATGGGCGTGCAATCCTGGATGCTCGAGATCTCGAGGCCGGCGGCCTGGAGCGAGCGGATCGCAGTCTCACGGCCGGAGCCGGGACCCTTCACGAAAACAGTGACCTTGCGCAGCCCGTGCTCCTGAGCCATCTTTGCGGCGGCTTCTGCGGCCATCTGTGCGGCGAACGGGGTGGACTTACGAGAGCCCTTGAATCCCACGGTGCCTGCAGACTGCCAGGAGATCACGTTGCCCTGCGGGTCGGTGATGCTGATGATTGTGTTGTTGAACGTGCTCTTGATGTGTGCCTGGCCGACGGCGATGTTCTTGCGCTCAGAACGCTTGAGTCGGGTACGCACATTTTTCTTTTTGGCGACCATGCTTTACTTGCCCTTCTTCTTAGCGCCGATCTGGCGACGCGGTCCCTTTCGGGTACGCGCGTTCGTGTGCGTGCGCTGACCGCGGACCGGGAGGCCCTTGCGGTGACGAAGGCCGCGGTAGCAGCCGATCTCCATGAGGCGCTTGATGTTCTGCGAAACCTCACGGCGCAGGTCTCCCTCTACCTTGAGGTTGCGGTCGATGTACTCACGAAGAGACACGACCTCCTCTTCGGTGAGGTCACGGACGCGAGTATCGGGATTGATCCCGGTCTCGCGAAGAATGGTGGAAGCGGTCGTGCGACCGATTCCATAGATGTAAGTGAGGCCGATCTCTACACGCTTCTCGCGAGGAAGATCGACACCTGTGATACGGGCCAACGTGTGCTCCTCCCTGCTAGCCCTGGCGCTGCTTGTGACGGGGGTTCTCGCAGATCACGAGGACCCGGCCATGGCGCCGGATGACCTTGCATTTATCGCACATCTTCTTGACCGAAGGACGTACTTTCATAGTTCTCCCTTTCGGTTCTCTGTCGAATCTATCTACACATCCAGCCGCAGACGTGGTTTTTTGAACGGATCGGTGCTGACGGGGACGAACCCCGGTGTTACTTGTAGCGGTAGGTTATGCGTCCCCGGGAAAGGTCATAAGGGGAAAGCTCGACGACAACCTTGTCGCCGGGAAGAATGCGGATGTAGTGCATGCGCATCTTGCCCGAGATGTGAGCCAGGACCTTGTGACCGTTCTCAAGCTCGACTCTGAACATAGCGTTAGGCAGCGGCTCTGTGACCGTACCTTCGAGCTCGATTGCGTCGTCCTTCTTACTCAATGGGTGCAACTCCTACTGTGGGCCTGAAACGGCAAGTGGTTATGTTATCTCATCGGGCATGGTCGCGTCCAGTGTTATTTATCCCCTACTCGACTGTGAGAATCACGGGGCCGCCCTCGGTGATGGCGACCGTGTGCTCGAAGTGAGCGGAAACCAGACCGTCGAGCGTCACTACGGTCCACCCGTCGTCCAGTGAGCGAACCTGGTACCCGCCGAGGTTGATCATCGGCTCGATCGCGATGACCATTCCCGGAAGCAGCTTCGCACCGGTTCCGGGACGCCCGTAGTTGGGAACGCTGGGATCCTCGTGCATCGCAGCGCCGATTCCGTGGCCGACGTAATCGCGGATGACACCGTAACCGGCTGCCTCTGCGACCGCCTGGACGGCCGAGCCTATGTCTCCGAGGCGATTGCCTGCGAGCGCTGCGTCGATGCCCGCATACAGCGAGCGCTCCGTCACGTCGAGCAGATTCCGGATATCCTCGGTGATTGTCCCGACCGGGAAGGTGGCGGCGTTATCGCCGTAGTAGCCCTCGACGATCGCGCCTACGTCAACCGAGAGGATGTCCCCCTCGGCCAGCCGTACGGTGCTCGAAGGAATCCCATGGACCACCTGCTCGTTGACCGAAGTGCAGAGCGTCGCGGGAAATCCGCTATAGCCCTTGAACGCCGGTATCGCGCCTTCGCCTCGAATGATCTCCTCGGCGTAACGGTCGAGATCGAGCGTGTTCACTCCGGGCGAGATGGCCTCGCCCACAAGACGAAGGACCCGGGCGCTGATGCGCCCGGCCTCCTTCATAACCTCGATCTCAGAAACAGACTTGCGTACTATCACAGACCTACGCCTCCAAGGCGGACTTGATGTCTGAGAAGACCTCGTCGGCAGGACGGTCGCCGTCGATGTGCTTCAGAACGCCGCGTCCCGAGTAGTAGTCGATCAGCGGAGCCGTCGACTTCTCGTAAACAGTAAGGCGGTTGCGCACCGTGTCTTCCTTGTCGTCGTCTCGCTGAACCATCTCGGCGAAGCAGACGGGACACTCGGGGCCGTCGTCGACGGTTCCGATATAGCCGCATTCGAGGCAGACTCTACGCGAGGTGAGTCGCTTGACGATTACCTCGAAGTCGACGTCGATCGCGATGGCGTTGTCGATGGAGCGTCCCATCGAATCGAGTTCCGCATCGAGCGCGACGGCCTGAACCGTCGTCCGGGGGAATCCGTCGAGGATGAACCCCTTCTCGGTGTCAGGCTTCGCGAGACGGTCCTTGACCAGTCCGATGACCACGGAGTCCGGAACGAGTTCGCCCGCATCCATGAAGCGCTTCGCCTCGAGTCCGAGCGGGGTGCCGGCCTTGACGGCGGCGCGGAGGATGTCCCCGGTGGAGATGTGCGCGAGATGGTAAGCAGCAATGATCTTCGCCGCCTGCGTTCCCTTGCCCGCTCCGGGAGCTCCCAACAGAACAATGTTCATCAGCCGACCTCCGATCGATTCGTTATTTGAAGAATCCGTCGTAGTGACGCATTTTCAGCTGGCTCTCTACCTGGGTCATCGTCTCGAGTGCGACGCCGACCATGATGAGGATCGAGGTTCCGCCGAACGCCTGCGCGAGGGTGTTCTTAGTGAAGAAGAACACGATGCTCGGAGCGATGGCGATGATCGCGAGGAATACCGCGCCCGGGAGCGTGATGCGGCTCAGAACCTTCTCGATATAGCGGACCGTGGCCCCACCGGGACGTACGCCCGGGATGAAACCGCCCTGCTTGCGCAGGTTGTCCGCCGTGTCGATGGGATTGAAAACCATCGCGGTGTAGAAGTAGGCGAAGAACACGATCAGAGCGAACGAGAGGATCCAGTTCATCCAACCGCTGGAGATCGCGTTTCCGAACGTCGTGAGCCACGTGGCCTTCGGGAAGAAGGCGGACATCTGCGCAGGGAAGTACAGGAGTGCCGAGGCGAAGATGATCGGCACGACGCCCGCGCCGTTGACCTTGAGCGGGATGTAGGTCGAGGTGCCGCCCATGACCTTGCGGCCGACGATACGCTTGGCGTACTGGACCGGGATCCGTCGCTGGCCGCGCTCGACGATGACGATCGCAACGATGACCGCGATCATGACGGCCAGGATCACGATGGTCGTGAAGGCACCGCCCGCCGAGAAGTTGACCGAAGAGAACACCGCGGACGGGAACTTGGCCACGATGTTCGCGAAGATGATGAGCGACATGCCGTTGCCGATACCGCGCTGGGTGATGAGCTCACCCATCCACATGATGAATGCGGTGCCGGCGATAAGGGTCGCCACGATGACAACGCTGGTGAGCCACATCGGAGGAGCGCCCGCGCCGGTGGCGAAGGTCAGGTTCTGGCGGAAGAGCGCCAGGTAGCCGATGCCGTTGAGCAGACCGAGCACCAGGGTGAGGTAGCGGGTGATCTGGGTGATCTTGCGCTGACCAGACTCGCCCTCCTTCGCCCAGGCCTCGAGCTGAGGGATGACTCCCTGCAGCAGCTGCATGATGATCGATGCGGTGATGTAGGGCATGATTCCCAGCGAGAACACCGAGAACTGCTCGAGCGCTCCACCTGAGAACAGGTTGAGGAGCGCCATCGTTCCGCCCTGATCGCGGAACTGCTCGACAAGCGCCTGGAAGGGCACGCCGGGTACGGGGATATAGGAACCGAGACGATACAGAGCAATGATCGCGAGCGTGAAGAAGATCTTCTTGCGAAGATCAGGTACACGAAACGCGTTGGCGATTGCTGCTAGCACGATGCCTCGACCGTCCCTCCAGCCGCCTCGATCTTCGACTTCGCAGAAGCCGAGACCTTGTTGACACGGACGGTGAGCTTCTTGGTGATCTCGCCGTCTCCGAGCACTTTCACGAGGGCGTCGGAGTGCTTGATGATGCCCTTGGCGACGAGCGAATCGCAATCGACGACGTCACCGTCGGAGAAGGCGATCTCGAGGCGTCCGACGTTCACCGGAGCATACTCGACGCGGTTGATGTTCTTGAATCCGGGGAGCTTGGGGAGACGCATCGCGAGAGGCGTCTGACCACCCTCGAAGCCCGGGCCCTTGGTGCCGCCGGCACGCGATGCCTGTCCGTTTGCGCCTCGCGTGGAGGTTCCGCCGTGGCCCGAACCATGTCCGCGGCCTACGCGCTTGCGGGCCTTACGGGAACCAGGGGCGGGAGTAAGATCGTGAATCTGCATTGTCTTGTACTTCCTTTCGTTTCGCTTGCGCCGGACCATCCGACGTTGCCGACCGCTCGCCGTCGGCAGACTCCTGTATGACGCTTATGCGTCGATAGTGCCAAACACTCGAAACCCGACGCGATGCGTCGGGCTCGATTGTCGCTTAAATATCCTCGACTTTGACGAGGTGCTTGATCTTGAAGATCATACCTCGTACCGCCGGGTTGTCGACCTGCTCGACGGTGTCGTGCATCCTCTTGAGGCCGAGAGCCTTGAGGGTCGCCTTCTGATCGGCGGGGCACCCGATACCGCTCTTGATCTGGGTAACCCGAAACTTCTTGTCTGCCATTAGTCCTCCCAACCGAACATCTTGCCGACGCTCATTCCGCGACGAGCCGCCACCTGCTCCGGGCTGGAGAGGGACTTGAGGCCAGCGGCGGTTGCCTTGACCACGTTCATCGGGTTGTCGGTACCGAGGGACTTGGAGAGAACGTCCTTGATACCGGCAAGCTCGAGCACCGCACGCACGGGGCCGCCGGCGATAACACCAGTACCAGGGGTGGCGGGCTTGAGAAGCACGCGACCGGCACCGAAGACGCCGGTGACCTGGTGCGGGATCGTGTTCTCAGTGATCGGGACGAAGAACATATTCTTCTTGGCGTCCTCGATACCCTTCTTGATGGCGTTGGGGACCTCGGTGGACTTACCCATACCGACGCCCACGTTGCCCTTGCCGTCGCCGACGACGACGAGCGCGGTGAGAGCGAAACGACGACCGCCCTTGACGACCTTCGAGACGCGGTTGATGTAGACGACCTTCTCCTGAAGCTCGGAGACGGGGGCTTGATTACGAGCCATTCGTTTCCTCCCTAGAACTTGAGGCCGGCGCCACGGGCACCGTCCGCAAGAGCCTGAATACGACCATGGTACAGACGACCACCACGGTCGAATACGACCTCGGTGACGCCGGCCTCGACCGCACGGCGGCCGATTGCCTCGCCGACGGCACGGGCCGCGTCGACATTGGCACCGTTGGTGATGCCGGTTGCCTTGACCTCGGCGTCAAGCGTCGAAGCCGAAGCGAGGGTGTGACCGGCGACGTCGTCGATCACCTGGGCGTAGATGTGAGCACCCGAACGGGTGACGCGCAGACGCGGGCGAGCGGCGGTGCCGCTTATCTTCCCGCGAACGCGACGCTGGCGGCGCTCAAGTCCCGCCTTCTTCGCCTGAAGCTTATCCATGTCCTACAACTCCTCGAAATCATCCGGCCGCGCGGGCCGATCGGTTCACTGTTACTTAGCGGCCTTACCGAGCTTGCGACGAACATGCTCGCCCTCGTAGCGGATACCCTTGCCCTTGTAGGGCTCAGGCTTGCGCCACTTGCGGATGTCGGCCGCGACCTGTCCGACGCGCTGGTTGTCGATACCGGACACGATGATCTTCGTCGTGGTCGGAACCTCGAACGTGATACCGGGCTCGGGCACGATGATGACGGGGTGCGAGAAGCCGAGTGCAAGCTCCAGCGTGGTTCCCGAAAGCGCGGCACGGTAGCCGACGCCGACGATCTCGAGGGTCTTCTTGTAGCCCTCGGAAACGCCGACGACCATGTTGTTGATCAACGTACGGGTGAGGCCGTGGAGAGAGCGGGCCTCGCGGGAGTCGTCAGGACGGGTTACGGTGACGAAACCCTCCTCCTGCGTGATGGTGAGTATGGGCTGGAACGTACGGGTGAGTTCACCCTTGGGTCCCTTTACGGTGACGGTGCTTCCGTCGATTGTTACCTCGACCCCGGACGGGACCGGGATGGGCTGCTTGCCGATTCGTGACATACGGCTATCGCTCCTTTCTCAGTCCGTCGGATTACCAGATGAACGCGATGACCTCGCCGCCGACGCCCATCTTGCGGGCCTCGCGGTCGACCATCACGCCTTTGGAAGTTGAAATGATTGCAACGCCAAGTCCACCCAGGACGCGGGGAAGTTCGTCCTTGCGGGCGTAGACCCGCAGGCCGGGCTTCGAGATACGTCGAATGCCGCGGATGACCTTCTCCTTCTTGGGGCCGTACTTGAGGGTGATCTCGAGCGAACCCTGGGGCTCGGCCTCGATCACCTTGTAGTCGACGATATAGCCTTCTGCCTTCATGATGCGCGCCAGCTCTACGAGCTTCTTCGACACCGGCATGGTCGTCTTCTCTTTGTTCGCAGAGTTAGCGTTACGAATGCGCGTAAGCATATCTGCGATCGGGTCGGTCATGGTCATGCTTTCCTCCTATGGTTCGGGATGCTCCATCTCGCGGTTCGTTGCCACCCTTAGTGGCAACGCCTATCGAGTCGGGTCTCCGTTTGACGTGTGCTTACCAGCTGGCCTTGCGCACGCCCGGGAGCTCGCCACGCAGAGCAAGTTCGCGCAGACAGACTCGGCAGATGCCGAACTGACGGTAGTACGCGCGAGGGCGCCCACAACGGCTGCAGCGATTATGCTGACGAACCGCGAATTTGGGCTCACGCTCGGCCTTGGCGATCATCGACTTCTTAGCCACTCTTGCCTCCTTTTCACGGCGGGGCATCTTGCCACCGCCGAAGAAACCTATTCTATCGCTTAAACGGGAATCCAAAGGCGTCAAGCAGAGCCTTGGCATCCTCATTGGAATCTGCACTGGTAACGAACGTGATGTCCATTCCGCGGTTACGATCGACCTTGTCGTAGTCGATTTCCGCGAAGATGAGCTGCTCGGTGACGCCCATCGAGTAGTTGCCGCGCCCGTCGAAGGACTTGGCTGAAAGACCGCGGAAGTCGCGGACACGCGGGATGGCGGTCGAGAGCAGGCGGTCGAAGAACTCCCACATGCGGTCGCCGCGGAGCGTGACCTTGGCGCCGATGGGCATGCCCTCGCGGAGCTTGAAGGCCGCGATGGACTTGCGTGCGCGGGTGATCATCGGCTGCTGGCCGGTGATGATGCGCAGGTCCTCGACAGCCGCGTCGAGCTGCTTGCTGTCGGACACCGCAGCGCCGACACCCATGTTGACGACGATCTTCTCGAGGCGGGGAACCTGGTTCACGTTCTCGAGGCCGAGCTGCTCCTTGAGGGCAGGAACGACCTCTGCGAGGTACTTCTCTTTAAGACGAGGTGCCATGTTCAATCCTTTCGGTGGTTTTAAGCGCAGGATTTCCGACCCTACGCCCCCTCACGAAGAGGGGCCCTTGGTTCTTACTAATCGATGTCGGCGCCGCACTGCTTGCAGACGCGGATGCGATTGCCGTCGACGCGCTTGCGCGAGACACGGGTCGCCTTGTGGCACTTGGGGCAGATCAGCATTACGTTCGAGACGTGGATAGGTGCTTCCATCTCGAGGATGCCGCCCTTGGGGTTCTTCTGGGTCGGACGCGCCGCCTTCTTCATCATGGCGACGTGCTCGACGAGAACGCGGCGGGACTCGGGAATCGTCGCCAGGACCTTGGACTCCTTGCCCTTGTCCTTGCCGGTGATAACCTTGACCTTGTCACCCTTGCGGATGCTCATGCTAGACATTTCTCATGACCTCCTTAGATGACTTCAGGCGCGAGTGAAACGATCTTCATGTACCGGCGGTCGCGAAGCTCGCGAGCAACCGGGCCGAAGATACGCGTACCGCGCGGGTTACCGTTGGCATCGATGACGACGGCGGCGTTCTGATCGAACTTGATGTAGCTGCCGTCGTTACGACGAATCTCTTTCTTGGTGCGGACGACGACGCACTTGACGACTTCGCCCTTCTTGACGTTGCCGTTCGGGGTGGCTTCCTTGACGGCGCACACGATAACGTCACCGACGCTCGCATAGCGGCGCTTGGACCCACCGAGAACCTTGATGCACGCTACTTTGCGGGCACCGGAGTTGTCGGCGACGACAAGCCTTGTCTCCTGCTGAATCATCGAATCCTCCGAATACGGATCGGGACCAGAGGTGCGCCGTCATACATGGCGCACGTGAGTCTTCCGAAAACTACTTGGCCTTCTCCACGATGTCGACGAGGCGCCAGCGCTTCATCTTCGAGATGGGACGGGTCTCCATGATGGTGACGATGTCACCCACACCGGCGAGGTTCTCCTCGTCATGTGCGTGGAATTTGGTGCTGCGAGTGATCATCTTGCTGTAGATGGAGTGCTTCTTGCGCTCCTCGACCATGACCACGCAGGTCTTCTCGCCGGCTGCCGAAACAACGACACCCTGACGGACCTTACGACGATTGCGCTCCTGAGTCATTTATCTCTCCAGGTTCCTACGACGAGACCGCGTCGCGCTGCGCGCGGATCTCACGGGCGCGGGTCTCGGTATAGAGACGCGCGATGTCTTTCTTGACCAGCTTGATGCGGCCGGTGTTGTCCAGCTGGCCGGTGGCCATCTGGAACCTCAGATTGAAGAGCTCGGCACGAGCGTCCTTGATTTTCTGAATCAAGTCGGCTTCGGAGAGCTCGCGGATCTCGGTTGCTTTCATCTATGCCTCCCCGCCATTGTCGCCACGGGTGACGAACTTACACTTGATCGGCAGCTTCTGAGCCGCGAGGCGCATTGCCTCTTTCGCGACTTCCTCGGAAACGCCGGATACCTCGAACATGATGCGGCCGGGCTTGACGACCGCGACCCACTTCTCAGGGTTACCCTTACCGGAACCCATGCGGGTTTCCGCAGGCTTCTGGGTGACGGGCTTGTCCGGGAAGATGTTGATCCAGACCTTACCGCCACGCTTCATGTAACGGGTCATCGCAACACGGGCCGCCTCTATCTGGCGGTTGGTGATCCACGCCGGCTCGAGGGCCTTGAGGCCGTACTCGCCGAAGTGCACCTGGGTACCGCCCTTGGCAGAACCCTTCCAGTTGCTACCGCGCTGAACCTTGCGGTGCTTTACGCGCTTAGGCAGAAGCATCTAGCGCCTCCCCTCGTTGCGACCCTCACGGCGCGGGCGCGGGGCACGAGTGCCCTCGATGGCCGGCGTCGGGGGCTTCTGACCGGGCAGAACCTCGCCGTGGTAGATCCAGACCTTCACACCGATGACACCCATGGTGGTGTTCGCCTCGGTGAAGCCGTAGTCGATCTTGGCGCGCAGGGTGTGCAGCGGCACGCGACCCTCGCGGTACCACTCGCGACGACCCATCTCGGCGCCGCCGAGACGACCGGAGCACTGGATACGGATACCCTTGGCACCGGACTTGCGGGCCGACTGAACCGCCTTGCGCATGGCACGACGGAACGCGACGCGACCCTCGAGCTGCTCTGCGATGCTCTGAGAGATCAGAACCGCGTCGAGCTCGGGACGCTTGATCTCGATGACCTCGACCGCGACGGTTCCGCCGGCGATGGCCTCGAGCTCCTTGCGCAGGACGTCGATCTCGGCGCCCTTCTTGCCGATCACGATGCCCGGACGGGCGGTCGTGATGAAGACCTTGGTCTTGTCGCCGGCTCGCTCGATCTCCACCTTGGAGAGGGCTGCACGGCGGAGACGGGCCTCGAGATACTTGCGCAGCTTGAGGTCGTTCTCCAGGGTCTTGGCGTAGTCCTTACCGGCGTACCAGCGCGAGCGCCAGTCCTCGGTGATGCCTAGACGCAGGCCGATCGGATAAACTTTCTGTCCCATTGAGTCCTACGCCCCCTCTCGCGAATTGACGATGACAGTGATGTGGCTGGTACGCTTGCGGATCGGCGACGCCGAACCCTTGGCGCGCGGACGGATGCGCTTGAGGGTGGGTCCCTCGTCGACGAAAGTAGCTCCGACGACGAGATCCTCAGCCTTCACGTGCAGGTTGCGCTCGGCGTTTGCCACTGCGCTGTTGAGAACCTTCTCGACGACCTCGGCTGCGGCGCGCTCGGTGAACCTGAGGACGTTTCTCGCATCCTCCACCTTCTTGCCGCGGATAAGGTCGACCACGATGCGCGCCTTACGCGGAGATATCCGCACAAAGCGAGCTGATGCTCTTGCCTCCATGTGCTATCTCCCCTTCTTCTTGTCGGCGGCGTGGCCCTTGAAGGTGCGCGTCGGGGAGAACTCGCCGAGCTTGTGCCCGACCATGGACTCCGTGACGTACACCGGAACGTGCTTGCGGCCATCGTGGACGGCGATCGTGTGTCCGACCATCTCCGGGAAGATGGTGCTGGCGCGCGACCAGGTCTTGATGACTTTCTTCTCGCCGGCCTCGTTCATCACATGGATGCGCTCGAGGAGGCGCGGCTGGATGAACGGACCTTTTTTGAGGCTTCTGCTCACGATTCTTTCTCCCTAATCGTTTCCGCGCTACTTCTTGCGGCGACGGATGATCAGCCTGTTCGAGGCCTTGTTCTTCTTGCGGGTACGGTGACCCTTGGTCGGAACGCCCCAAGGAGTGACCGGGTGACGACCGGCGGACTTGTTACGTCCCTCACCACCACCGTGCGGGTGGTCGACCGGGTTCATGACGGTACCACGGACGCTCGGACGGATACCCATCCAACGGGCGCGGCCCGCCTTACCGATCTTGATGTTGCCGTGCTCGGCGTTGCCGACCTCACCGATGGTGGCGCGACAGGTGATGAGCACGCGACGCATCTCAGAAGACGGCATGCGGAGGATGGCGTAGCCGGCCTCTTTACCCATCAGCTGGATGGAGGTACCTGCGGAACGGGCGAGTGCAGCGCCCTTGCCGGGGTGAAGCTCCACGTTGTGGAGGAGCGTACCCACGGGGATGTCGCTCAGTGCGAGCGCGTTACCCGGCTTGATGTCCGCCTCGGGGCCGGACATGATCGGATCTCCGACCTTCATGCCCTTGGGGCAGAGGATGTAGCGCTTCTCGCCGTCTGCGTAGTGCAGGAGGGCGATACGGGCGGAGCGGTTGGGGTCGTACTCGATGGTAGCGACCTTCGCGGGGATTCCGTCCTTGCGGCGCTTGAAGTCGATGACGCGGTACTGACGCTTGTGACCGCCACCCTGGTGGCGAGTCGTGATGCGTCCGTTGTTGTTTCGACCGCCGTGCTTAGGCAGCGGCTCGACCAGGGACTTCTCCGGCGTCGTACGAGTGATCTCCTTGAAGTCGGAGACCGTCTGAAAACGACGACCCGGGGAAGTCGGCTTGTACTGCTTGATTCCCATGTTTCTCCTTCCGTCCGATTGCCACTCCGTTGGGAATCGGAAGCGATCGCTTCCTGCGGAGATGACGCCGGACTACCACGGTGCCGGGCGGCTCCATTTAGAGCCCATGACACCAACAATCAAAACCCCGTGCGGGGCAGATTACCGATTAAGAACCGAACGCCTCGATCGTGTCTCCCGCTTTGAGGGTGACCACGGCCTTCTTCCAGGAACGGGTAATCCCCTTCTGGACCCTGACTCGGCGCGGCTTACCGCTCACGTTCATAGTGTTCACTTTGAGGACGGTGACACCGAAGATAGACTCGACGGCCTGACCGATCTCGACTTTGTTCGCAGACTTTGCAACCTCGAAAGTGTAACGGTTGAGAGCGATCATGTCATACGACTTCTCGGAAATAATCGGTCGCACGATGATGTTGTGGGGATCATACATTAGGACAGCACCTCCCCGACAAAGTCGAGAGCCGGCTTGGTGAACACCACTGCGGTGTTGTCGATGAGGTCGTACGTGTTGCTCTCGGTCGCGGTGATGACGCGAACCTTCGGCAGGTTGCGGAAGGAGAGCAGCGAGTTGATGTCATCGTCGGAGACGACCACAGTCACGCGTCCTGCGATACCGAGGGCTGCGAGTGCGGAAGCAGCTGCCTGGGTCGAGGGCTTCTCGAAGTTGAACGCGTCGATGACGGTGATTACGCCCTCGGAAAGCTTGACCGTGAGAGCGGAACGCATGGCGAGCTTGACGATCTTGTTCGGAACCTTGAAGGCGTAGGAACGAGGGTGCGGTCCGAAGACCACGCCGCCGCCGGCCCACTGAGGGGAGCGAATCGAACCCTGACGGGCGCGACCGGTGCCCTTCTGGCGCCACGGCTTCTTTCCGCCTCCGGAAACGTTACCGCGTGTCTTGGTCTGATGCGTGCCTGCGCGACGTCCGGCCATCTGGCTGCGGACGACCTGGTGCATCGCATGGGTGTTCGGCTCGATGGCGAACACGGCATCGGCGAGGTCGGCAGTTCCTGCCTTCCCGCCTTTGATGTCCTTGATCTCGATGGTAGCCATGTAAGAAATCTCCTTAACGTATCTGTGAATACCGGGGCACTTAGGCCATGCGGATGGTCAGAAGCGCACCCTTGGCGCCGGGAACGGCGCCCTTCACGATGAGCAGGTTCTGCTCGGAATCGATCTTGACGACCTCGAGGTTGCGGACGGTGACCTTCTCCGAACCCATGTGACCAGGGAGCTTCATGCCCTTGAACACGCGGGAGGGAGTCGACGCCTGGCCTACGGAGCCGGGCGCACGGTGGAAGTGCGAACCGTGTCCGCCGGGACCACCCTTGAAGTTGTAACGCTTCATGACACCGGCGAAGCCCTTACCCTTGGAGATACCGCTCACGTCGACCTTCTTGGTCTCGGCGAACATCTCTACGGTGAGAACCTGACCCGGCGTGTGGGCGGAGACGTCCTCGACGCGAACCTCGCGCAGCGTGCGCATCGGGGCGACGTGACCCTTGGCGAAGTGACCCGCCATGGGCTTGTTGACTTTGCTCTCCTTGAGATTCTCAAAACCGATCTGGACGGCCTGGTAGCCGTCGCGCTTGTCGGTCTTGACCTGCGTTACCACGCAGGGGCCGGCCTGGATGACCGTGACGGGAATGAGACGATCGTCTTCACTCCACACCTGGGTCATTCCGAGCTTACGGCCGAGAATGGTGTTGACCATAGTGCCACCTTTACTCCAGTGGTCTTGGGACCTTAGCGACGCACACTACGTCACTCCCCAGCGGACCACGACTTCAACGTACATAGGTCGCTGCGCGGAGCGCAGCCGACCTAGTATACACGACTTAGAGCTTGATCTCGATGTCGACTCCGGCAGGGAGGTCGAGACGCATAAGCGAGTCGACGGTGCTGGGGCTCGGGTCGAGAATGTCGATGAGGCGCTTGTGGGTTCTCATCTCGAACTGCTCGCGGCTGTCCTTGTTGACGTGCGGCGAGCGGATAACGGTGTACAGGCTGCGCGCGGTCGGCAACGGGATGGGGCCGGAAACAGTCGCGCCGGTCTTCTGTGCGGTGTCAACGATCAGCTTGGTGGACTTGTCCACGATCTCGTGGTCGTATCCCTTGAGCCGGATCCTGATCTTCTGGTTCGCCAACTCTCTAACCTCCGTCTGGTAACGAAGCGGGCATCCCGCTTCGAACAGGTCCTAGGCGTTGCCGCCGACCTTGCTGATAATCTCCTCGGCAACGCTCTTCGGAACAGGCTCGTACGAATGGAACTGCATCGAGTACACCGCGCGGCCCTGCGTCGAGGAACGCAAGTCGGTGGAATATCCGAACATCTCGGACAGCGGGACCATGGCCTTGATGACCTGCGCGTTACCGCGAGGCTCCATGCCCTGAATCTGGCCGCGGCGCGACGAGAGGTTGCCCATGACGTCGCCCATGTAGTTCTCGGGGGTGACGACCTCGACGGCCATCATCGGCTCGAGAAGGACGGCGCCGGACTTGCGCAGGGCTTCCTTGATCGCCATGGAGCCCGCGACCTTGAACGCCATCTCGGAAGAGTCGACGTCGTGGTAGGAACCGTCCACGAGGGTGACCTTGATGTCGACGACGGGGTAACCCGCGAGGACTCCGGACTGGATGGCCTCCTGGATGCCCTTGTCGATCGGGGAGATGAACTCCTTGGGGATGGATCCACCCACGGTGCCGTTGATGAACTCGTAGCCCTTGCCCGGCTCCTGAGGCTCCAGGTTGATGACGGCGTGGCCGTACTGGCCTCGTCCGCCGGACTGGCGTACGAACTTACCGCTGACGTCCGAGACAGCCTTGCCGGCGGTCTCGCGATAGGCGACCTGCGGCTTACCGACGTTCGCCTCGACCTTGAACTCGCGCATCAGACGGTCGACGATGATCTCCAGGTGGAGCTCACCCATGCCGGCGATGATGGTCTGGCCGGTCTCGTGATCGGTGTGCACGCGGAACGTGGGATCCTCTTCCGCGAGCTTCGCAAGGCCGATTCCGAGCTTGTCCTGCTCGGCCTTGGTCTTGGGCTCGATGGCGATGTCGATGACGGGCTCCGGGAAGACCATGGACTCGAGGATGACGGGCGAATCCTCGGAGCACAGCGTGTCTCCGGTGGTGGTGTTCTTGAAGCCGACTGCCGCGACGATGTCGCCCGCAGATGCGAAGGTGACGTCCTCACGCGAGTTCGAGTGCATCTCGAGCAGGCGACCGACGCGCTCTTTGTGGCCCTTGGTGGAGTTCATGACGTACGAACCCGCCTCGACGCGACCCGAGTACACGCGGAAGTAGGTCAGCTTACCGACGTAGGGGTCGGTCATGACCTTGAACGCGAGAGCCGCGAAAGGCTCCTTGGGATCGGCGTGGCGCGCAACGGGGGTGACCCCGTCGAGCTCGGTGCCGTTGATGGCGGGGATGTCGAGAGGCGACGGCAGGTACGCGACGATGGCGTCGAGGAGCTGCTGGATGCCCTTGTTCTTGAACGAGGCTCCGCAGACCACCGGGGTGATCTTGCAGTCGATCGTTCCCTGGCGAATCGCGGCGATGATCTCGTCGGGGGTGACGTCCTCGCCCTCCATGACCTTCATCATGAGCTCGTCGTCGAAGTTCGTGGCGAGCTCGAGGAGCTCCTCACGGTACTTCTGAGCGTCGGCGAGCATGTTGTCGGGGATAGCCTCCTCGGCGGGGTAGATCATGCCCTTGTCGTCCTCGTTGAAGTGCCATGCGGTCATGGTCACGAGGTCGATGAGACCGGAGAACTGGTCCTCGGCGCCGATCGGGAGCTGGAGGAGAGCCGGGACGGTGTCCAGACGGTCCTTCATCATCTCGATGACGTTGAAGAAGTCCGCACCGGTGCGGTCCATCTTGTTGATGTAGGCCATGCGCGGAACGTTGTAGTGGTCAGCCTGGCGCCACACGGTCTCGGACTGGGGCTGCACGCCACCGACGGCACAGAACACGGCGACGGTACCGTCGAGGACGCGCAGGGAGCGCTCGACCTCGACCGTGAAGTCCACGTGTCCGGGGGTGTCGATGATCTGGATCCGGTGATCTTTCCAGAAACACGTGGTAGCGGCGGAGGTGATGGTGATGCCGCGCTCCTGCTCCTGAATCATCCAGTCCATGACTGCAGCGCCTTCGTGGACCTCACCGATCTTGTGCGACTTACCCGTGTAGAACAGGATTCGCTCGGTGGTGGTCGTCTTTCCGGCGTCGATGTGAGCCATAATCCCGATATTTCGGGTCATGGCGAGGGGGTATTGCTTGGAAGCCATGTACGTTCGACCTATCTCTCGTATCGGATGCGGCTGTTACCAGCGGTAGTGCGAGAACGCGCGGTTGGCCTCGGCCATCTTGTAGAGGTCCTCACGACGCTTGACGGAAGAACCGGCGCCGTTGGAGGCGTCGAGGATCTCACCGGCGAGACGCTCGACCATGGTGGTCTCGCGACGCTTGCGGGCGAAGCCGACGATCCAGCGGATCGCGAGCGTGGTGCTGCGACGCGAGTTGACCTCGATCGGCACCTGGTACGTGGCGCCACCGACGCGCTTGGGCTTGACCTCGAGAGTCGGACGGACGTTGTCCATCGCCTTCTTGAAGATCGAAAGCGGATCCTGTCCGCTGCGCTGCTCGATGAGGTCGAAGGCACCGTAAACGATGCGCTCGGCGGTCGACTTCTTGCCGTCAAGCAGGATCTTGTTGATCAGCTGCGTGACGAGGCGGTTGTTGTAAACGGCGTCCGGCTGGGTTTCCCTGCGGACGGCTGCTGCACGACGCGGCATGTACTATCTCCTCCGAATCAGCGGTAGGCCCCTGTTGGCCTATCCGACGGAAGTCCGATGATTACTTGGGGCGCTTGGCGCCATAACGCGAACGAGCCTGAGCACGATTGTTGACTGCGGCGCAGTCGAGCGCGGCGCGAATGACCTTGTAGCGCACACCAGGGAGGTCCTTGACACGACCGCCGCGGATGAGCACGATCGAGTGCTCCTGCAGGTTGTGACCGATGCCCGGGATGTAGGCGGTCACTTCCATGCCGTTGACGAGGCGAACGCGGCAGACCTTACGAAGCGCGGAGTTCGGCTTCTTGGGGGTGGTGGTGTACACGCGGGTGCACACGCCACGCTTCTGCGGGTTGCCCTTGAGCGCAGGCGTCTTGCTCTTGTCTGCGACCTGCTTGCGGCCCTTGCGGACCAGCTGATTGATAGTAGGCAAATCCATACTCCTTCGTTAGAACGTCTGTCACTTAGTCGGGCAGAGCAGAAGACTCTACTCCGAGCTTGAAGTCGCAACGGTGAATATTACTGCCTGCAACCTAGGGTTGTCAAACGCCACGTTACCGGGCGTATCCATACCCGACTGCTCTCTTGTGCGAACCTCTTACCCATTTCCTGCATACTTCGCGCCCTGCGGGCGGTAAAGAAAGGGGCCCCGAGCGCACCCGGGGCCCCCTGTGCGCGCTTTCCGACTGCTACAGGGCGCCCTCGCCCTTGTCGTCGCTCGAAGGCTCACCCGCTTCGGGTGTGAAGACCTCGTAGCCGTCGTCGATCAGCTCATCGGGTGCGAACGTGGCACCGATGAACTCGGAGATGTCGAACTCGTCCTCGATCTGGCGGGTCTCCCCTTCCAGGAGATGGAGCAGGTCGTGCTCTCCCAGCCCTGCCTTGAGCTCCTCGAGCGCCTTGGCGCCGATTCCCTCGATGCGCAGAAGCTCCTGCTCAGTCTTGCCGATCAAGTCCCCGACCGTCTCGATCCCGGCCTCGGAGAACTTGTTCGCCCAGCGCTGGGATACTCCCAGGTCGTCGAAGAGGTAGAGCTTGACCGCGTCTCCGGGGATAGCGGGCATCGCGCCGCTCACGAATCCGGGGGCTCCGATGAGCTCGCCGGAAGCGAAGCCGAGGTAATCGCCGTCGAGCGGCCACTCGGGTGCGGGCAGGAGCTCCTCGAGCTGCTTGAGCTCCGCGGGCGCGAACTCGGGCAGCTTGGCGTCCACGCCGACCGGCTTGTCGACCTTCTCGCCACGGTAGGTCAGACCCACATTGCGATACCGCTTGAGACCGGTACCCGCAGGGATCGGCTTACCGATGATGACGTTCTCCTTGAGGCCGAGGAGGATGTCCTCCTTGCCCTCGAGCGCTGCGTCGGTGAGGACCTTGGTGGTCTCCTGGAACGACGCGGCGGACAGGAACGAGTCGGTGGCAAGTGACGCCTTGGTGATACCGAGGAGCAGCGGAGTTCCGACAGGCTGCTCGAGACCCTCGATGAGAAGGCGCTCGGACTCGGCCTGGAACTCGATGCGGTCGACTTGCTTGCCCGGGAGGTAATCGGAATCGCCCGGCTCGAGCACTGCGACCTTGCGAAGCATCTGACGTGAGATGACCTCGATGTGCTTGTCGTTGATATCTACACCCTGAGAGGTGTAGACCTGCTGCACCTGCTCGACGATATAGCGAAGCGTGGAGCTCGCGTCGGTGAGGCGGAGCAGATCGTGCGGGTTGATCGAACCGCGGGTGAGCTGCTGGCCGACGGTGACGGTCGAACCGTCCTCGACGCCCTTCATCAGCTGCGCACGGTTGGAGACCTGGTACTCGCGGATGCCGCCCTCCATGTCGGTGACGACGAGGGTCTGGCTGTCCTTCTCACGACGGATCGAAAGCGTACCCGCGATCTCGGTGAGCACAGCCTGGCCCTTGGGCTTGCGGGCCTCGAACAGCTCGGTGACACGGGGAAGACCGTGGGTGATGTCCTCTCCCGCGACTCCACCGGTGTGGAAGGTACGCATGGTGAGCTGGGTACCCGGCTCGCCGATGGACTGGGCTGCGATGATACCGACAGCGGTTCCGATGTTCACCTCGGTCGAGGTGGCGAGGTCCCATCCGTAGCACTTCTTGCAGATGCCGCGACGTGCGTGGCAGTGCATGACCGTGCGGATGACGACCGTCTCGATCCCCTCGTTCTGGAAGGTTGCGAGGACGTCCTTGGTCAGGTACTCGCCGGCGGCGATGATGAGTTCGCCCTTGCCCTTCTTGGCAGGGAGGTAGACGTCGTCGAGCACGCTGCGACCGACAAGGTTGAAGTCGATCTCGCCCTTGGGGGTGAGGACTGAGAGCTCGACGCCCTCGGTCGTCCCACAGTCATCCTCGCGGATGATGACGTCCTGAGCGACGTCGACGAGACGGCGGGTCAGGTAACCGGAGTCCGCGGTACGAAGCGCGGTGTCGGCGAGACCCTTACGGGCGCCGTGGGTGGAGATGAAGTACTCGAGAACGGTGAGGCCCTCACGGAAGTTCGCCTTGATCGGGCGGTCGATGATCTCGCCCTTCGGGTCTGCCATGAGGCCTCGCATACCGGCGAGCTGACGGACCTGCTTGAGGTTACCTCGGGCTCCGGAGGCGGCCATCATGTAGATGGGGTTGAACTTGTCGAAGTTCTCCGCCATGGCGTCTCCGACATCGTCGGTCGCCTTGTTCCAGATACCGACGATCTGGCTGTGACGCTCGTCGCCGTTCATGAGGCCGAGCTCGTAGCGCTCGTCGATGTCCGCGACTGCGGCATCGGCGGCCTCGAGGATCGCGCCCTTCTCCGGCGGGACGGTCGCGTCCCAGACGGAAACGGTGACTCCCGCACGAGTGGCGTAGTGGAAGCCGAGACGCTTGAGCTCGTCGAGGATGGGACCCATCTTCGAGAGCGCGTAGCGGTCGCAGCAGTCCTCTACGATGCGGCCGATCTCCTTCTTGCCCGCCTCATAGTTGATGAAGGGGTAATCGTTCGGGAGCGAACGGTTGAAGATGATGCGGCCGATCGAGGTCTCGAAACGCTCTCCAGCCTTCTTCTGCACGCCCGTTGTCCAGGAATCCCGGACGAAGACGTCGCGATCGAGGCGGACGACGATGCGAGCCTGAAGGTCCACGCCGGCACGCGAGTCGTACGCGTTGATGGCGTCGAACTCACTCATGAACGTGAGGCCCTCGCCCTCCATACCCGGGCGGACCGCCGTGAGGTAGAAGAGGCCGATGATCATGTCCTGCGTGGGGACGGTCAGCGGACGACCGTGTGCAGGCGACTTGATGTTGTTGGCGGAGAGCATGAGCACGCGCGCCTCGGCCTGAGCCTCGGCGGACAGGGGCACGTGGACGGCCATCTGGTCACCGTCGAAGTCCGCGTTGAAGGCGGTGCAGACGAGCGGGTGCAGACGGATGGCCTTGCCCTCGACGAGCACCGGCTCGAACGCCTGGATGCCCAGACGGTGGAGGGTAGGTGCGCGGTTGAGAAGGACGGGGTGATCGGTGATGACCTCTTCGAGGACGTCCCAGACCACGCCGCGCCCACGCTCGACGGCACGCTTGGCAGCCTTGATGTTCGCGGCGTGCTCGAGCTCCACGAGGCGCTTCATCACAAACGGCTTGAAGAGCTCGAGAGCCATGGTCTTAGGAAGACCACACTGGTGCAGCTTGAGCTCAGGGCCGACGACGATGACCGAACGTCCGGAGTAGTCGACGCGCTTTCCGAGGAGGTTCTGACGGAAGCGTCCCTGCTTGCCCTTGAGCATGTCGGAGAGCGACTTGAGCGGA
Organism: uncultured Coriobacteriia bacterium; assembly: GCA_964566905.1. Lineage (GTDB taxonomy): Bacteria > Actinomycetota > Coriobacteriia > Coriobacteriales > CAZMJV01 > CAZMJV01. Next base: position 2,973 of record CAZMJV010000004.1, on the reverse strand, counting down.
CGGCTGCCCGGGCCGAGGACCGGACGACCGCGACGGCCGTTGTCGAACAGTGCGTCGACGGCCTCCTGGAGCATGCGCTTCTCGTTCGAAACGATGATCTCGGGCGCGCTGAGGTCCAACAGCCTCTTGAGGCGGTTGTTGCGGTTGATGACCCGACGATAGAGGTCGTTGAGGTCGGAGGTCGCGAAGCGGCCGCCGTCCAGCTGGACCATCGGGCGCAGGTCCGGCGGAATGACCGGGATGACGTCGAGAATCATGTCGGACGGGTTGTTCTTGCTCTTGGCGAACGCGTCGACGACCTTGAGCCTCTTGATGGCGCGGGCACGCTTCTGGCCCTTGCCGTCGCGGATGGTCTCGCGCAGTTCGACGGAGAGCGCCTCGAGATCGACGTCGTCGAGAAGATCACGGATCGACTCGGCACCCATGCCTCCGCGGAAGTACTCGGAGTAGTTGAGCTTCATCTCGCGATAGAGGGCCTCGTCCTGGACGAGCATGCGCGGGGTGAGCTTCATGAACTGGTCGAACGCCTCGCGGCGGATCTCCTTGCGATCGGCGAAGTCCTCCTCGATCTCGGCGATGTCGGAGGCGATGTTCTCGTCTCCGGCCTCCTCGCGGAGTGCCTCGATCTCCTTGGTCATCTCGGCGTCGAGTTCCTCGAGGTCGGCGGAGAGCTCCTCGCGGAGTTCCTCAGCGTCGGCCTCTCGGGCCTCCTCGCTCACGCGGGTGATGATGGACGCGGCGAAGTACAGGACCTTCTCCAGCTCCTTGGGAGCGATGTCGAGGAGGTATCCCAGACGCGAGGGAGAACCCTTGAAGTACCAGATGTGGCTGACGGGAGCGGCGAGCTCGATGTGGCCCATGCGCTCACGACGCACCTTGGCGCGGGTCACCTCGACGCCGCAGCGCTCACAGACGATGCCCTTGAAACGGACTCGCTTGTACTTGCCGCAGGCGCACTCCCAGTCCTTCGTCGGACCGAAGATCTTCTCGCAGAAGAGTCCGTCCTTCTCGGGCTTGAGGGTACGGTAGTTGATAGTTTCGGGCTTCTTGACCTCTCCACGCGACCAGCTGCGGATGTCCTCCGAGCTGGCGAGACCTATGCGGAGACGGTCGAAATGAGTAACGTCGAAGTCGGGCACGCTTACTCCTCTTCGTCCGTGAGCGGCATTGAAATATCAGTTCCGAGCTCCATTTCGGAGAGGCTGTCGGCAATGACGCCGAGCACGTCCTCTTCGACGGCGGGAGTGGAAGCGCCGAGGAATGCGAGGGAGATACCGTCCTCCTCGGGGGCGTCGCCGTTGGTGTTGAACACCTCTCCGGTGTCGGAGACGGGTTCGACGTCGAGACAGAGGGACTTCATCTCTTTGACGAGCACCTTGAAGGACTCGGGGATGTCCGGCGAAGGGATGCTCTCGCCCTTGACGATCGCCTCGTAGGCCTTGACGCGACCGGCGGTGTCGTCGGACTTGACGGTGAGGATCTCCTGGAGGACATGGGAGGCGCCGTAAGCGTAGAGCGCCCAGACTTCCATCTCTCCGAAGCGCTGGCCACCGAACTGCGCCTTACCGCCCAACGGCTGCTGGGTGATGAGCGAGTACGGGCCGGTCGAACGGGCGTGGATCTTGTCGTCGACCAGGTGCAGGAGCTTGAGGATGTAGATGGTGCCGACGGTGATGGGCTCGCGGAACTTCTCGCCGGTACGACCGTCGAAGAGCTCGAGCTTGCCCGTCGGGGACAGGGCCGGGACGAAGTTGTCGCGGGCGTTGTCTCCGAACTCGGCGTGGTTGCGCGCCTTGAGGTTCTCGTTGGACTTGCGGATCGCCTCGGCGATCTCGCCCTCCTTGGCACCGTCGAAGACGGGGGTCGCGACGTGCATGCGGCCCGCGACGGGAGAGGAGTCGACGTCGTTCCAGCCGTGGAGCGCGGCCCAGCCGAGGTGCGTCTCGAGCAGCTGCCCGATGTTCATACGGGAGGGAACGCCCAGCGGGTTGAGGATGATGTCGACGGGGGTTCCGTCGGCCATGAAGGGCATGTCCTCGATCGGGAGGATCTTGGAGATGACACCCTTGTTTCCGTGGCGGCCGGCGAGCTTGTCGCCCTGCTGGATCTTGCGCTTCTGTGCGACGTAGACGCGGACGAGCTCGTTGACGCCGGCGCTCAGCTCATGGCCGGTGTCGCGGGAGAAACGCACCACGTTGATGACGCGGCCGCCCGAACCGTGCGGGACCTTGAGGGACGTGTCGCGGACCTCGCGGGCCTTCTCGCCGAAGATCGCGCGGAGCAGACGCTCCTCAGCGGTGATCTCGGTCTCGCCCTTGGGGGTGACTTTTCCGACAAGGACGTCGCCGGGGAAGACCTCGGCGCCGATGCGGATGATTCCGTCGATGTCGAGGTTGCCGAGCATGTCCTCGCCGATGTTCGGGATCTCGCGGGTGATCTCCTCGGGTCCGAGCTTGGTGTCGCGGGCCTCGATCTCGTACTCAGCGATGTGAATGGAGGTCAGGAGGTCGTCGCGCACGACGCGCTCGGAGAGGATGATCGCGTCCTCGTAGTTGTAGCCTTCCCAGGGCATGAACGCCACGGTCAGGTTCTGACCGAGCGCGAGCTCGCCTGCCTCGGTGGAGGGGCCGTCGGCCAGAACGTCGCCGGGCTTGACCACGTCGCCGGGGCGGACGATGGGACGGTGGTTGATGCAGGTTCCCTGGTTGGAACGCATGAACTTGGGAAGCGTGTGCTCCTCGAGGGACTTGTCCTCGAGTCGGATGCTGACGCTTGAAGCGTCCACGTGCTCGACGACTCCCGCGGAGCGGGCGGTGATGATCTCGCCGGTGTCGACGACCGCACGGTGCTCCATGCCCGTGCCCACGAGGGGGGCCTGGGGACGGATCAGCGGGACGGCCTGGCGCTGCATGTTCGAACCCATGAGGGCGCGGTTCGCGTCGTCGTGCTCGAGGAACGGGATGAGCGCCGTCG
>CAZMJV010000003.1:54290-65253 GCA_964566905.1 uncultured Coriobacteriia bacterium | reverse complement strand
AGTTCGGGTTGCTGCCCGAAGAGGTCGAGCCCTACGGTCACTTCAAAGCGAAGATATCCCTCTCGGCAATCGAGAGGATGTCAGGGGTTCCCGACGGCAAGTACATCGACGTCACGGCCATCACTCCGACGCCGCTGGGCGAAGGTAAAACGCTCACCACGGTGGGGCTGGGCCAGGCGCTCGGCGCGATCGGCAAGCGCGCGGTCACCTGTATCCGTCAGCCCTCCTTGGGCCCCGTCTTCGGCATCAAGGGCGGAGCGGCAGGCGGCGGGTATTCCCAGGTCATCCCGATGGAGGAGTTCAACCTCCATCTGACCGGCGACTTCCATGCAGTCTCCGCCGCGCACAATCTCTGCGCTGCATTTCTCGACAACTCCATCTACCAGGACAATCCCCTCGAAATCGACCCGGCCTCCGTCGTCTGGCGACGCGTGGTGGACATCTCGGACCGCGTCCTGCGCGATGCCGTGGTCGGTCTCGGCGGCAGGGCCAACGGCGTGCCGCGGCAGAGCGGTTGGGACATCACGTCCGCGAGCGAGATCATGGCAATCCTCGCCCTCACAGAAGACCTGGGAGACCTGCGGGCTCGTATCGGACGTATCGTGGTCGCAACGACCCGCGGCGGGGCACCTGTCACCACGGAGGACCTCGGGGTCGCCGGCGCGATGACCGTCCTGCTCAAAGATGCGATCAAGCCCAACCTCCTCCAGAACCTCGAGGGCGGGCCGGTGCTGGTGCATGCGGGACCGTTCGCGAACATCGCCCACGGCAACTCGTCGATCATCGCCGACAGGCTGGCGCTCAAAATGGGCGAGTACGTCGTCACCGAGTCGGGCTTCGGTGCCGACATGGGGTGCGAGAAGTTCATGAACATCAAGTGCCGCACGAGCGGTCTTTCACCGGATTGCGCCGTGCTCGTCGCCACGGTACGTGGGCTCAAGGCGAATTCCGACGGGGTTCGCGTGGTACCCGGACAACCGCTTCCGCCCGAGTTGCTCGAGGAGAACCTCGAGGTGTTGGAGGCGGGAATCCCCAACCTTGTGAAGCATATCGAGAACACTCGCTCGTTCGGCGTTCCGGTCGTGGTCGCGCTCAACGTGTTCCCGACCGACTCACCGGCCGAGCATGCGCGCATCCTCGAGGCGGCACGCGAGGCCGGCGCGTTCGCCGCGGTGACCCACACGCTTCATGCCGACGGCGGTGCCGGTGGCGAGGAGCTGGCCCGTGCGGTGGTCGAAGCATGTGAACAGCCTTCCCAGCTAAAGTTCACCTATGCCCTGGACGACCCTATTGCGATGAAGATCGTCGACGTCGCGGTCGGCATATACGGCGCGGAGGGTGTCGAATTCTCACCGGTCGCACGCGCTGAGATTGAACGCTTCACGTCTTGGGGGTATGGTGGTCTCCCCATCTGCATGGCCAAGACCCATCTCTCGCTCAGTGACAACCCCTTGCTCAAGGGGGCTCCGACCGGATGGATCCTGTATGTTCGGGATATCCGCCTCTCGGCCGGCGCAGGATTCGTCTATCCGCTGTGCGGCACGGTCATGACGATGCCCGGCCTACCTCGCACACCCGCAGGCACCAACATCGATATCGACCCGGACGGAACCGTTCACGGCCTGTTCTAACTGTATGGATCACGAAAGAAGGAGAGACATGGCACAGATCATCGACGGCAATCTCGTCGCTCAGCACACGCGCGATCAAGCCGCGGCCCTTGTCGAGCAGGCGAAGGCCGCCGGGATCAAGCCGGGACTCGCGGTCATACTCGTGGGAGACGACCCCGCGAGCGCGACCTACGTGCGCATGAAGGAGCAGGACTGCGAGAAGGTCGGAATCCGGAGTATCGACCTGAGAAGGCCGGCAGAGACCACGCAAGACGAGCTCAATGCCCTCATCGACACGTGCAACGCCGACCCCGATATCCACGGGATACTCGTCCAGATGCCGCTTCCCAAGCATCTGGACGCCGAGCAGGTCATTGAGCGGATTTCTCCCGAGAAGGACGCGGATGGATTCCATCCCGAGAACCTGGGTAAGTTGGTCCGCGGTATCAAGGCTCCCCGCGCATGCACCCCCTGGGGGGTCATGCGACTTCTCTCCGAGTACGGTATCGATCCGCGCGGCAAGCACGCGGTCGTCATCGGACGCTCGAATATCGTCGGCAAGCCCATGGCGCTTATGCTCCTGGAGGCCGACGCCACGGTGACCGTCTGCCACAGCCGCACGGCCGACCTCCCTGCCATCTGCCGTCAGGCCGACATCCTCGTAGCCGCCGTCGGTCGTCCGGAGATGGTGACCGCCGAGTACGTGAAGGAAGGTGCGGTCGTCATCGACGTGGGGATCAACCGAACCGAGAAGGGGATGGTTGGCGACGTTGCTTTTGCCCAGGTCGAGCCGATCGCTTCCGCGATCACCCCGGTCCCCGGCGGCGTCGGTCCGATGACCCGGGCGATCCTTATGCTCAACACCGCGCAGGCGGCTCTCGATTCGCTGGGTGCGTGACGACTCTGCGATCGACTTCGGGTCTGACCAGCGTTTTTAAAAACTCGTCACAATTAATACTTGTTGCTATTTCGATAACTAGTCTATAGACTGGGCTTTGACGGATCGCGCTGATCCGTGAGTCCGCGTCATACTCTTCCTTGGTTGGAAGTTATGTCGCATGTAATTGCCTCGAATGAGGCGGAAAGAAAGGCTAGAAATGGCAGAGGGTACAGTTAAGTGGTTCAATCCTGACAAGGGCTACGGCTTCATCTCCCGCGAGGACGGCGACGATCTGTTCGTCCACTTCTCCGAGATCCAGATGGATGGTTTCAAGACGCTCGACGAGGGTCTGCCCGTCGTCTTCGACATCACCACTGGCCAGAATGGCAAGCTGCAGGCGAGCAACGTCCGCAAGGCGTAAGTTCGCTCTTCAAACAGCCACAGAGAAGGGCAATCCTCCGGGATTGCCCTTTTTTTCTTGACCAAACGTCCCGATCCGCAGTCTTCATCCAAAGGTGAACGATGACTTACGTATTCCTGGTTTCGGTAATTCTCATCATGATCGGGGAGTTGGCTGACAAGTCGCAGCTCCTCGCGCTCGCGCTCGCGACTCGTTTCCGCACGTGGACCGTCATCGCGGGCGTGTTCGTCGCAACCTTCGTCGTGCACTTCGTGACGACCGGCTTCGGGATGGCCTTCGGGAACCTCATCCCCCAGGGAGTGCTTCCTTGGGTGACGGGACTGCTGTTCATCTTCTTCGGTGTCTGGACGCTGCGCGGGGATACCATCGACGAGGAGGACGAGACCAAGGGGGTCAAGGGCAAGAACTACGGAGCCTTCCTCACCGTCGCCATCTCCTTCTTCTTGGCGGAGCTGGGGGACAAGACCCAGATCATGACGGCGACCATCGCTGCCGACCCGGGCGGCGCCCTTCTCGACGTGCTGAAGAACTTCGGCCCGGCGGTGAGCGGATGGCTGTCCTCGATCGGCATGAACGGGCCCGGCGACATCACGACCGCCCAGACGTTCTGGTCGGTCACCCTCGGGTCGACGTTGGGCATGGTCGTCGCAGACGCCATCGCGATCGCGGTGGGCGCTCTGTTGGGCACGCGTCTTCCGGAGAAACTTCTCACCCGCATCTCGGGTACCATCTTCATACTCTTTGGACTCGCCACCATCATTTCCCGTGTGATCGGAGGGTGACGATGCGGTTGCTCCTCCATGCATGCTGCGGGCCGTGCACCATCGAACCCGCGAAATTCTTCGTCGAGCAGGGCGACGAGATCGTCCTCGCGTACGTGAACCCCAACATCCACCCCCTCGCCGAGTACCGACAGCGTCGCGACACGCTCGCGCAGTACGCGGGGGACAGCGGCTGGGAACTCATCGAGGTCGACTACGACCCCTCCGCATGGCTGCGCGAGGCTGGGGTGCACGGTACCGACCGTTCGCAAAGGTGTCGCGCCTGTTACCGGGTGCGTTTCGAGCAGGTCGCCCGGATTGCCTCCGAGCATGGGTTCGATGCGATATCGACCACACTCTCGGTGAGTCCATATCAAGACGCCGAGGCGATTCGGGAGGAGCTCGAGGCCGCAGCGGCACGCTGGGGTGTCGCTGCCCGGTTCGAGGATTTCAGCGAACGGTATCCGGAAGCCACTCGGATCTCCCGTGAGCTGGGCATGTATCGGCAGAACTACTGCGGTTGTCTGCTCTCGGACATCGAGGCCGACACTCAGAGGGCCGAGCGTCGCGCCGAACGCGCTGCTCGGAAGAGGGGGGAGTGACATGCGTACCGACGATTTCGACTACGAGCTTCCTCCCGAGTTGATTGCGCAGTGCCCCGCCGACCCTCGAGACTCCTGCCGGCTCATGGTCGTCGACCGCGAGCCACAGACCATTTCGCACCAGGTCTTCTCCGATGTCATCGACTACTTGTCGCCCGGCGATCTTCTGGTCGCCAACGACACTCGCGTGCTGCCAGCCCGTCTGCTCGGAGTGAAGGAGGGTACCGGTGGCGCCGCCGAGGTCTTGCTGCTCAAGGAGCGCAACGACCTGCCTCATCGCGCGGGGGAGCGCATCGTTTGGGAGTGTCTCGTGAAGCCGGGACGACGCCTCAAATCAGGCGCCCGCGTGATTTTCGGGGACGGAAAGCTCTCGGCGGAGGTGCTTGAGACGGTCGGAGAAGGCGGTGAGCGACTGGTCGCGTTCACGCCGATGGGGTGTACGTTCTCGGAGGCGATCCACTCGATCGGACAGATGCCCCTGCCCCCCTATATCACCCGGCGCATCGACGATGCCGAGCTGTACCAGACGGTCTTCTCCCGAAGCGAGCACTCGGCCGCCGCACCCACGGCGGGACTGCACTTCACCCCCGAGCTGCTCGAGCGCATCGCGGCGAAAGGCGTCGGGTTCGCGACGGTCGAGCTGCAGGTCGGGCTCGACACCTTCCGAACCGTCACGGTCGATGACCCGCGCGACCACGTCATCCACACCGAGCGGTTCCATGTTCCGACGTCGGCGGCGGACGCCGTCAACGCGACGCGCGAAGCGGGGGGCCGCGTCTTCGCGGTGGGTACCACCTCGGTACGCGCCTTGGAGAGTGCGTGGGACGCCGATGAGAAGCGCGTGATCGCGAGCGAGGGGGCGACCTCGTTGTTCATTCTACCCGGCTATGAATTCGGCGCGGTCGACGCGCTTGTAACCAACTTCCACGTGCCGCGCTCGTCGCTCATGATGCTCGTGAGCGCGTTCGCAGGGCGGGAGCTGGTGATGCGCGCTTACGCGACCGCGATCGAGGAGCGTTACCGGATGCTCTCGTTCGGCGATGCGATGCTGTTCCTGTGACCCGATTGGGAGATGAGATGCCGCTTTTCGACTTCGACCTTCACGCCACCGACCCGACGACCTCGGCGCGGTGCGGCACGTTCCATACCGCCCACGGACCCGTACAGACGCCCACGTTCATGCCCGTAGGGACGCGAGCGACGGTGAAGGGCGTGACCCCCGAGCAGCTGCATGAGATAGACGCCCAGGTGGTCCTCTCAAACACCTACCACCTCTTCTTGCGCCCCGGCGCCGAACTGATCGCCGAGGCCGGAGGGTTGCACTCGTTCATGAACTGGGACGGGGCGATCCTCACCGACTCGGGCGGATTCCAGATATTCTCACTCGCGGACACGCTCAAGCTTGACGACGACGGCGTCACGTTCCGGTCGATCATCGACGGCACGTGGCACCGCTGGACGCCCGAGGAGAACATGCGCGTCCAGCAGCTGCTGGGGGCGGACATCGCGATGCAGCTCGACCAGTGCCCTCCGTATCCCGCGGAGAAGAGCTTCGTCGAGACGGCGGTGAGACGAAGCGCCGATTGGGCAGCCCGCTGCCGTGCCTCGCACACCAGGGCGGACCAGGCGCTCTTCGGAATCGTGCAGGGCGGCACGCATCTTGACCTGCGCCTCGAGTCCATCGAGCGCCTCGAGGACGTCGGCGGCTTCCCGGGCTACGGGATCGGCGGCTACTCGGTGGGCGAGCCCCACGAGGTGATGTTCGAGTCGCTGGAGCAGGTCTGTGCGGCCATGCCCGCGGACAAGCCGCGCTATCTGATGGGAGTGGGTAATCCGACGACGCTCGTCAGGGCGATCGGGATGGGCGTCGATCTTTTCGACTGCGTGTTGCCCACGCGCACCGCGCGCATGGCGACCGCGTTCTCCTCGGAGGGTCGTCTCAACATGCGCAATGCGAAGTTCGCTCGGGACTTCACTCCTCTCGACCCGGAATGCACATGCTCGACGTGTCGAAACTACACGCGCGCCTATATCAGGCATCTCGCGACGAGCAAGGAGATGCTCGCGTCGACGCTCCTCTCGATTCACAACCTCCACTATCTGATAGACCTCACCGCGAAGGCTCGCGCCGCGGTCCAGGCGGGGGAGTACGCCGGCTTCGAGGCTGCATGGATGAATTCGCCTGCCGCGGTCGATTACTGATCGATGTGTGGCGTACCGGACGAAATTTCTCGGCGTGCCTCGGCTATTTTTGGGAATCCCTTTCTTGTCGACTCGAGAGAGGTCTAAAATATCCGCTTGTGTATAAACCCGGGTCCCCCCGGGGTCAGTCCGCGTATCGATGCAACGGAAGGTGGGAAGATGGATCCGAAGACGCGTAATATCATCGCGCTTCTCGTATCCTTGGCCCTTGTGATCGGTTCGGTGGTCGCGTTTTGGCCGCTCGATACCAGAATCACGAAGGGTCTGGACATACAGGGAGGGCTCTCGGTCATCCTGACCGCTCAGGAGACCGACGGCAAACCGGTCACCACCTCCGATCTCGATCGGGCGGAACTCATCGTCGCGAACCGGATCAACCGTCTCGGTGCCTCCGAGGCGACCGTCCAGAAGCAGGGAAACAGCTCGATCCTCGTGCAGATTCCGGGCCTCAAGAACGCCGATGAGGCCCTTGCTGCGCTCGGTTCGACCGGCAAGCTCGAGTTCGTCGAGCTCTCGGCGATCGAGGACACCACGGCTGTGGCTGCACTTGTCTCCGGTCAGAAGAACGTCTCCCTCACCGAGGGTGAGTACACCGCGTTCATGGACGGAACCTCGGTCAAGTCCGCGGCAGTTACGCAGAGCCAGACGACCGGACAGTACGAGGTCTCCGTCACGCTCGACAGCGATGGCGCTAAGAAGTTCTCCGAGGTGACTACGCGACTCGCCCCGACCAAGGGTCAGATCGCCATCGTTCTCGACGGGGAGGTCCGCAGCGCCCCCGCGGTGCAGAACGCCATCACGGACGGAAACGTATCGATTACCGGCGGCTTCACCATCGACGAGGCGAAGAACCTCTCGATGGTGCTCGAGACCGGCTCGCTCCCCGTTGCGCTCAAGTTCTCCGAGTCGCGCGTGGTCGGACCGACTCTCGGCGCTGAGTCGCTGCAGAAAGGTATCTACGCTGCGCTGCTCGGCTTGGCGCTCGTGGCAATCTACCTCCTGGTCTTCTATCGAGGCCTCGGCCTCGTGACGGTCGGCGCCATGGCGATGTTCGGCATCCTGTACCTCGGGGTCCTCGCTCTTCTCTCGCGCTACGGAGCGTTCGCGCTCTCGTTGCCGGGAATCGCGGGCATGGTGCTCACCATCGGTGTCGCCGCGGACTCGTCGATTCTCGTGCTCGAGCGTCTGCGCGAGGAAGTCTCGATGGGAAGGTCCATCAAGGCCGCATCGATCACCGGCGTCCGTCACGCGATCGGCACCTCCATCGACGCCGACCTGGTCACGATGGTCTCCGCGCTCGCGCTCTTCTTCATCGCCATCGGACCGGTCAAGGGCTTTGGACTGACGCTCGGCATCGGTATCGTCTGCGACATCGTGGTCATGGTTCTGTTCAAGGCTCCGATGATTCGCCTCATGGCCGAGAAGGTCCTCCCCTCGGCTCGTGGATTCTGGGGCCTTCCCAAGGACGTGCCCTTCAAGCGCGGTACCGGCTCGAAAGGGGGTGTTGTCCGTGACTAAGTTCAACATCGACTTCATGGGCCACAGGCGTCTCATGTTCACCATCTCGGCGGTTCTCATCGTCATCGCGATCGCGGCACTTGCGGTTCGAGGACTGAACTTCGGCATCGAGTTCCAGGGTGGCACGGTCATCGACATCACCGATACGGGCAGCATCACGTCCGAACAGGTCACCACCGAGTTCACGAAGCTCGGCGTCAAGAACCTCACGGTTCAGACCAGCGAATCCGGGAGCACCAAGGGTTTCATCGTGCGCACCGACGCCATCGACCCTGTCACCGGTAACGAGGACGCGGCGAAAGTGGCCGACGCGCTCGGACTTCCCAAGGAGTCGTTCCAGGTGACGGTCATCGGTCCCGACTGGGGCAAGGACATCTCCAACTCGTCCGCGCTCGCATTCATCGTCTCGATCATCGCGATCATCATCTACATGTCGCTTCGTTTCGAGTGGAAGATGTCGCTGACCGCGGTCGTCGCGCTCGTACACGACCTCGCAATCGTTATCGGTGTCTACGCGCTCTCTGGGCGTGAGGTGACTCCGAACACGATCGCGGCCCTTCTCACGATCCTCGGATACTCGCTCTACGACACGGTCGTCGTGTTCCACCGCATCAAGGACAACGCCGAGGGTCTCGCGAAGATGAGATTCATGGATATGGCGAACAAGTCGATCAACGAGGTGCTGATGCGCACGATCAACACCGGGCTGGCATCGCTCGTGCCCGTGCTCGCGCTGCTGTTCCTCGGTGGGGAGACGCTCAAGGACTTCGCCTTCGCGATGTCCATCGGACTCCTGGTCGGTTCGTACTCCTCGTTTGCGGTCGCCTCACCGCTCTACGTGCTCTGGAAGGAGCGCGAGCCCAAGTTCGCCGCTCTCAAGAAGAAGTACGCGAATCAGGACTGACCGCTCGCAGATTACCTGAAGTGATGGACGGGGCCGGCGTGATAACGTCGGCCCCGTTTGTGTCACAATGGGAGTATGAAGCAGGAGTCTTTTGAGAAAGATACGGCACTCTGGCATCTCGAACCCGCCGATGCGGCGCGAGTACAGGATATAGCGCGCGGAACCGGGCTCTCAGAGATAACGGCGCGCGTCCTCGTAGCTCGTGGTATCGACACGCTAGAGGCCGCTGAGGCCTTTTTTTCACCCAATTTCGCACGTGACTGGTTCAGCCCTGCGCTGCTTCCCAACCTTGCGCAGGCCGCCGACGTCATCGAGCATGCGATCCGCACGAACGATCGCATCGCTGTGTTCGGGGACTTCGATCTCGACGGTATATCCGCCACCGCCCTCCTCACGCGCGCGCTGCGCGATCTCGGCGCGGATGCACACCCGTTCGTCCCTCTGCGGTTCGAGGAGGGATACGGTCTGTCTATGACCGCGATGGAACGCGTGCTCGCGGTCGATCCCAAGCTCGTCGTGACCGTCGACAGCGGCGTGTCGAGTGGCGATGAGGTCGCATGGCTGCTGCAACGGGGCGTGGGGGTGGTCATCACCGATCACCACGAACCCTCCGACCTGGTTCCCCAGGGCGTTCCGGTGGTCGACCCGAAACTCGATCCCCAGTGTCCCTCCCAGTCGCTCGCGGGCGCCGGTGTCGCACTCAAGATCGTTCAGGCTCTCGGCGAGAGGTTTGGGAGACCCGATCTCTGGAGGGACTACACCGACCTTGCCACTTTGGGCACCATCGCCGACCTGATGCCGCTTCTGGGGGAGAATCGCGTCCTCGTCGCCGACGGCGTCGAGCGTCTTCGCACCCACCCCCGCGCGGGCGTCATCGCCCTCTGTTCCATTTCCGGTACGACGCCGGACAAACTCACCTCCGACGGAATCTCCTTCTCGCTCTCGCCTCGCCTCAACGCTGCGGGGCGCATGGGCGACCCTGGTGCTGCTCTCGATCTTCTCCTCACCGACGACCTCGCACAAGCCGAGGTATTCGCCCTCGAGCTCGACGCATGCAACCGCAAGCGTCAGGAGCTGGAGGCCGATTTGGCCGAGGCGGCCGCGGCGCTCGCGCAGCGAACCTGGCGGGGCGGCCGGGTCCTGGTCGTGGGAGACGAGGGATGGCACGAAGGCGTCAAGGGAATCGTCGCGTCGCGCCTCGTGAACCGCTTCGGTGTGCCGGCGCTGCTCTTCTCCATATGCGACGGAGTCGCGCACGGTTCCGGTCGGTCGGTCGGAAGCGTCGACCTCTTCGCGGCGGTGGAGTCCCTCTCCGACATGCTGGTCAGGTTCGGCGGACACAAGGCGGCGGTCGGCGTAACACTCGCCGCCGAGGATCTGCCCCGTTTCACACAGCGCCTCGAAGAGTACTTCGACGAGTTGCCCGCCGAGCAGTTCGTGACCTCGCTTTCTGTCGATGCTCAGGTGAGGCTCGACGACCTCTCGCTCGAACTTCTCGCGGAACTCGACTCACTCCGGCCTTTCGGCCAGGGGAACAGAAACCCGCTCTTTGTCTCCGAGTGCATCTTCATGAACGGCCGACGACGCGTCGGCAGATCGGAAGACCACCTCAAGTTCGCCGCGTACGACGGCATCGCCGAAGTGCCTGCCATCGCGTTTCGCTGCAACGACATCGAGCGCATGGCTGAGAACGACGCGCCCGTCGACGTCGTGTTCGAGCCGACGGCCGACGAATGGCGCGGCCGCAAGCGTCTGCAGCTCATCGCGCGCGCGATCTCGCCCTGTCCTGTCCCCGCATGTTCCCCTGCATCCGAACTTGTCGACGACCTCTTCGAGCGCGCCGACGAATTCCTTGCGCGCGAGGAGTACGCGGGGATCGTGGATGAGCCCTACTTCAACACCAAGCTAGCCGGCGTCACCTTCGAGGGGCGTCAGGAGCACATAGCCCAGCTCGAGCCCGGGACTCCTCTCAAGCTCGTCCGGGACCGCGAGAACACCTACGACTCAAACGCCTGCGCGGTCTACTCACCCAACGGTGCGCAGGTCGGCTTCCTCAACAGGCGGC
>CAZMJV010000003.1:24585-54190 GCA_964566905.1 uncultured Coriobacteriia bacterium | reverse complement strand
GCCTGCGCGGTCTACTCACCCAACGGTGCGCAGGTCGGCTTCCTCAACAGGCGGCTTGCAGCGGTGCTTGCGCCTGCTATCGACGGGGGAGTGGAGTACGACGTCGAGCTGACGTCGGTCACGGGCGGGGAGGACGGCAAGTCCTTCGGCGTCAACGTGATGCTCTCACGTCGGGACATGCTCGTCGATGACGAGACCGAGGAGGTCGCCCGCGCCGCGCGCCTGGAGCTCGCGGGTCTCGACCCGGACGCGCTCGACCGGGAATTGACCCGCCGGTTCATCGGAGAGCGTCCCATGCATGACGCTCAGCAGCGCTCGCTCTCACTGCTTGCCGAGGGGCACAGCGTGCTTACGGTCATGGCGACAGGCCGCGGGAAGTCGCTCATCTTCCATCATCACTCCGCGCGCACCGCCCTGCTCCATGACGGGGCCAGCGTGTTCGTCTATCCGCTCCGCGCGCTCGTCGCGGATCAGGCGTTCCATTTGACGCAGACCTTTGCAGAGTTGGGTCTCGTAGTGCGGACCGTCACCGGTGAGACCAGCCAGACCGACCGTGACTCGGCGTTCGCGGCGCTTGCCGACGGCACGCTCGACGTGGTGCTCACCACGCCCGAGTTCCTGCACTTCCACGCGCATCGCTTCGCCGCAAGTGGCAGGGTGCGTTTCATGGTTGTTGACGAGGCGCATCATGTGGGAATGTCGCGCGCCGGCCACCGACCCGCGTACGCGGCGCTCGGCGGTGCGCGCGAGGCTCTCGGCAATCCGCCCGTGCTGGCGGTCACCGCCACCGCGGATGAGGCGACGGCCCAGACGATTCGCGAGATTCTCGGAATCGACGAGGTCGTGCTCGACCCGACGACCCGAGACAACCTCTCGCTCGAGGATCGGCGCAACCTTCGCGACAAGGAGGGCTACCTCGTCGCGCTCATGGCGCGTGGTGAGAAGTCCATCGTCTACGTCAACTCACGCGAACAGTCGGTGAAGTTGGCGAAGATGCTCCGGAAACGAGTGCCTTCGATCGGGCAGCGCATCGCGTTTTACAACGGCGGGCTGTCGCGAAGCGTGCGCAATCTCGTCGAGTCCGCGTTCCGAGACAGCGACATCTCCGTCGTCATCTCGACGAGCGCGTTCGGCGAGGGGGTCAACATCCCCGATGTGAGGCACGTCGTTTTGTATCACCAGCCGTTCAACTCCGTCGAGTTCAACCAGATGTCAGGCCGGGCAGGCCGCGATGGTCACCCGGCCGTCGTACACCTCGTCTTCGGACTCGGGGACGCGCGCATCAACGAGATGATTCTCTCGTCGTCTGCACCCAAGCGCTCGGACATGATCATCCTCTACCGCACGCTGCGGCTGCTCCAGGACACCGAGGGTCCCGGTTTCGAGATCACCAACGCCGAGATCGCCGAGCGCGCCACTCGTCTCGACAGCTCGTTTTCAGTCGACGATCGCGGGGTGAGTTCGGGCTTGAGCGTATTCCGCGAGCTGGGACTCGTGAGCGGGGAGGGACATGGCGCCTACCGCAAGTTGACCGTGCTGCCCACCGAGCAGAAGGTCGATCTGGAGTCCTCCGTCCGCTACCTCGAGGGTCTCGACGAGATCGCGCAGTTCTCCGAGTTCAAGGAGTGGGTGTTCGACTCGACCTCGCAGGTCTTGCTCGAACGGTTCAATCGACCTATCCTTCCTATTCCAATGGGAAAACTCGACGTAGAGTGATAATTCGGACTCGAGAGGAGGCGGGGAGATGACCGACAAGCTCAAGGCCATTATCGAGACGGTCGGCACCTACCTGCCGGAATTCGACACCGAGGTGATAGAGCGCGCGTATGCGTTCGCCGCCGAGGCCCATGAAGGACAGTTCCGGAAGTCGGGCGAGCCGTTCATCAACCACCCGGTGGAGGTCGCGACGATCCTGGCCGACCTGCACATGGACCCCGAGACGGTCGTGGTCGCCCTTCTCCACGACACGGTGGAGGACTCCGACATCACCCTCGAAGAGGTGGACGCGCAGTTCGGACCCGAGATCACCCAGCTCGTCGACGGGGTCACGAAACTCAGTCGACTCGACCTCGAGTCGCTCTCAGAGGCGCAGTCCAACAACCTTCGGAAGATGCTCATCGCGATGTCCAAAGACATCCGCGTCATCATCATCAAGCTCGCAGACCGCCTGCACAACATGCGGACGCTTATGGCGCTGCGCGAGGACCGGCGCATCTTCAAGGCTCGCGAGACGATGGAGATATACGCCCCTCTCGCGCACCGCCTGGGCATGTCCTCGATCAAGTGGGAGCTCGAGGACCTCTCCTTCTTCTATCTCGAGCCCAACAAGTTCCATCAGGTGAGTCGCATGGTCGCCGAGTCGCGCACCGCGCGCGAGGAGTACCTCAACGACACCATCGACACGCTGAGGACCGAGCTGGAGAAGGTCGGGATCAAGGCCGAGATCGCAGGACGTCCGAAGCACCTCTACTCGATCTATCAGAAGATGTCTCAGCGCGGCAAGGACTTCTCCGAGATCTACGACCTCATCGCGCTGCGCGTCATCGTCGATTCGGTCAAGGACTGCTACGGCGCGCTGGGCACGGCTCACTCGCTCTGGAAGCCGATGCCCGGGCGCTTCAAGGACTACATCGCGATGCCCAAGTTCAACATGTACCAGTCGCTGCACACGACGGTCATCGGTATCGCGGGCCGACCGCTCGAGATCCAGATCAGGACCGAGGAGATGCACCAGACCGCCGAGTACGGCATCGCCGCGCACTGGCGTTACAAGGAAGGCGCGACCAAGGCCGACGACTTCGAGGAGCGCCTGTCCTGGCTTCGCCAGATGCTCGAGTGGCAGACCGAGCTCAAGGACCCCGGCGAGTTCATGGAAGCCCTCAAGGTCGACCTCTTCGACACCGAGGTGTTCGTGTTTTCGCCCAAGGGCGACGTGATTTCCCTGCGCGCGGGTTCGACACCCATCGACTTCGCCTACGCCATCCATACCGAGGTGGGGAATCACTGCGTGGGCGCGAAGGTGAACGGGTCGATCGTGCCGCTCGCCTACGAGCTGCAGATGGGCGACCGCGTGAGCATCCTCACCAACAAGAGCGCGAACCCCTCCCGCGACTGGCTCAACATCGTCAAGACATCATCGGCACGTTCGAAGATCCGCTCGTACTTCTCAAAAGCGAACCGGGGCGACGACCTGGTCCGTGGACGAGACGAGCTGGCCCGGGAGATGCGCAAACACGGGAAGGGCATCGGCTCTTCAGCGTCGACGAGGGCGCTGGAGGCGGTCGCGAAGGAACTCTCGCATCCGTCCATGGAGGACATGCTCGTCGCGATCGGGGCCGGCAAGGTCTCGGAGAAGATCGTTGCGAGCAGGGTGCTGAAGATCCTCGAACCCGACTCCGAGAAGTTCAGTCCTCCGACGCCGACGTTCACCCTCGACACTCCGATGATCGCCCCGAGGGCACACCGACGCAAGCGCACCGAGTCAGGCGTCGTTGTCAAAGGCGTCGACGACGTCCTCGTCCGACTCTCGCGATGCTGCAACCCCGTCCCCGGCGATGAGATCATCGGCTTCGTGACCCGAGGTCGCGGGGTCTCCGTGCATCGGGCCGACTGCCCGAATGCCAAAGAGCTGCGACAGACGCCCGAGAGACTCCTGGATGTCGAGTGGGACACCGGCATATCGTCGGCATTCCAGGTGGAGGTCTACATCGAGGCGCTCGATCGGACGCGGCTGCTCCAGGACGTCATCGTCGCGCTCTCCGAAGCGGGCGCCGATATCCTGACGTCGTCGACGTCCTCGCACAGCGACGGCATCGTCGAGATGCGCTTCCTGTTCGAGATCAGCGAGCTGGGCCGTCTCGACCAAATCCTCAAGGAGGTTCGGGCGGTCGACGGCGTATTCGAGGCCAAACGCATGCTGCCCGGCGACGCATCGCGAAAGAAGAAAGGCCGGTCGTGAAGATCGAACAACTCGTGCTCGGACCCCTCGAGACGAACTGCTATCTCGTCAGCGATGAGGTCGGTGGGCCGTTGGTCGTGGTGGATCCCGGCTTCTTCCCCGAGCAGATCCTCCGCGAGATCGGGGCGCGCGACGTGGCGGCAATCGTGCTCACTCATCGCCATTTCGACCATATCGGAGCACTCGCCGAGGTCGCGGAGGAGACGGGTGCGCCGGTCATGGCCCACGAGCTCGACGCAGATGCGATTCTGGACCCCGCACATAACCTCTCGACATGGATGTCGGCCCCCGTCGCTCCCGAGTCGGTCGACAGGCGCCTGCGGGACGGCGACGTGATCGAGGCCGGAGAGCTGTGCCTTACGGTGATGCATACGCCGGGACATACCGTGGGCAGCATCTGTCTCGTGGCGGAAGGCGTCTGCCTGAGCGGCGACACGCTGTTCGCGCTCGGTTGCGGTCGAACCGACCTTCCCACGGGGTCGATGGAGGACTTGCGTCGTTCCTTCTCGGAGAAGCTCTACCCCCTCGACGATGAGACGCTCGTTCTCCCGGGACACGGTGAGTCATCGACTATCGCGAGGGAACGTCGCCTCAACCCACTTATGGTTGCTGAGCGGTGATTTCTTCGAGTTTTTCGTTTTTTCCCAAATACGGACCGTGCGGGGTAGAATAGATTGAGGATGAAGATTAATTATGTCCGGGTTCGCCCGAACGGAGCACACATGAGCATGGGTAGGGGTATGCAACTGAAGACGCTGCGCATCGCGACCACTCTGATGGCCGCTGCGATTGTGCTGTTGGCCTTGCCTGCTTGGGCTCTCGGGGTCGTACCTTCGGTCACCGCCCAGCCCGATTCGATCGTGGTCACTTGGGTCGCGGAACCCGATACAGGCTATTTTGTGTGGCGCTCGATCGAGGCGACATCGGCCGAGGCCCGCGCGCTCGGGTTCGTCACCGGCGATTCGTTCAATGATCTGACCGCCGTGTATGGCGGTAAGTACTACTACTCGGTAGCCAAGCCCGGCGTCCTTCCGACAGAATGGACGACCAATTCGGTTTCGTTGGCCACGACCAGTGCCCCGAGCCCCCACGTGCTCGCGACGGCGACCTCTGAGACGTGCATCCAGTGCCATGCGTTGCACGGGCCGACCCTGGATGATGCGAGTGTTCTCGCCGACCTGGGACAGACGGACAAGAGCGTTTCCGGCCTCTGCCTCGTGTGCCATGAGACATCTGCAGGCGAGGGAATCTCGTCGGTAGGAACCTCCTTCGCATTGACTGCCGGTTCCGGGCACGAGCTTGGCGCCGACCTTCAGTGCTCGAACTGCCATGCGCTTCACGCACAGTCGGCGAGCAATGACTCGCTCAAGCCGAGCGTCGTGAAACTCGGCGGGGTGGAGTCTTCGGTCAGCCCCGCGACCAACGGGTGGTGCACGGCGTGCCACACTGCGGCATCCACCGGTGCGGACGGTGCAAACGATATCGTCGACATTCTCGGCTATCCTCTCGCGGGCACGTATCCGGGGCAGTCGGTGTATGAGAACGCCTCTGCCAACGTGCATGTCTCCCTCGAGTCGACGACCTCTCCGTCGGATATCGCGAGGCCGGCAGGAAGTTGCCTGTACTGCCATGCATCCCACCGCTCAGTGTCGCCGTATGGTGGCGTGCTCGTGGTTGGTGACGAGGGAGCGGTGCTTCCGGGACGCTTTTCCGGAGATGTCGCGCCTCTGTGCGTGAAATGCCACCCGAACGCGCTGGATCCCGGCGAAGCTACCGGAATGGCCGGCCACACCGTGAGGACTGCCGGGGGCGTCTATGCGGTCGGAACGTCCATGCCCTGTTTCGCATGTCACAACCCGCATGGGTCGTCGAGGGGGAATGCGCTCAACCTTTCGGACACCCTCGGGCAAAACCTCGATCCGCAGGCGAGCGACACGCAGCTGCGTCAGTTCTGCTTCACGTGCCACACTTCCGGCGGATATGGATGGAACTCCATCGAGGGCACCTATACTCAGGTCGACGCTGCGTTCCCGGAAATGCGATCGGTGCTCGGACTCGATCGAACCGACCCCGCGAACGCGCTCGCTCTCGAATCGAGTTCTCCCAGTGGTTTCCACGGATATCTGGGTACCAAGGCGTGCAGTGATTGTCACGCGAGCAGCCACAATCCGACGTTCTCGTTCTCGGGAGAGCTGACTTCGTGTTTCGACTGCCACAGCGAGCTCTCGGGGATGGATGCATCTTCGGCAGGGGCGTCGGGCACATATCATCATGTGCTGGGGACTACAGGCGGCGCGCTGTCCGGCGGGAGTCTCTTCCTGGCTGCCGCCGACCCCATCACGACCAATCCCTCCACCAGCACGAAGTACTGCGTCACGTGCCATACGAACCACATCAAGTACCCGAATTCGACTGGGACGCTCCGCGCGTCTGCGACTGAGTCGACCGCGAGCGCGACGAGCGAGTTCGGAACATCTGCGACCAGTCCCGGACTGTGCATCTCGTGCCACGCCACGAGCCTGACCCGGAACAACACGGCACAGAAATCCACCGCGCGCACGACCGTGAAAGCAATCGGATACACCCCCTTCACCACGTCGGGCCACAGCTATTCCGTCGCGTACAAGGGCGGGGCGATGAGCGGCAGTTGCGTCAAATGTCACAATGCCGCCGCCGCGAATTCGACGCCATCGAGCCTCACCTTCTTCGGTCTGCACATGTCTTCCAACTCGTCCCTCATCGAGCGTACCGGTGCGGTCGACTCGAACCTGCAGCCGTTGTGCTTCCAGTGCCATTCGCGCGTCGCCGACGTGGCAGCACCTCTCGGAAAGACCGCTGCTGATCGCGACTGGTTCAACGCGGCCGCAGTCTCTCCCACCGTCACCACGTACAAGAATGCTTCTAACGTCGTGATCGGCACAGTTCCGGGGGATGCAGAACGCGTCTTTGCGGACATGTACACGAGCCGAAACGTGGGCCCGACGCTCGCGCCCTTGACGCGCACGGTCTCCGGACATACCGCTCAGAACGCGACGCCGGTGCTCTGCTCGCGTTGTCACGATTCACACACGGCGAATTCGAAATCAACGGGGATGGTGGGCAAGGATTGGCCTCTGACGAAGAGGGCCGTTCCCTCCGGAGTGTCCACGGCCGTGCGAGATGCTGCCGGCAACAGACCGATCTTCGTCGAGGATCTGTTCGCAGCTGGCGACACCTGGATCTCCTGTTTCGCCACCGGATGCCATGTCGGTAACACCGTACGGGCGCTCAAAGTGCACTCCGGGCATACCTCCCGAAACGCCATGTGTGTCAACTGCCATGTACCGTATATCCACGGCGCCGGCCTTCCCTTCTTGATTGCGGATGCGAGCGCAGGTGTCATGCCCGGACACCAGGCGATGAGGTGGTATGACCTCAAGACCAGTCAGCCCAACGTTCCCGTTGCCAAGGTCTATGCGTTGAGCACGACGTACAACCGCTCCGATCCCGGCAAGGGTGGTTGTTACACCGGTGCCAGCGCCGGGTGTCACCTCAACGGAGAAGGTCCGACCGCGAGGAATTGGGTTACTTCACCGTAAGGATTCCGGCGCAGGACGCATGGCTGCTCCTGCGGGGACGAACAACTCATAGAACACAAAAGAGGGGTCCGACGTCGAATCGGGCCCCTCTTTTTCCATGCGTCCATTCGTGGGAGGGATGCAATTTGTTGCGAGCAATCAGATGTCCAGCTTGTGGAGAAGATTTTTCCTGATAAACTTTGATACTTAATATTAGTATTCGTTGAAAGTCCCAATGACCTCCAGTCATCGTCTGCTGCGGCAACTCGTTGCCGCAGGGCAGTGGACTTGTTTGGAAGATATTTCCTGTTAAACTACATGGTTAATATTGGTATTTTTCATTTCCTTTATCCGATCAACAAATGACGCGAGGAGAACCCATGCGGTCCCTCTTCCACCGTGTACACCATTTCGTTCAAGCTCTCTCGATGGCACTCATAGCCTGCGGGATCGTTCTGGTACCCCAGAGTGCATATTGTGCCCAAGTGCCCGTAGACTCCATCACGGTCACAGGGCAGCCCTCGGCAATTCTGATCCAGTGGGACGGGTATCCGGGTGCCGTGGGATATCTTGTCTGGCGCTCGACCGATGAGCTCGGAGAACGTGCTCGGATCGTCGGCACTGCCGTCGCAAGCGAGACAGGCGGATCGTTCGCGGATCTAACTGCGACCGTCGGCGGCCGGTATCGCTATGCTGTGTCCGTGATTCCAGCTTCGGGGGATGCGACGACCCCCTCGCCGGGCGACTGGGTCCTCCCCGTGGCGCTCTCGACGTCGAAGACCGCAACGTCTCCGCATTTGGGTGCGTTCGCTTCCAAGGCTTCTCAGAGTTGCGTTCGCTGCCATTCGCTTACTGACTATCAGAAGGATATCGGGGGCTTGGTGTCCGATCTCGGCAGAGACGACAAGACACTTTCAGGTCTTTGCCTCATGTGCCACACCGCCAGTGCGGGTGACGGCATCTCGTCGGTCGGAGCTTTGTTCTCGGAGGGCACCTCGGGACACTCCGTGGACACTTCGGTCTCCGCAGGCAATGGACTGCACTCGTGTTCCGATTGCCACAATGCGCATGCAGACTCCCAAGCCGGCTCCTCCCTCAGGCCGACGAAGGTGCGCCTCGCCGGCGAGGAGAGAGCAGTCGATGCGTCGGACAACGGGTGGTGCTTCGCGTGCCATACCGACGGGTCCTCGGACGAGGTCCTCGCGTCACCGTCTCTTGATGCCACCGGCTACCCGGTCACGGGGACATTCCCCGGCAAGAGTATCTATGAGAGTGCCACAGCGAACGTGCACGCCTCCCTCGATTCGACAAACACCCCTTCAGACGCCGACCGTCCTGCAGGCGACTGCCTGCATTGCCACGCAGCTCATCGTTCCGCCTCTCCCTACGACAGCTTGCTGGTGGTCGGAGACGCCACCGCAGTCGCGCTTCCCAACCGCGCCGCCGGCGATGTAGCGACGTTGTGCGTGACTTGCCACACGGGAGTCCGCGACCAGCTCCTGTCCGGGGAGAGTACCGGAACCGCCGGGCACGCTGTCGTCACGTCCGGCGGGTTCTATGAGCCGGGGACTGCTTTGCCCTGTTTCGTGTGTCACAACCCGCATGGCTCGAAGCGTGGGAACAAACTGAACATCTCGGATACCCTGGGACAGAACCTCAACCCGAAGGGTACGCCTCAGGAGGTCATGCAGTTTTGTTTCTCCTGTCATACATCGTCAGATGGGCTTGGTTGGAACTCGGCGAAGGGGAGGTACGAGCCGGTTCCCGATGATGCGACGGTCGTCGGCCTGAGCCGGGTAGAGACCTCGACGGCGCTCGTCCAGCCCCTTATGTTGAAAAGCGCTGCATCGCCTTTTGCGGTGGGGATCAAGGGGGCCCCGAGCAGGCTGCGACTCGCATCAATCCCCAAGTCGAACCCGACCACCGACCCCCACGATCGTCGCTATCAAGGTGACAAGACGTGCAGTGACTGCCACGGCTCGGCACACAGCCCCTCGATCGAGCCGGAAGACGTCGCAGCCGTGTCGTGCTATGACTGTCACAGCAGCCTGACCTCGATGGACAAGGCGAGTGCACAGAAGACCCAGACGTTCCACCATGCGCTGGGTTCATCGACGACCGAGTACACAGGCGGAGTGTTCCTCTCGGGATACTCCGCGCCCTCCTCGGCCAACAAGTACTCGAAGTACTGTCTCACCTGCCATAACGATCACTTCGCGAACCCGGGACAGCCGGCGTTGAGAACGTCCGCCGCCGACGCGACACCCGCATCCAGTGATTTCGGCGGCTCTGCGTCGAGCCCGGGGATATGTCTCTCGTGCCACGTCTCGGCGAGGACGAGAAGCGGCGTGAACCAAAAGGGCGCGTTCACCCGGCTGACGTCGAGCACCGAGATCACCTCGGTGCCGAAGGTCGACCCGACGCTCTACGCGTCGTCCAAGCACAACTACGCGGTACTTACCGCCACTGGCAGCAGCGGCAACTGCGTCAAGTGCCACAACGGGGCCGAGGCGGTCGGCGGATCCACACTCGGCGACTTCTCGGTTCACACCTCGCCGAACAAGTCCCTGATCTCACGAATCGGAGACGAGAGCGATCCTCAGACGTGGAACTCGGTTCCCGCGCAGTACAAGCTCTGCTTCCAATGCCATGCCCGGAAGGGCGAGGTCGCGACGACATCGCAGATCGGAAAATCGTTCGTCGGCAAGGACTGGTACGGAGCCGTAAGCATGGGCGCCACCAGGACGGTCGTGTATAAGCGCGGTACGACCTCCGTCGGAGCGAGGACGTATAACGACGAGGCGGTATTCTCGGACATGTTCAAGTCCGGTTCCTCGGGTGTCGACCTCACGGCGTCGATACCCGACTCCCAGAAGAGCGTATCGGGCCACTTGGCTCAAAAGATCGTCAGCCCCGCGGACCCGATGCTCAAGAGCCCCTTCCGCACGTCGACGACGAGCGTCCGCTGCACCGACTGTCACGACGTCCATAAGACCTCGATGGGAATCATGGCATCGGGCCAGGAATGGCCTCTCACTCAAAAGGCTCTCGTCCCAGCGACGAGCGCATTCGCGAACAAGACGAACAGGGTCACCGGTGCGAACGCATGGGCGAAGCTCGACGGGACAGGCGCCGATATGCGACTCATCACGCTCAACGACTTCTGGTATCGCGATGAGCAGCGCAAGGCGGGGAAGAGTGAGGAGTGGATCGCCGCGAACACGGTGACCGTGTTTTGTTTCGAATGCCACTCGGAGTCGGGTATGGCCGGCAAGTCTCACGCTGCGATCGACTCAGGAGGCCCGGGAACCGCCGGACTCGATCACAAGAACGGGTCCCTCGCCTGCGTCTACTGCCATGTTCCTGCGGTCCACGGCTCGGGAATGCCGCATTTGCTCACCGATGCCAGCACGGGCGTCCTGCCCACGCACCAGGTGATGACGTGGTATGACCCCTTCAAAACAACGGGCAATGCGAATCAGCCGGTGGCGAAACTCTTCGCGATCTCGTCGACGACGGATTTCGAGTCGACCAAGCCGACCGGCTGCAGCACCACCAACGCCTCGGACGGCGGTTGCCACGGTGCGCTTCCCAGCGGATGGCGCGCGGTGTCCGATGCGACCGGCACGGGATGGGTCAACTGGGTGAAGTAGTCTCCCCGGTTCCGGGGCGCCGCGCACCGCGTCTTTGACGTATAGTTATGGGATACCGTTTATCTATGAAAGGTGTCCCGCATATGAACGCACAGGCCCCCAGAGGCACGGCGGATATGCTCCCGGCGACCGCGCGCGCGTGGGAGTTCTTCACACGCACTGCGGCAGAGATCTTTTCTACCTATGGCTATGAGCCGATGGTGAGCCCGATGTTCGAGACGACCGAGGTCTTCGTCCGAGGAATCGGCGAGGCGACCGACGTGGTCTCCAAGGAGATGTTCTCGGTCATGGGCCCCTCCACGCGCCGCAAGCTCATCGAGGGCGAGCCGCTCAAGGACGACGAGCAGCTCACGCTTCGCCCCGAGGGGACCGCGTCGATCGTCCGCGCGACTATCGAGCACAACCTGGTCCCGCCAGGCGCTGCCCCGCTCAAGGTCTACTACTCGGGGCCGATGTTCCGCTATGAGAGGCCCCAGAAGGGCCGCCAGCGCCAGTTCTGGCAGATCGGCACCGAGCTCATCGGTGCGGCCGAGCCCTCTGCGGACGCTGAGATGATCCTCATGCTCATGCGCTTTTTCGAGGCGGTCGGGGTCCCAGTAGAGAACATGCGCCTGCTCGTGAACTCGATGGGCGACGAGCACTGCCGCCCCGCGTACCGTGAGACGATCGCCGCGTTCATTCGCGAACATGGGGAGGACCTCTGCGAGGAGTGCAACCGCAGAGCCGACACCAACCCGCTTCGCGCCTTCGACTGCAAGAATCCTAAGTGCGTCGAGGTCATGGCACGGGCGCCGAAGATCGTCGACGAGCTCTGCGACGAATGCTCCGAGCACTACGAGCAGGTCCTGAGCTACCTCGACTCGGCAGGGATCGAGTACGAGGAGGACCCAAGCCTCGTCCGAGGTCTGGACTACTACACGAGGACCGTGTTCGAAGTTCAGGTCGACAGCGGCTTGGGCTCGCAGAACGCGATCGGCGGGGGAGGGCGCTACGACAAACTCATGGAGACGGTCGGTGGCAAGCCCACCCCGGGCATAGGGTTCGCGCTCGGGTTCGAGCGCACCATGCTCGCGCTCGAGGGTGCGGGAGCCGACCTTGAGGACGTCCCCGGCTTCACTGTCTATGTTGCGGCTGCGGATCCCTCCGTTCGCGGCGTGGTCTTCTCGATACTCCAAGGTCTTCGAGACGAGGACATCCGGACTGAGAGCGACCATCAGAACCGCAGCCTCAAGTCGCAGTTCAAGCAGGCCGACAAGCTGGGTGCGCGCCTCACGGTGATCGTCGGTCCCGACGAGTTGGCAGCCGACGAGGTGATCGTCCGCGATATGGAGACCAAGGAGGAGGAGCGCGTGCCCCTCGACGAGGTCGTCGCCCATATCGACGGCATCGTGCACGAATGGGAGATGGACCTGCTCTTCTCCGAGGACGAGGAATAATCACGGGCGAGGTGCCCGATACGAATCGATCGCAACCGATAGGAGCACTGGATGTTCGACGCACGTTATTCGATGAGGACCGCGACCTGCGGTGAACCGACTGCCGCAATCGTCGGAGAGACCGTCACACTCGCGGGATGGGTGGCCAAGCGCCGCGATCACGGCGGACTGATATTCGTCGACCTGCGCGACCGAAGCGGTCTCGTGCAGTGCACGTTCGACCCCGACGATTCCGGAGACGCCTTCGCCGTAGCCGAGCGCGTACGCCCCGAGTGGGTCGTCACGCTCACCGGCACCGTGCGCCTGCGCCCTGAGGGAACCCTCAACCCGCATATGCACACCGGCGAGGTCGAGATCGTGGTGACCGACATCACCGTGCTCAACACGTCGGAGACACCCCCGTTCGCCATCGAGGACGGCATCGACACCGACGAGCTGACCCGCCTGCGCTGGCGCTACCTCGACATCCGACGCCCCGAGATGCTCGCGGCGCTCGCGCTGCGCGACCGTGTCTCCCAGGCGTTCCGCCGCTCGCTGGGCGACCGCGGGTTCATGGAGGTCGAGACGCCCATCCTCACCAAGTCCACCCCCGAGGGTGCGCGCGACTTCGTCGTCCCGGCCCGTCTCAACCCCGGCAAGTTCTATGCGCTGCCGCAGTCGCCCCAGCTCTTCAAGCAGATGCTCATGGTCGGCGGCGTCGAGCGCTACTATCAGATCGCCCGCTGCTTCCGCGATGAGGACCTGCGCGCCGACCGTCAGCCGGAGTTCACTCAGATCGATATCGAGATGTCCTTCGCGAGCATGGAAGACATCCTCAAGATGATGGAAGACGTCATGACCGACGTCTTGGCAGCCGCCGGCGTCCAGTGCGAGATGCCGCTATCGCGCATCACGTATGCCGACTCGATGGAGCGCTTCGGCAACGACCGTCCCGACGTCCGCTTCGGGATGGAGCTCCAGGACATCTCCGCCGTCTTCGCCTCCTCGGCGTTCAAGGTCTTCGCCGGGGCGCTCGCGTCCGGCGGCGCGATCAAGGCCATCGTCGCGAAGGGTGCGGGGGATTACTCCCGCGGCAAGATCGACGCCCTCAACCAGTTCGCGCTCGACCACGGAGCGAAGGGTCTCGCCTGGGTCGCGTTCCCGACCGAGGGTGACATGCGTTCGCCGATCGCCAAGTTCTTCTCGGAAGAGGAGCTCGCGTCGCTGAAGGAGACCCTGGCGGTGGAGCCGGGCGATCTGATCCTCATGGTCGCCGATGCCCGTCAGGTCGCCAACGAGGTCCTCGGCGCACTCCGCATGCACCTCGCCGACGAGCTCGGCATCGAGCGCAAAGGCCATGCGTTCCTCTGGGTCGTCGACTTCCCGATGTTCAACTACGACGAGACCGAGGGTCGCTACGGCGCGAACCACCACCCCTTCACCCGCATCTTCGACGAGGATCTCGAGCGACTCGAGAGCGACCCGCTCTCTGTGGGCAGCTACTCGTACGACCTCATCATGGACGGCTTCGAGGTCGGCGGCGGCACGCTCCGCATCCACAACGCGGACCTTCAGCTCCGCATCCTCAAGGTCCTCGGATTCACGGAGGAGGAGGCGCGAGAGCAGTTCGGCTTCCTTCTCGAAGCACTCGGTCACGGCGCGCCCCCTCACGGCGGCATCGCGCTGGGCCTCGACCGACTCGTCATGCTCCTGGGAGGTCACCCCTCGATCCGCGATGTCATCGCCTTCCCGAAGACCTCTTCGGGAGGAGACCCCATGACCTCCGCGCCCGAGACGATCTCGGCGCGCCAGCTGGCGGACGTTCACATCCGACTGCGCTGACGCTCGCTCGACACACCTGCGATTCTCGAAACGCCGTCCGCTCGGGCGGCGTTTCGTGTTCCTTGCGTGAGCACAATAGTCAAGTCTGGAGATAGCTCGAAGAGGGGGGTACACTCTACGAGACCCCCTCCGGTTTCCGGTCTGTGCGGTGGACCTATTTCTTTACCAAGGGGCCTTATATCCGGTGGCGTAACAGGAATCCTCAAGATCGTTGTGGAAGCTGGAAACCACTATGCGGGTACCCGCCATTAAAAGGCGGGTTCACCCTACCGGGATCGGGGGCGGGTCACTCCTAGTCTTGAGAGGTGCTCGTGGGAACGCTGTTCGACGAGGGTGCGCGCGAGGCCCGCGCCAAGGTGGCGCCACTTGCGGTGCGCATGCGCCCTCGCACCCTCGACGAGTTCGTCGGTCAGGCGGATTCGGTGGGCGAGGGCACGTGGTTGCGCCGCGCGATCGAGGCCGACGCTCTCTCCTCAGTCATCTTCTACGGCCCCGCCGGAACCGGAAAGACCTCTCTCGCCCGCATCATCGCCTCGGAAACCCAAGCGGTGTTCACCGAGGTGTCTGCCATCACGGGTGGCGTTTCCGACCTCCGCAAGGCGATCGAGGCGGCCGACAGCAGGCTCACCATGTCCGGTGAGAGGACCATCCTCTTCGTCGACGAGATCCATCGGTTCAACCGCACGCAGCAGGACTCTCTGCTCCATGCGGTCGAGGACCGCATCCTGGTCCTCATCGGCGCCACTACCGAGAACCCCTTCTTCGAAGTGAACTCCGCGCTCATCTCCCGCTCGCGGGTGGTCGAGCTCCACGAGCTCTCGGACGGCGACATCCGCGAGCTTGTCTCCAAGGCGATATCGGACCCGCGGGGCTTCGACGGCTCCATCGCAATCACCGACGACGCCCTTGATGCGATCGTCGTGGGTGCGGGCGGCGACGCGCGGGTGGCGCTGACAACGCTCGAGCTCGCGGCGGCGTTCGTCGCGGTCCGACAAGATGGTGAGCTCACCGTCACGCTCGATGCGGTCCGCGAGGCGTCCCCTTCGCGCATGCTTCCCTATGACAAAGACGGCGACATGCACTACGACGTCATCTCCGCCTTCATCAAGTCGATGCGCGGAAGCGATCCCGACGCTGCGGTGTACTGGCTCGCCCGAATGATCACCGGCGGAGAAGACCCTCGCTTCATCGCGCGACGCATCCTCATCTGCGCGAGCGAGGACATCGGCAACGCGGACCCGATGGCGGTCGTCGTCGCCGAGGCGGCCTTCAAGACGGCCGAGTCGATCGGGTATCCCGAATGTCGTATCGCGCTCGCCCAGGCCGCCATCTACAACGCGCTCGCCCCGAAGTCGAATGCCGCCTATTCGGCGATCGACGCCGCGCTCGCAGAGGTGAAAAACGGCCCTGCACGTCTGGTGCCCAACCATCTCAGGGACCGGCATCGTCCCGGCGCCGAGACCTACGGCCCATATCTCTACCCGCACGCCTATCCTGGCGCGACCGTCGAGCAGCGCTATCTCCCCGAGGGCCTCGAGCGCGGCGCCTTCTTTTCTCCGACCGACCGCGGTTGGGAAGCCCTGCGGAGCTCGGTGATCGGACTGGGCGAAGGCGAGCATCGCGAGGTAGACCCGGAGGATTAGCGTCTGCCTGCTCTGTTATGATTCTTTGATACGGACCTCGGGAATCGGAGGAGCCATGGACGCAGCGTCGATCATCACATCCATCCTGCCCTATCTCTACGCTCTGGTCGCACTCGCGGCCGTCTACGCGCTTGTCCAGATCGGGCGGCTCGTCGGCAAGGCGGCGCACCAGATGGAGGAGCTCACGGCTCGCGTCAACCCCATCCTCGAAAAGGCCGACGTCTCGGTGGACGCGCTCAATGCCGAGCTGCTGCGCGTCGACGGCATCCTCTCCGATGTCGAAGAGATGTCCTCAGCCGCGGCTTCCGCGACGCGTGCGGTCGAGTCTGTGACCACCGCGCCTATCGAGATCGCAATCAATTTCGCCGACCGCCTCCGTCACAAGATCAAGGACTTCCGTTCCGGCGCCCCTCGTGAGCACTGCGAGGGGGACCCGAGCCAGGGCGGGAATCCCGAAACCGCATCACCGAGCGAAGCGCCCTCTGACTATTTCCCAGCGCCTGAAATCCAAACCAGCGATACCGACCTGTCCTAAACCCGGAGGAACCATGGCACCCGAGAAGATCACACTCGTCATCCCTGCGAACAACGTCCATGCTCGGACGGTTCGCATGACGGCGGCGACGATCGCAAGTGAGGCGAATATGACGTTCGCCGAGGTCGAGGACGTCAGGATCGCGGCGGAGGAGGCCTTCGTATACGCCGTCGCCACCCATGCAGGGGTCGGCGAGGTTGCGGTCGCCTTCTCGGTCGACAGGGGCGAGCTCGTCATGGAATTCTCGCTCGGACGTGCCTCTGTCCTTGAGGAAGAGGGAGACCCGGCCCGCGCATATGCGGCGTTCATCTTGGAAGGCGTGTCCGACGAGTGCGAGATTACCGATGGGGAGGAGCCGCTCCTTCGCGTGGTGAAGCGGGCGGAAGAGGCCAATGCCGACGGGTAACAACCACAGCCGTCGGCTCGTGTGGGACAAGGAACACACACGCGAGTTGTTTCGGCGCTACCGCATAGAGGGCGATGAGGCTGCTCGTGACGAACTGGTCACGATGTACCTCAATCTCGTCCGGTATCTGGCCAGCCGTTTCCGCAATCGGGGAGAGGCGCTCGAGGACCTCGTCCAAGTGGGAACGATCGGGCTCATCAAGGCGATCGACAGATTCGAGCTCGAGCGCGAGCTCGAGTTCACCACATACGCGACTCCCACCATCGTCGGCGAGATCAAGCGCCACTTCCGCGACAAGGGCTGGGCGATCAAGGTTCCGAGAAGGCTGCAGGAGCTGTCCTACGACGTCACACGTGCGGTCGACATTCTCACCTCGGAGCTGCAGCGGTCTCCGACCATCCA
Source organism: uncultured Coriobacteriia bacterium (assembly GCA_964566905.1). Taxonomy (GTDB): domain Bacteria; phylum Actinomycetota; class Coriobacteriia; order Coriobacteriales; family CAZMJV01; genus CAZMJV01. The sequence goes on along the minus strand of CAZMJV010000003.1, from coordinate 36,779 downwards.
TGAGATCGCCAAGAGACTCGGCGTCTCGAACGAGGATGTTCTCGAGGCGATGGAGTCTTCGGGCGCATATGCGCCTGCATCCATAGACGGCGACCTGGATTCGGGCGACGAGGGTTTCTCGATCCTGGACCACATCGGGCATGACGACCCGCTCCTCGAGGCGGTCGACGACCGCATCACGCTCGAGAACGCGATGGCCAAGCTCTCCAGACAGGAGCAGACCGTTCTTTACCTGCGGTTCTATAAAGGGAGCACGCAGACCGAGATCGCCGAGGAGATGGGGATATCGCAGATGCAGGTCTCCCGTCTGCTCCGCCGAACGCTCAAAATGCTTCGCGAATCCATAGTGGAAGAGGGACGTTGATGGTTGCTCCTGCAAAGCTCGACCAGGTCCGCTATAGCGGATTTCTTGTTTGGTCGATAATCGGCGGGCTGCTCCTGCTCGTCGCCGCCGGGTACGCCTTCGGGCAGATCGCCGGCGCCCTCACGCCGTTCTTCATTGCGCTGGTGCTCACCTTCATACTCAAAGGTCCCGTCGACTTCCTCGAGACCAAGCGCGTCCCCCGGGGATGGGGCGCTGTGCTCGTATTCCTCGGTTTCGTCGCGATATGGGTGCTCGCCAGCATGCTCCTGTTCCCGCCGCTCGCGCATCAGATATCCGGTCTCGTCGACGCGTTTCCCACCTACGTGAAGGAAGCAACCGCATTCCTCACAGACCTGGGCACGCGATACGAGCAGCTGCACCTCTCCGATTCCACGAAGAGCATCATCGAGAACGCCGGCAAGGAGATTTACAACTGGGCGACTTCGGTCGCGGCAAGCTCGGGTTCGGCGATAGTCGCGGGCGCCTCCGGCGCCGTCGGTTTCGTTTTCGACCTCGTGATGTCGTTCGTGCTCACCGTTTGGTTTCTCAAAGACATTCACCTTGTGCTCGGAGAGCTTCGCGTCTTGGCGGGCGAGAAGTGGGGCGGGGACCTCGCGGTGTTTTCGACGACCGTGTCCAAGGTTCTCGGCGGCTACTTGCGTGGAACGTTGATCGCCTCCGCATGCACGGGCTTCCTGGCGTTCGTCGGCTACCAGATCATCGGCGTGCCCTACGCGCTCGTCCTCGGCCTGCTCACCGGGCTCCTGAACGTCATCCCCATGGTCGGACCGTGGATCGGCGGGGGAGTCGCTGCCGTCGTCGGCCTGTTTGTGAGTCCGCTCACCGCATTGCTTTCCCTCGTCGTGACAATCGCCGCGCAGCAGATCACCGACCTGTTCATCTCGCCTCGGGTGATGTCCTCGCAGGTGGAGTTGCATCCAATCATGGTAATCTTCGCTCTTCTGGTCGGCGGCTCCCTGCTGGGAGTCGTGGGAATGATCATCGCGGTCCCGGTGGTCGCGACCATCAAAGGCGTGTTCGTCTATTACTTCGAGCGGCGCACGAAGCGCAAGCTCGCCAGCGAGGACGGCGTCCTGTTCGCGGGGACTGCCGGCAAAGATCTGACCGTGTGTGAGAATAAGGAGACCGGCAAGTGAATTCAGCAGAAATCAGAGAGAGCTTCCTTTCGTTCTTCGAGAGCAAGGGTTGCAAGCGTCATCCGTCGTCGTCGCTCATCCCCGACGACCCCTCGCTGCTTCTCACCGCCGCCGGAATGGTCCAGTTCAAGCCGGTGTTCCTCGGCATGAAGTCGCTCGGGTTCACGCGCGCCACGACGTGCCAGAAGTGCGTGCGCACCACCGACATCGACATCATCGGAACCACCGGCCGCCATCAGTCCTTCTTCGAGATGCTCGGCAACTTCTCCTTCGGCGACTACTTCAAGCCGGAGGCATGTGCCTGGGCGTGGGAGTACTCCACCGAGGTGCTCAAGCTCGATCCCGCGAAGATATGGATATCGGTGTTCGAGGACGACGACGAGGCCGAGGATATCTGGCGCGGCATCGGCATCGACCCGAACCGCATCGTACGCATGGGTGCCGAGGACAACTTCTGGGCAGCCGGGCCGACGGGTCCCTGCGGACCTTGCTCCGAGCTCTACTACGACCAGGGTCCCGACGTCGGCTGCGGTTCGCCCGACTGCGCCCCCGGGTGTGACTGCGACCGCTTCCTTGAATACTGGAACCTGGTCTTCATGCAGTACAACCGTGACGAGGCCGGCGAGCTCACGCCGCTTCCCAAGCAGAACATCGACACGGGGATGGGGCTCGAGCGCATCGCCGGCATCCTCCAGGGTGTCTCGACCAACTACGAGACCGATATCCTGCGCGGACTCATCAGCGTCGGGGAGAACCTCTCGGGCAAGAAGTACGGCGTCTCCGAGAAGACCGACCTCTCGCTGCGGATCGTGGCAGACCACTCGCGCGCGGTCGTCTTCATGATCGCCGACGGCATTCTTCCCTCCAACGAAGGCCGCGGTTACGTGCTGCGACGCCTCCTCCGTCGTGCCGTACGTCACGGGCGACTGCTGGGAATCGAGGGATCGTTCCTCGGCGCATTCGTCGAGACGGTCGTCGCGGAGATGGGCGCCGCCTACCCCGAGATCGTGGAGAATCGCGCACTCATCGACTCGTTGGTCTCCTCTGAGGAGGAGCGCTTCGGCTCGACCCTGCGCCAGGGCATCATGTATCTCGACGAGGAGCTGGCCGGTCTCAAGGAGGGCGAGCAGCTCGACGGCGTCAAGGCGTTCACGCTCCACGACACGTACGGCTTCCCCTTCGAGCTCACCGTCGAGATCGCCGCGGAGCGCGGCATCGGCGTCGACCAGGAGGGGTTCGAGCACGCGATGACACAGCAGCGCGAGCGTGCCCGCGCACACGTCAAGGACGATTCGTGGACCACGTTCGGCGGAGTGTTCACCGAGTTGCTCACCGAGCTCGGCGGGACGGAGTTCGTCGGATATGGCGAAGACGTCGCCGATTCGAAAATCCTCGCGCTCGTGGTCGATGGGGAGCGTCGTGACCGCATCGAGGCGGGGGAGACCGCAGACGTCGTGCTGGCGAAGACCCCGTTTTATGCGGAGCGCGGCGGTCAGGTCGGCGACAAGGGAGTCGTGGCCTCTGACGGCGGCGCACGTTTCGTTGTCGAGAACACCGTGCTGGCCCGCGGGGAGCTCATCGCACACAAGGGCACCCTCGAGGAGGGTTCGCTCGAAGTCGGCGAAACCGTTCGCGCGTCGATCGACCGAATGAGGCGCGAGCGCATCCGCCGCAACCATACCGCCACCCACCTTCTCCACTGGGCACTGCACCTCATCGTGGGCGACCATGTGAAGCAGGCCGGATCGCTCGTCGCGCCCGACCGACTCCGCTTCGACTTCACGCACTTCGAGTCGCTCACCCCCGAGCAGCTCGATCGCGTCGAGCGTCTCGTCAACGCGAAGGTCATGGAGAACCACGAGGTACGCGCATACGAGACGTCGCTCTCCGCAGCTCGCGAAGGCGGGGTCACCGCGCTGTTCGGCGAGAAGTACGGCGAGTTCGTCCGCGTCCTCGAGATCGGCAACTTCTCCAAGGAGCTCTGCGGCGGCACGCACATCGGTCGCACGAGCGAGATCGGTTTCGTGAAGATCACGTCAGAGGGAAGCGTCGGATCGAACGTGCGCCGCATCGAGGCGGTCACGAGCTTCGACGCCCTCGAGTACTTCTACAACGTCGAGCACGAACTCAAGGAGACGGCAGCAGGACTCAGGGTTCCGCCGCGAGACGTCGCTGAGCGCGTCGCGGCGATGTCGGCTCGCATCAAGGAGCTGGAATCGGCTGCCAAGCGCGCCAAGCAGGCGGCGGCGACCTCGGATCCCGAGCAGTTCCTCGCCGACGTCGTCGACGTCGGTTACCCGCTTCTCGTCACCCGCATCGACGGTTTGGGCAGCGACGATCTGCGCGGCATGTGGGATATCGTTCGAAACCGGATGACATCCCCCGGCGCGTTGGTGCTCGCGTCGACCGACCCCGAGAGCGGAGCACCGCTCCTCTTGGCGGCGGGAACCGACGAGGCGGTTGCGGCAGGTTTCAATGCAGGCGCGATCATCAAGCACATCGCCCCCGCGGTAAAGGGCGGCGGCGGCGGCAAGCCGACGATGGCCCAGGCCGGGGGCAAGGACGCTGCGGGCATCGACGAGTCGCTGAGACTGGCTCGTGAGATGCTCGGAGTCGCGTAGGTTCCATGAGGATTCTCGCGCTCGACATCGGTGAGAAGCGCATAGGGTTGGCCATCAGCGACCCCTCCGGGGTGATCGCGAGCCCCTTGCGCGTCATCGATGCGACCGACCTTGCGGCGGCGAAACGCCTGCTCACCTCCATCGTCGAGGATTACGAGGTGGAGAAGCTCGTTATCGGCGTGCCACTCTCCCTCGCGGGGGAGGAGGGCCGCCAGGCCCGTCGCGTCCGATCGCTTGCAACCCGGTTCACCGAGCACCTCGGTCTCGAGACCGTCTATCATGACGAGAGGCTCAGCTCGATCGAGGCGAAACGATCGCTTCTCGAAGCGGGCAGAGGCGAGCGCGAGGCGCGCGGCACCGTCGATATGGTTGCCGCGTCGTTGTTCTTGCAGTCATGGCTGGACGCGCACCGCGCGCCCGGCATGGATAAGGAGTGAGATGGCGAACACTCGCCTCAACGGAGCACATTCGAGCAGTGTCAGGAGAGGCCGCGGCCGCTCACGGCGCGTGTTGCTCGGTGCGCTGATCGTAATCGTCCTGGCGTTCGCATCGGTTGCGGGTGTCGGCGCATACCTCTTCTACCGTCCCGCGCCCTCTCTCTCGGCTCCGGTTTCCGTCGAGATTCCCGACGGGGCGGGTACTGCCGAGATAGCCCGGATACTCGAGGACGCCGGGGTCGTCTCCGACGCGACGGTATTTCGCCTCAAGGTCCGGCTGGCGAGCGCGGACGGCAAGCTCCGCGCCGGAATCTACGACGTCGAGAAGGGCGGCGACCAGGCGCTCATAGACCTCCTGCTCTCGGGTCCCCCGATCAAGTACACGGACGTCACGATTCCCGAGGGGTTCACCGTCGCGCAGATCGCAGAGCGCCTGCAGGCTCAGGCGGGGATTCCCTCCGAGGAGTTCCTCGCGCTGGCCGACGGCGGAAGCGAGCAGTTCGTGGCGGCGCGCCCCTACCTCGCCGGAGCCTACGGTGGAAAACTCGAGGGCTACCTCTTCCCCAAGACCTACCGGATCGTCGAAGGCTCGAGTGCTGTGTCCGTCATCAACATGATGCTCGACCAGTTCGAGAAGGAGTTCTCTCAGGTCGATCTCTCGGTCGCGCAGGCCCAGGGGCTGACGCAGTCCCAGGTCGTGACGCTCGCATCGATGATCGAGCGCGAGACGATGGTGGACACCGAGCGCCCGCTCGTCTCCTCGGTCATCTACAACAGGCTTGATCGGGGCATGAAACTTCAGATCGACGCGACCATCGAGTACGTCATCGACCGCCAGCAGATCCGTCTGACCTATGACGACCTCGCAATCGACACCCCCTACAACACGTACATGTACAAGGGTCTGCCGCCGGGACCGATCTCGAGCCCGGGTCTCGCCTCACTTCAGGCCGCGGCCAATCCCGCGACCACCGACTACATTTATTATGTCCTCACCTCGAAGGACGGGACGCACACGTTCACGACCAACGAAGCCGACCACCTCAAGGCGAAAGCCATCTCCAAGGAGGTGTTCGGTCAGTGACGTGGCTCTCTCCCGACAGGTACGTGACATCGGTTCTCGCCATCGACCTCGACGAGCTGCAGTCCCGTGGCGTCAAGGGGATGCTCGTCGATCTTGACAACACGCTTCTGGCCCGTGACAAAGACGTGGTCACGCCCGAGATCGAGCAGTGGATCTCCGAGGTCAAGCGACGCGGTATCAAGATCTGTCTCGTGAGCAACAACTGGCACGAACGAGTCATGACCGTTGCGAAGCAGCTCGATGTGGATATCGTCTGCAGGGCGGTCAAGCCTCTGCCCCCGGCGTTCCTTCGCGCGTTAAGGATCCTGGGCGTCAAACGCCGCGAGGCCGTAGTCGTTGGAGACCAACTCTTCACCGACGTCCTCGGAGGACGTTTTTTGGGGATAACCACCATAATGGTATTGCCGCTCGCAGCGTTCGATCTCGCCCACACGCTCTTCTTGCGCAAGGTCGAGCGGCACTTCCTCAAAGATCGCGTGCCCGAGGCGTAACGGAGTCTGGATCGGAGAGAGCGATGAGCGAAGTGACTGGAACGACGAGGATCGTGGGTCTCGTGGGAGACCCGATCACGCACTCGCTCTCGCCGGTGATGCATAACGCCGCATACGAACGCCTCGGTCTCGATTGGGTGTACGTTGCGCTCCCGGCTCCCACGCCTGCATCAGCGCAGAAGGTCTTCGACATCGCGCGCGAACTCGATTTCGTAGGACTCAACATCACGATGCCCTACAAGCCGCTCGCGCTGCAGAGCGCAGGAGAGGTCGACGCCTCCGCGGAGGCGGTCGGAGGGGCGAACACGCTCCTCGTGAAGGCCGGCCTTCTCCGCGCATACAACACCGATGGAGAGGGAATCGTCGCCTCTCTTGCGAACGACGGAGAGCTCAAGGTGAGCGGGTCGAGGGTGGTCGTTCTCGGAACGGGCCCCACCGCCACTGCGGCCACTCATGCCCTCGCTCGCGCAGGCGCCGCCGAGGTGACGGTCGTGAGCCGCGATCTCTCGAGGTCGACTCGGGTCATCTCGTCGGTCCACGACGCGGGTACGACCAAGCTCGTCGCCTTGGAGTATGTCGAGGCGGGTCCCGCGGTGGTCACCGCCGATGCGATCGTGAACGCGACCTCGCTCGGGATGCGTGCGGGCGACGGCTCTCCTCTCGTGCGCGAATGGCTGCAGCCGCATCACGTGGTGCTCGATGTCGTGTACGGAACGCCGATGCCCACGGTGCTGCTCACCGAGGCCCGCGCTGCGGGGGCCCATGCGTTCGACGGCCTCGGCATGCTGGTCGAACAGGGTGCGCTCGCGCTCGAGATATTCGCGTCGCTCCCGGCAGGGCAGGCTCCCCGCGGCTTGATGCGCGCGGTCGCGGAGAAGGCGTTGGCTGCCAAGAGGCACCATGTCTGATAGCACGGCTCTCAGAGTCTTCTCCCCTGAACGGGCCGGAGACCGCACGCTCGCCCCTGTGCTCTGTGTGGTGACGTCGCTCGCGCTGGTCGTGCGGTTCGGTTTTTCGGCTCGGCTTCCGGTAGCGGTCGCACTGTCCATCGTCCTGATCTATCTAGCGGTGTTCGACGCACGCACCCGAAGGCTCCCTGACCGGGTGGTCTTCCCCCTCGCGGGGGTCGGGCTCCTCTTGGCGATCCTCTCGCAATTCATCGACACTCCGCTGGTCCCACTCATCCCGTTGCATCCCGCAGCCTCCGGGTCGCCGCTGGTGACGGCCCTGGTGGGGGCGCTGCTCGGCGCTTTCGTCCCCTTGGGCATCGATCTACTCTACGGAGCGATCCGCAAGAAGAGCGGTCTGGGGGCGGGAGATGTGAAACTCCTCGGAGCGATCGGACTCTTCATAGGCCCGGCTGTGATCTGGGTCCTTCTGCTCGGGAGTCTCGCCGGAGTCATTTGGGGCTTGGCTCTCCTCATCGCGCGCAAGGGTGCGGACGGCAAGTTCCCGTTCGGGCCGTTCCTGGTCGGCGCGACCATATTCATGCTGCTCGGAGGAACCTGGATACTCGGCGCATAGTGCCGGGACCGACGCTTCGCGGCATCGCGACGCCCTGAGCTCGCATGGGTTCATGGGCGGCCGTTAACCCAGTGGTAGAATGCTCGATACCTACCTGAGGAGCATATCTTGCGCTACATAACAGCAGGCGAATCCCATGGACCCGTGCTCACCGCCATCCTCTCAGAGGTTCCGGCCGGCATCGCCGTGTCCACCGAAGCGATCGATACCGATCTCGCGCGTCGTCAGTCCGGTTACGGTCGGGGTGGTCGGATGGCCATCGAGACAGACACCGTCCGCGTCCTCTCGGGCGTGCGCTTCGGCCGCACGCTCGGATCGCCCGTGACGCTGCAGATCGAGAACCGCGACTGGACGAACTGGACCGACCGCATGGCCGTGTCCGGCGAAAAGCCCGAGGGCATCCGCGAGATCAACCCGCGGCCCGGGCACGCCGACCTCTCCGGGGTGCTCAAGACCGCGTCGGACGACTGTCGCGACATCCTCGAGCGAGCGAGCTCCCGGGAGACCGCCGCGCGCGTCGCGGCAGGCGCGGTCGCCAAGGCTTTGCTCGCGGAGCTCGGCGTCGAGATCTTCTCCTACGTGCGCCGAATCGGCGATGTGGCGCTTGCTTCCTCGGACGTTGCATACGATCGCGGTGCCATCGAGGCATCACCCGTGCGTTGCCCTGATGAGGAGGTCTCGGGCCGTATGTGCGCTGCGATCGACACAGCGCGTGAGGAGGGCGAGTCCCTGGGAGGGGAGTTCACCGTCGTCGCACGGGGTCTCGTAGTCGGGCTGGGAGGCTACGCGTCACCGTCGGAGAGGCTCACGTCACGACTCGGAGCCGCGATCCTCTCCATCCCTGCGATCAAGGGTCTCGAGTTCGGTCTGGGCTTCGGCTCCGCCGCGCTGCCGGGCAGCCAGGTGCACGACGAGATCGTCTACTCGCCTGAGGAGGGCATCTGCCGCAGGACGAACCGCGCAGGCGGGCTCGAGGGCGGCATGACCAACGGTGAGGACCTTGTCCTGACCGCCGCGATGAAGCCGATCCCGACGCTCATGCGCCCGCTCGACTCCATCGATCTTGATACCCTCGAGGTCCATCAGGCTTCCAAGGAGCGCTCGGATGTCTGCGCGGTTCCCGCGGCAGGTATCGTCGCCGAGGCGGAGACGGCACTGGTGCTCGCCGACGCGTACTGCCGGAAGTTCGGCGGAGACAACATGATCGACCTGAAGTCCGCTTTGGCGGCTTACCGTGCGCGGGTGACCCGATGAGCCGACACATCTTCCTGATCGGGTTCATGGGTGCCGGGAAATCGACGGTCAGCCGATTGCTCGCCGCACGGCTCGGTTGGGCCTCGGCAGACCTCGACGAGATGGTAGAGGATTCCACGGGGATGCGGGTGCGCGAGATATTCGCACAGAAGGGTGAGCAGGAGTTTCGGCGACTCGAGAGCGAGGCGCTCGCCTCCGTCGAGTCGATGCCCGACGTCGTCGTCGCCTGCGGCGGGGGAGCGGTCCTTCTCGACCGCAACCGTGCACTCCTCAAGCGCCTCGGCACCGTCGTCTACCTGAAGGTGAGCGCGTCTGCCGCACTCGGTCGTATCGGCGATGTGGCGAGCAGACCTCTCCTCGCCGGCCCCTCCGGCACCCTGGCGGCAACGGCTCTCCTTGCGGCCCGAGAGGGAATTTACACGGCGCTCGCCGACTTCACCGTCGACACCGCCGAGTCGACCCCCGAGGAGGTCGCCGAGCGTATCTACGGGATTCTCAGTGAGAGGGGTGTCGTCTGATGGCGCACACAACCGTGAACGTCCCGATCTACGAGCATGAATACAAGGTCACGATCGGCCGCGGATTGCTTGCGGAGGCTGGTCGACAGCTGCGAAAAGTGAACAAGTCGCGCCGCATCGCGCTCATCACCGACGGAACCGTCGCCGAGCTCTACGGAATGGAGCTCTCGACTGTGCTCGCGCGCAGCGAGTATGAGGTCATCGAGCTCGTTATCCCGACGGGCGAGGACGCGAAGACCTGGGCGGTCGCCGGCAGCCTCGTGGAGGAGTTCGCCGCGGCAGGCCTGGGACGCAAGGATATCGTGCTTGCATTGGGCGGCGGAGCGGTCGGAGATGTCGCAGGTTTTGCGGCGTCCGTCTATCTCAGAGGCGTGAAGTTCGCCCAGATGCCCACGACGCTGCTCGCGATGGTGGACTCGTCGGTCGGCGGCAAGACCGGAGTGAACCTCGCCGCGGGCAAGAACCTCGCCGGCTCGTTCAAGCAGCCCGAAGCCGTTCTCGTGGACGTCGACCTTCTCAAGTCGCTTCCTGATTCTCAATGGCAGAGCGGTTTCGCCGAGGTCGTGAAGACCGCGATGATCGACTCGGAACAGTCGTGGTGGTGGATCAAGAACAACACGGACTGGCTGGCAAAACACCACCCCGCGACGGTCATCAAGGCGATCAACCGCAGCCTGGAGTTCAAAGCGCGCGTCGTCGTTCGCGACGAGCGGGAGACGGGCCCGCGGGAGTGCCTCAACTACGGGCACACGCTCGGCCACGCCATCGAGAAGCTTGCCGGGTATGGGACCTTCACGCATGGACAGGCCGTGGCGGAGGGCATGCGCTTCGCAGCGCGGCTGGCGGTCGAGGTCTCGGGTGCCCCTGTCGAACTGGTGCTCGAGCAGGACGCCGTGTTTGACGAGTTGGGACTTCCCGCGTTGCACTGGAGCGCGTATCCCGACGAGATCGTCGCCGCCATGCGTTCCGACAAGAAGTCTCGGTCGGGGAAGATCAGGTTCGTGCTTCCGTCGGCGCCCGGCGTCTGGGAGTGTGTCGCGGTCGAAGAGGGCATACTCATGGAACATCTCGAAGCGTGGCACCTCTCCAAGAATGCTTTGGGAGTCGATACCCAGAAGGAGGACCGATCATGAGGATACTCGTGCTCAACGGACCCAACCTCAACCTGCTCGGGGAGCGGGAGCCCGAGATCTACGGTACGACCACGCTGGAGGACGTCGAGGCCGCCCTCGCAGAACTCGCCGACGAACTCGGTGTGGAGATCGACTTCTTCCAGTCGAATTCCGAGGGCGCGCTCATCGATCGCCTGCATGACGCCCGGCACTTCGTGGACGGGGTCGTCTACAACCCCGGCGCACACACGCACTATTCCTACGCGCTCCGCGACGCGATTGCGTCGATCACCCCACCCGTCATCGAGGTGCACCTCTCGGATATCTCCGCGCGCGAGGAGTTCCGACGCACGAGCGTCATCGCGCCGGTGTGCATCGCGCAGGTGACGGGGCTGGGGCTGCAGAGCTATCTCGTGGGACTCAAAACGTTGGTCGATCATATTGAGGAGAAGAATCAGTGAAGAGTGAGAATCGTCTGGCACGTACGCGCGCTTGGTTGGAGACAAACGGCTTCGACGCCTTCGTGGCCAAGAACACTTCGAACATCGCGTGGCTGACCGGCTTCGAGGGGACGTTCGACTACGAGCAGGCGCACGTCGCCATCGTGACCCGGTCGGGAGCATGGTTCTACACCGACTCGAGGTACACCACCGTCGCCTCGCTGCGCGCGGAAGGCACTCCCTGGGAGGTCGTGCTCGAGCTTGACGACCGCCCTGCCGCCGTCGCCGAGCGACTCGCTTCCGTGGGCGCGAAGCGCATCGCCGCCGAGGACACCGTCAGCGTCGCCGCGTGGAAGAAGTATGAGGAGGCGGTCGACGGCGAGCTCGTCGCCACCGACGCTGTGATCGAGACGCTGCGCTCGATCAAGGAGCCCGAGGAGATCGAGTCGATCGCCGCTGCTCAGGCGATCACCGACGCCGCGTTCACGCACATGCTCGGCTTCTTGAAGGCCGGGATGACCGAGCGTCAGATCGCGCTCGAACTCGAATTCTGGATGCGCTCCAACGGAAGCGACGGCGTCGCCTTCGACGGAATCATCGCATCGGGACCCAACTCGGCCATGCCGCATGCTTCGGTGACCGACCGGGTCATCGAACCCGGCGACTTCCTCGTCATGGACTTCGGCGCGCGCGTCAACGGATACTGCTCCGACATGACTCGCACGGTCCTGTTCGGCACCGCGACCGAGGAGCAGCGCGCGATCTACGACACGGTGCTCGCGGCTAACCTGGCGGGAATCGCCGGATGCAGGGCGGGGGTCAAGGGCAAGGACATCGACGCCACGGCGCGCGCGGTCATCGACGCCGCCGGACACGCGGACCACTTCCAGCACGGTTTGGGACACGGGGTCGGCCTCGACATCCACGAGCTTCCCAACTGTGGATCGCGCAGCGAGCCTCTCGTTTTGGCAGGCGCCGTCGTGACGGTGGAGCCGGGTATCTACCTTCCAGGCGTCGGCGGTGTTAGAATCGAAGACCTTGTAGTGGTGGAGGACGGCGGTTGTCGCGTGCTCACCACATCGACGAAGGAACTCATCGAACTGTAACGGCCCATTTCCGGGCGATAGAGGAAGGCATCACCTGTGGCAATCACCACCGCGAACTTCAAGAACGGCATCTGCATCGTCATCGA
>CAZMJV010000003.1:17781-24485 GCA_964566905.1 uncultured Coriobacteriia bacterium | reverse complement strand
GCCGAGTTCGTGGCCGACAAGGCCGTGTGGCTCAAGGAGAACGACATGGTCGAGATCCTCTTCGCCGGAGACGAGATCATCGGCGTCGAGCCCCCGATGTTCGTCGAGCTCGAGGTCACCGAGACCGAGCCCGGGTTCAAGGGCGACACCGTCCAGGGCGGTAACAAGCCCGCGACCTTGGAGACAGGCGCAACGGTTCAGGTTCCGATGTTCATCAACGTCGGCGACAAGCTCAAGGTCGACACGCGCGACGGCGGGCGCTACATCACCCGCATCTAGAGCAACTGCAAGCCAGAGAAGATTACGAAGCGGCGCCCCCAAGGGGCGCCGCTTTAGTCACACCTGTTCGACGGTGAATCTCAGAACGGTCTTGAGATTCTCCGGATCGGTCGCACGGGGATCCGAGAGGTATATCTCGTGGTGCGAGAACGACGTGCGTGCGAGGTTGTTAGCCTCGCAGAACCTGACCATCGCCTCGATTGTCGCCGGTTCGTCGTCGTAGCGGCCGATGTGCATCATCTGGACGCAAAGGCCCTCCGTGAATCGCTCGAAGCGGACCTCGTCCAGGGCGGGCTGCGCCTTCTTCTTCAGCGCGAGGTCGAGCGCGGTACTCGCGAGCTCCTCGGTTACGAAATCGGGCTGACGGATCATGATCGTGTAGACAAGTTCGTTCTTGTCGAAGCTGCCCTCGCCTTCGGGCGGGCCGCTCAGGTCCCAGATGCCCTCGAGGGGGAAGACGGTGTACTCGTAGTAGCCCTCAGGTACGATCCCACCCTTGGGCATCATCCGGATCGTATATGAGGCTGTGTACAGAGCCCCGACCTTCTCGGAGAATGCGGGCTTGTTGGGGTCTCCGGTGCCGGAGAGCATGAAGAACGGCAGCTCGGGAACGTCGATGACGACGGGCTCGGTCCCCGGCAGGTAGAACTCCCGGTCGCTCTTACGCCATTCGTACTTCATGGTTCCTCCCAGATGAATCGGGTACCTCTCCGAGAGTGTACCCGTATGGTGACGGAGTCGGCCGGGTGGAGGGGCGCAAGCGTCGTTACGGTATACTGTTTCGGATATTTTCGGAGTACGCCGTGCGGAGGTCCACTGAGTGAAGGCTCTTCCCCAAAGGATTTCGAGGACAGTCGGCGAGAACCGGCTGTTCTTCGTGTTTTTCTTCATATTGCTCGGCGTCTACGGTCTGTGGTGGGCGTCGTTCTTCCCGGCGATCATGACCGCGGACTCGGTCTGGCAGTGGTCTCAGGCGACCACCGGCCAATTCAACAACGCGAGCCCGTACTTCCACGCGCTGCTCATGCGCCTCACCCGATTCGTCTATGACTCGCCGGCCACGTTCATCGGCCTGCAGTTGACGTTGTTCGCGGGAACCGTCGCATCCATCCTGAACTATCTTGCAAAACGAGGAGTCAACCTGCTTGTCGTGTGGGCGACCTTCGCGGTGTTCATCGTGCTGCCCCAGTTCGGCATCTACAACGTGACGCTCTGGAAAGACGTGCCCTACTCCCTGTTGACGCTGATACTCGGCTTCCTGGTCTACCGCTACGGCGATGACGAGAGGTTCCGAGCGAGTCGCTGGTCGCTCGGGTCCATCGCGGTCGCGTCGGCGTTCCTCCCGCTCTTCAGGTTCAACGGCCTGCCGTTCCTCATCGTCCCCGCTGCAATCTTCCTGCTGCTGCGCCGCATCACCTGGGCGAAGGCGGGCAAGCTCGTCGCCGCGACACTCGCCATCTTCGTGGTGTTCAACACGATCCTGCCCCGCATCCTGGACGTTACCCCCGCACCGATCATGATCGAGGGCCTCACGCTCAAGACGGTCGGCGCGATCTACGCGCTCGACGACCCCGAGCTCACGACCGAGGAGCGCGCCGCGTTCGAGGAGATCCTTCCCGAGGAGAAGTTCGAGGAGCTCTACACCCCCACCTCGGTGAACTACCTCTTCAACGAGGCGGCGGTTGAGAACCACTTCACGATGCTCAGTCCTGCGATCGATTCCGATCCGAAGGTCGTCGAGGAGTGGCACGAAGCGGTCGTTTCCGCGCTTCTCCGAAACCCCGAGGCCTACGTGTATGACCGCGTGGAACAGGCCGAGGTGCTTCTCGGCGTCACCAAGAACCCCTACAAGTACCAGATCGAGAACCAGGCCATCGAGGGGACGCCGCCCATCCTCAACACGCACGTCTCGCAGCGGCTCTACGAGAAGATCATCTCGTACATCCAGTTCACGGACACCGACCCCGAGCGCGAGTACGCGTTTTGGGCGACGTGGCCGATCGCTCTCCTCGGTCTGCTGTACTTCGTCCTCGCCTGTGTGAAGCGGCGCTGGAACACGGCGATCTACATCTCGTTCATCTTCGTGAACCTGATCACCGCGATCATGGTTGTCCCGGCCATCGACTATCGTTACGTCTATTTCGTACACGTCTGCATGCCGTTCGTGCCAGCGCTCTACCTGGCAGAGGGCAGGAAGCATCGCGTCGGGTCTGAGGCGACGTCTGGCGAACTCGTGGAGGAGTCACGATGACCGTACTCGTAACCGGAGGAGCCGGATACATCGGCAGCCATGCCGTGAAGGACCTCTTGCGCGCAGGCAGGAACGTCGTCGTGCTCGACGACCTCTCCGCAGGCAACGCGCGAATGGTTCCCTCGGCAGTGACCCTCTATCGGGGCGATTTCTCCGACGTCGAGCTCCTGGACCGCATCTTCGCCGAGAACGACATCGACGCGGTCGTCCACTTCGCCGCGTTCAAGGATGCGGCGGAGTCGGTGTCCGAGCCGCTCAAGTATTACGACAACAACGTCGCACGCTCGATTCGCCTCCTTGAGTTCCTCGCGGACAGAGGCGTGGAGAAGTTCGTGTTCTCCTCGACCGCGGCGGTGTACGGCGACGTCGACGGGTATCCCATCGACGAGGGCTTCGCGACCGAGCCCGTGAACCCCTACGGTTGGTCGAAGCTCATGTTCGAGCAGATCCTCGCCGACACGGAGGCGCAAAGCGGTCTGCGCAGCGTGTCGCTTCGCTATTTCAACGCCGCGGGAGCAGATCCCGACGGCGAGCTGGGTAACACCGCGTCCGTCCGCAAGGACGTCGTATCGGCGCTCATCTCCGCGGCGCTCTCCGGCTCGACGTTCACAATCAACGGTGCCGACTACGACACCGCAGACGGCACCCCCGTGCGCGACCTCGTGCACGTGAGCGATCTCGCCTCTGCCCACACGCTTGCGCTCGACTATCTGGACCGCGGCGGCGATACGTTCGTGGCAAACCTGGGAAGCGGCCGAGGCTTCACCATCCGCGAGCTCGCGGCGGTCACGGCCGAGGTGACTGGTTCCTCATTCCCTGTAATCGTCGGGCCTCGGCGCGAGGGTGACATCGCGGTCTCGGTCGCGTCGTCTGAACTCGTGTTCGAGAAGCTCGGATGGGTACCCGTGCACAGCGACGTAGAGAGCATCATCGGCTCGTCGTGGGCATGGGAACGCGCCTACCACACGAAAGGATAGGGGGACCGATGCCGGAGACGAACCCCGAGATCGTCGAACTGAAGAAGACTATCGAGCATCAGCAATCCATCATCGCCACATATGAGACGGTGAGCGGTGTCTACCGCCGTCTGAAGCGTTTCCCCGTCATCGGGAAGGTCGCGAGGCGTGCCGCGGGCGTGCTGAGGCCGGCGGCCAAACACGGCGTCATCATGAACGACAACGTCGTGAGCGAGAATCCCGAGCTCATCGGCGTGTGCAATCCGCGCTTCGCCGGCGGGGTCAAGTCGTCGACCTACTCGCTGTGCGCGGACGTCGTAGAGGTCTCGGAGATGTTCGATCGTGTGTCCGCGCGAAAAGTCGCCGAGCACATCGCGGCATACAGACCCGCGAAACTGCTTGTGAGCGGGTACTCGGTGGGCTACGACCTCCTCATCGACGAGATCAAGAAGGTGGCCCCGGAGACGCGCATCTTCGCGTACGTGCACTCGGCGTTCATCTGGTTCGACACCTATATGGACGAGAATCCCGTCTTCTATCGATTCCTCGAGCAGGAGAGCGAAGGACTCATCGAGAAGATCGGTTTCTGCAAGCGCGACGTCTCCGAGTACTTCAGGAGACTCGGGCACAACTCGTTCTTCATCATGAATCGCTTCGAGCTCAAATCGGAGCGCCATAGTCGCTCCGACGACGGCACGGTCCGCATCGGCATCTGGGGCGCGAACCTCTGGCACCGCAACATCCTCAACCAGGTCATCGCCGCGCTCATGGTCCCCGGATCGGAAGTGCATGTGAACCAGATGACCCCACACGACTTCCTCGACAAGGGTCGGATCGTCGTGCACGGGCTGCTCCCCAAGGAGGAGTTCGCCAAGGTCTTCTCGTCCATGGACATCAACATGTATGTGAGTTTCACCGACTGCTTCCCGATGACCCTCGTCGAGAGCATGGAGCAGGGGATTCCCTGCATCGCGAGCGATACCTCGGACGTCTACTCGTTTAGCCCCGAGCTCAAGTCGAGCCTCGTGGTTTCAACGATCGACGGGCCCATCGGGATCTCGGAGAAGATCGTCCACGTGCTCGCGAACTACGGAGAGGTCCAGGACCGAATCGCCGCATACCTTCCCGTCCTCAGCGCTGAGGTCGAGAAATCGATCGAGGAGTTTCTGGCGTAGATGGCGAAGATCAAGGTCATGCACATCATCAACAACCTCGAGATCGGCGGCGCTGAGACGATCCTCGCGCTGGTCAATCGCGAGCTGAAGGGCTACGACGACATCGACTCGATGGTCGTCTCCCTGGAGGGCCACGGCCCTCTCGAGGCGGAGATGGTCAGAAACGGCGTGCGGGTCAAGAACTTCCACTACCATCTCTTCCGCAGGCACATCCACAAGTTCGACCCGTACTTCCGAATCAGACTCTTCCTCTTCGCGCTGAAGGAGAGGCCCGACATCATTCACGGACACCTGCTGGGAGGGGAGGACTTCGCAAAGGTCCTCGGGATGCTCCTTCGCCGTCCGGTGGTCACCACGCTGCACGACACGATGATCTGGCCGGGCTTCAAGCAGCGCTTCCTCAACCGCTACATCACCAAGGCGATCGCGGTCTCACCGCCCGTGGCCAAGCACCTCGCGGAGGTCTACGGTCTGCCGCCCGAGCGCATCGAGATCATTCCCAACGCTGTCGACATGGACAAATTCCGAGACTCGAAGAAGGTCTACGACCCGGCGCATCCGGTTTTCATCTACGTCGGCAGGCTGTTCAGCACCAAGGGCATCGAGTTCGCGATGGAGGGTCTGGCGCGACTCTGGGCCGAGCACCCCGAGATCGAGTTCCTCATCTTCGGCAAGCAGGTCTTCGAGCAGGACTACATCCGCTGGACCACCATGGCCAAGGAGCGAGGCTGGACCTTCGTGAAGTTCATGGGCCCCACCGACGACGTTCCAGCGGCTCTCGCAACCGGCGACGTGTTCGTGCTCCCGTCCCAGACCGAGGGTTTCTCCATAGCCGTGCTCGAGGCGGCCGCCGCGTCCAAACCGATCATCGCCACGCGTGCGGGGTCGATTCCCGAGATGGTCGTGGACGGCGAGTCGGGCTACTTCGTGGAATATGGGAACGCAGGACAGATTTACGAGGCAGCGAAGAAGCTTATCGAGGGCAACGACGTGGAAACGTTCGGGCGCGTCTCGTACGAAACAGTCGAACATAAGTTTAATATTCGGAAGGTTGCACGCATGCACCACGACCTCTACACATCGATTAAGGCTTAGCCATGTTTGAGATATTCAATTACTCGCACCTCACCAAGACCATCGCGTTCACCGACTTCAAGCTCAAGTACCAGGGCTCGATGCTCGGTTATCTCTGGTCGCTCGTGAAGCCGCTCATGCTGTTCACGGTGCTCTATGTCGTGTTCACCAAGGTGTTCAAGATGGGTTCGGACATACCCTACTACCCGGTGTATCTACTCACGGGAATCGTGGTCTGGAACTTCTGCATCGAGACGACGGTGTCGTGTCTCTATGCGATCGTCGGTAAGGGAGACCTCATCCGCAAGGTCTACTTCCCGCGTGCCGTGCTCGTCATCTCCAACAGCCTCACGGCGTTTCTCACCTTCCTGGGTAACCTCGTCATCGTGTTCGTGTTCATGGCGATCAACCACGTGCCGCTCACATGGAAGATCCTGCTCCTCCCGGTCCTCTTCGTCGAGCTGTATGTCCTTGTGCTCGGAGTGGGGCTCATCCTGAGCGCGCTCTACGTCAAGTTCCGAGATATCGCTCACATCTGGGAGGTCTTCCTCCAGGCGATGTTCTACGCGACGCCGATCCTCTACTCGCCGGCCATGGTCGATGGCACGGCGCGCACCCTTCTCTTGCTCAGCCCGGTCGCTCAGATCCTTCAGGACTTCCGCTATCTGCTCATCACCGACCAGACCATCACGGCGGCTTCGACGATCTCGTCTCCTGTGCTCCTCGCCGTGCCCTACCTGCTCCCGTTCGTCATCTTCATCGTCGGATACTTCGTGTTCGAGAAGTCGGCCGCCCGATTCGCAGAGGACGTGTAATGACTCGCAAAGTGATCATCTCCGCGAGGGATCTCACCAAGACCTTCCGCATCCCGCACGAGCGCCACACGTCCATGAAGCAGGCGGCGGTCAGCTTCTTCAAGAAGAAGACCTACACCGACTTCCATGTCCTCAAGGGAGTGAGCTTCGACGT
>CAZMJV010000003.1:0-17681 GCA_964566905.1 uncultured Coriobacteriia bacterium | reverse complement strand
AAGTACGACGAGATCGTCGAGTTCTCCGAGCTCGAGCAGTTCATGGACCAGAAGCTGAAGAACTACTCGAGCGGTATGCAGGTCCGTCTCGCGTTCTCGGTCGCCATCCATGCGCACGCGCCGATCATCCTGCTCGACGAGGTCCTCGCCGTCGGCGATGCGAACTTCCAGACCAAGAGTGCCAAGGTGTTCGAGGATCTCAAGGCGCAGGGTCGCACCATCCTGTTCGTCTCCCACAGCATGGAGGCGATCAAGCGTTTCTGCGACCGCGCGATGCTCATCAGCGACGGTACCGTCGCCTGTATCGGAGCCCCCGAAGAGGTCGCTGCCGCGTACGAGGCGCTCAACTGACATAGTGGACGAGGACACTTCGGAGGACTTGGGGACACCGCATGGGCATGGACGGCGATATCACGTTTACAGTCATCACCCCGGCCTTCAACCAGGGTGACTCGGGGCTTCTCGGAGAAGCAATCCGAAGCGTCTCCGACCAGGTCCCCGGCGGTTATCGGTACGAGCACGTCATCGTCGACGACGGCTCGACCGACGATACGGCCGCGATAGTCGCCGCACTCGTCGAGGCGAACCCTCGCATCCGGTACGTCCACAAGGAGAACGGTGGCGTCGCAAGCGCGTACTCCCGCGGCATCGAGGAGGCTCGAAACGAGTTCACCGTGTTCCTCGACGGGGACGACAAGCTGACCGAGAACAGCCTTGCTTTGCGCGCGGACTATCTGCGCGCTCACCCTGAGACCGATTTCGTCTACGGGAAGGGCGTCCCCTTCTATGGGGACGGACATCCTGTCGAGGACGCGCCGTTCCAGAGCGCGGTCGTCGGGGAGCACCAGTACGAGTGCCTGCTTCTCAGCAACTTCATTCACGGTGGAACCCCGACCGTGAGGACCAGCCGGGTCAAGGAGATCGAGTTCCCCGAGTGGCTCGATCGTTCCCAGGACTATTTCATGTGGCTCGAGCTCCTTCGTCCCGAGAAGGGGATCGTCGCCCGCTATGTGGACGAGGACCTCTACCTCTATCGCCGACACTCCGGCGGCTTCACCTCGGCAATGGAACAGCGCGATCTTTTGGAGCTCATGGAGGCGAACGACCGGATCCGCGAGCTTCATCTCTCCGAGACGACCTCGTGGTGCGGGGTCCAGGCGGCACGCCTGAACCGCCAAGCGACTCAGCAGCTCTCCTTCATCATTCAGCAGTCGGACCTCATCATCGAGCAGTCCGCGACGCTCGCCGCGCACTCCGACGAGATCGCGCGCAGGGATGCGAGAATCGCCGAGCAGGGAGAGTTCATCGCACGCGTCGAGAACTCGCGAGGCTGGCGGATGCTCGAGTCCCTCAATCGCTTGGCAGGGAGAAAATGAACGCGGTGGAGCTGATGGGGGTCCGCATCGACGTGGTCACCCCCGAGGGCTTCTCGGCGAGGGTCGAGGAGCTCCTGCTCGGAAACGCGCAAAGCGCTGTCTCCAAGATCAACACCGAGTTCCTGGGCAGGGCACTCGATTCGGCGCCCTTCCGCGAGCTTCTCGCGCAATCCGACCTCAACATCGCGGACGGCAGGGGAGTCCTGTGGGTGGGGCGCTATCTCACGCTGCCGATATCCCAGCACCGGGTCATGCGCGGCATGCAAGCGGTTGTGCAGATGATCGGCAGCGGTCTCGCGATCGTGTTCCGGTCCGCGTTCATCTGCTACCCCCTCCCCGCGAACATCCCGGGGACCGAGGCGTTCCACCTCATGCTCGAGGTGGCCCGCACCACGGGTCGCTCCGTGTTCATCTACGGCGGGGAGGAGACCGTGCTACGGTCGGCTGTCGAGGAGATCGTCAGCACGTATCCCGACCTCAGGATCGCGGGCAGCCTGAGCGGCTACGGGCATCCGGACGCGGAGGTGGTCGACGCTGTGAACGCGACCGACGCGGCGCTTCTCGTCGTGGCGCTCGGGTCGCCCAAGCAGGAGTACTGGATCGCGGAGAACCTCGCGAAGATGCCGGGCGTGCGGGTCGCGGTCGGCGAGGGCGGAACGCTCGACTTCATCGCCGGCGACGCGAAACTCGCACCCGCCTCCATGCGCCGCATCGGGCTGGAATGGCTCTGGCGCCTCGTCATGAATCGCAGCAAGAGCGAGACGGGGAGCAGGGCGCGGCGCGTCTGGAACGCGGTTCCCGTGTTCATCGCCAGGGTCGTCGGCTACAAGATCCGCAACGGGGCCACGGTACTCGACGGCGGTCGTCGATGAAGCGCGTGGCGGTCGTCTACAGCGGCGCGCGCTACTTCGGGGGAATCGAGACCTATCTCGAGAACCTCTTCGAGCACTACGACCGCAGCGAGATGAAGCTCACCCTTTTCAGCATGGGGGAGTGGGACCTTACCGATCGCCTCAAGGCTTCAGGCGAGCGACCGGTCGTCCTCGACTCCCGCCGTCTGCGTCCAAGGACCATCCGAGAGCTTGCCGCCCATCTGGTCGAGGGCGGCTTCGACCTCGTCGTGACCCAGGGGACCGTCGCGAACCTCTACGGTCGCCGAGCCGCGAGACGAGCCGGTCTGCCGGTCGTGACCGCCGTTCACTCGGAACCGCGCGGCGACTACGACAACGCGCTTCTCCGCGCCTTGTACGGCCTTGTGGACCACCTCACGCGCGGTGCGACGACCCGATTCATCGCGGTCTCCGAGCACATCGCCGATCTGCTCGAGAGCGACGGGATACCTCGCAAGTCGATCACCGTCATCCACAACGGGGTCGCGCCGGTCCCGGACGTCGTTGGCGCGCGACACCGCGAGGGCCCTGTCGTCCTCGGGTCTGTCGGACGCCTGCACCCCGTGAAGAACTACCCCGCGCTCATCGAGGCGTGCTCGCTTCTGCGACGCGACGACTGGCGCCTCGTCATCTATGGGGAGGGTCCCCAGCGAAGTGAGCTCGAGCAGCTGGTCGCCCGCACCGGGCTCTCGGACAAGGTGACGCTTCCCGGTTACGTCGACGACCTCTCTCAGGCGTTCTCAGCGATCGATATCTACGTGCAGCCCTCGCTCGCAGAGGGATTCGGGTTGGCGGTTGTCGAGGCCATGGCTGCGGGGAAGCCGGTCGTGGTCACCCCGGTCGGCGGACTCTCCGAGATCGTGGTCGACCGGGAGACCGGCATCGTCGCGAAGGGAACCGATCTGACTGACATCGCCGACGCCTTGCGGGTGGCGCTTGAGGACGAGGGCCTCAGAGCGGCGATCGCTGAGGCGGGGAGGGCGTCGGTGCTGGATCGGTTCTCCCAGAGCCGATGGCTCGAGGAGACCGGGCGTGTGTACCTGGAGACCGCTCGCACCCGATAGGACCGCTCGCGAATTCAATGTTGACTATCCGTAGTCCTCTGGTAGGATATCGCTCATGAAATACTCCGCTTACATGATGATGGCGATGCCCGAGCCCATGACTGACGTTCACGTCGGTCTTGGGCAGGGCTTCTAAACGCGCCCACCCGGATCGGGTGCAGGCGCACTCGCATCCAGTCATCATCTAAGCGTGGAGTGTTTTGGACATGGTCTTTCCTTACCCTTATCCTATGGTTCCCCAGTCTTCGATCCGCTTATGCGGCGGAGAGTCTTTCGCTGTCGGGATTCGTGCCTGTTCGCGCGGTCCCGATAGCTACGAGGGGCCGCCACTCCGGCGTCCCGGATGCGGCGGTCTGTGGCGAATGCGCGGGAATGTAAGCGTGAAGGGAATCCGAACGTGATCGAGATAAAGCACCTCAACAAGACGTATCATGCCGATCCTTCGGAGCCTCTGGCGCTGAAGGACATCAACCTGACGATCGAGGATGGAGACATCTTCGGCATCATCGGCATGAGCGGGGCGGGGAAGAGCACGCTCATCAGGTGCATCAACCTTCTCGAGCGGCCGACGTCCGGAACCATCGAGATCGACGGTCGAGACGTCACCGGTTACGAAGGCACCGACCTCCTCACCCTGCGCCGCGGCATCGGGATGGTGTTCCAGGACTTCAACCTCTTCTCGCAGAGAACGGTTCGCGAGAACATCACGTTCCCCCTCGAGATCGTGGGCGTCTCCAAGGCAGAACAGCTCAGGAGGAGCGACGAGCTCCTGAGGTTGGTCGGGCTGGAGGGGAAGGCCGACACATATCCGTCCCGCCTCTCCGGGGGTCAGCAGCAGCGGGTCTCCATCGCCCGAGCGCTGGCGAACCATCCGCAGGTCCTTCTCTGCGATGAGGCCACGTCGGCACTCGACAGCCTCACGACCGACTCGATCCTCAAGCTCCTCCGCGACATCAACCACGAGCTCGGAGTCACGGTGGTGATCATCACGCACGAGATCGGGGTCGTCGAGAAGATATGCAACAAGGTCGCGGTCATCGACGGTGCCGAGATCGTGGAGCAGGGCGAGACTCGCGACGTGTTCGCGGATCCGCAGCAGCAGATAACCAAGCATCTTCTGGGCAAGGTGAGATGGGATGGCTGATTTCGTGCGCGAGTTCTTCTCACAGTACGGCGCCCTTCTCGCCGAGGGAGTCTGGGCGTCGCTCTATATGACGACCGCCTCGACGCTTCTCGCGTATCTCTTCGGCGTGCCGCTCGGCATCCTCGTCACCACGTCCGCTCCCAACTCGCTGAGACCGCATCAAGGACTCAACCGCGTTCTCGGCTGGGTGGTGAACATCGGAAGGTCGATCCCCTTCATCATCCTTCTGGTGGCGCTTATCCCGTTCACCCGACTCGTGGTGGGCACCTCGATCGGAACCACCGCGGCGATCGTCCCGCTGGTGATAGCGGCGACACCGTTCGTCGTCCGTCTGGTCCAGTCCTCCCTCCAGGAGGTCGGGCCCGGGGTGATCGAAGCCGCGCAGGCCTGTGGTGCCACGGTGTGGCAGATCATCTCCAAGGTCCTGTTTAGAGAGGCGCTGCCCTCGATAGTCCGAGGACTGCCGATCACCTACATCACATTGCTCGGCTACTCGGCGATGGCCGGTGCCATCGGAGCTGGTGGACTCGGTGACATCGCGGTCCGCTACGGCTACTACCGCTACCAAGACGACGTCATGTTCGCGACCATCATCATCCTCGTGGTGATCGTGCAGCTCGTTCAGACGCTCGGAGACGTCGCGTCTCGAAAGATCGACAAGCGCTGACACACACAGACACACGTTACGTTTCACACATCGAACACTGGAAAGAGGTACTTCAATGAAGCGAACCACACTCAAGACCCTGCTCGCGACAACGGTCGCGCTGGTCCTCGCACTGGCCCTCGTGGGTTGCGGATCGGATAAGGCTTCGACCGACGGCGGCTCCGAGAAGAAGGTCGTACTCAAGGTCGGCGCGTCGCCCACGCCGCACGCCGAGATCCTCGCGCAGGTGAAGCAGGTCCTTTCCGATGAGGGCATCGACCTCCAGGTCACCGAGTACGACGACTACGTCATCCCCAACACCGCCGTCGACAGCGGCGAGCTCGATGCGAACTTCTTCCAGCACCTCCCGTACCTCGAGGACTTCAACAAGGAGAACGGAACCGACCTGGTCTCCGTGGCCGCCATCCACTTCGAGCCCCTCGCCATCTACCCCGGTAAGACCACGTCCCTCGACAAGCTCGCCAAGGGCTCGATCGTGGCCGTCCCCAACGACGCGACCAACGAGGCCCGTGCGCTGCTCCTTCTCCAGCAGGAGGGTCTGCTCAAGCTCGACTCCAAGGCCGGCATCTCCGCGACCGTCAACGACATCACCGAGAACCCCCTGGGTCTCGAGTTCGTCGAGGTCGAGGCCGCAGCCGTTCCTCGCCAGCTCGCCGACGTCGACATCGCGGTCATCAACGGCAACTACGCTCTTGACGCAGGATTGAGCGGCGACGACGCGCTCGCCAAGGAGGCCGCCGACTCGCTCGCGGCCGACACCTACGCGAACATCGTCGTGGTCAAGGCGGGCAACGAGGACAACGAGGCCGTCAAGGCGCTCGTCAAGGCCCTTCAGTCCGACGCGGTCCGCTCCTACATCGAGAAGACCTACAAGGGCGCGGTCGTCCCCGTCTTCTAGGTCCGAGCAGACATGTGCGACATAAGCGCCCCGGACAGCTGTCCGGGGCGCTTTTCCGTGTCATCGGCGCCCTATGCCCGCATCGCGTGACCGTTTGCCATCGGGTACCCGCACGTTTACCGTGGGTACCACCGCTTCCGCTATACTGTTCAGCTACGCCACCTGCTGCGCGCTGTGCTTTGTGCGGCTTTGAAAAGTACCAAGGAGGATGCATGCGACCCCTTCACATCACGGATACCACGCTTCGCGACGCCCACCAGTCGCTGTGGGCCACGCGCATGGAGATCGGGGATATGCTCCCCATCCTGCCCAAGATGGACGCCGTGGGCTACTGGTCCATCGAGGCGTGGGGCGGCGCGACGTTCGACTCGTGCCTCAGATTCCTCGATGAGAATCCCTGGGAGCGCCTCCGAACCATCAAGAAGCACACTCCCAACACCCCGCTGCAGATGCTTCTCCGCGGCCAGAACCTCGTCGGATACCACCACTACTCCGACGAGATCGTCGAGCGTTTCATCCACGCATCCAAGCGAAACGGCGTCCACGTGTTCCGCGTGTTCGACGCCCTGAACGACATCCGCAACGTCGAGACCTCGGCGCGAGCCATCAAGGACGCGGGCGGCCTCTTCGAGGGCGCGATCTCCTACACCGTCTCCCCGGTGCACACCGTCGACACCTTCCTCGAGTACGCACAGGAGCTCAAGGACCTTGGCGCGGACACGATCTGCCTCAAGGACATGGCGGGCATGCTCACGCCGTTTAGGACCGAGCGCATGGTGCGCGCGCTCAAAGACGAGATCGGGCTGCCGGTCCACGTCCACTGCCACTACATCGGAGGCATGGCCCCGATGAACTACGTCAAGGCGGCCGAGGCCGGAGCGTCGATCGTCGACACCGCCACCGTCGCCCTTGCGTTCGGCAACTCCCAGCCCGCCGTCGAGATGATCGTCGCGGCGCTGCAGGAGTCCGAATACGACAGCGGTCTGAACCTCGAGCTTCTCTTCGAGATCGCCGAGTTCTGGGAGAATGTCCGTGAGAAGAAGCGCCTCAAGCGCGGCGTCACGTCGCTGCTCCAGATGGAGGTCTTCTCCCACCAGGTTCCCGGCGGAATGATGAGCAACCTCATCGGCCAGCTCGAGCTGCAGCACGCAGGCGACCGTCTCCCCGACGTCATGGCCGAGATCCCCCGCGTCCGCGCGGAGGTCGGCTACCCGCCGCTCGTGACCCCGCTCTCTCAGATCGTGGGAACCCAGGCGGTCCTCAACGTCCTCACCGGAAAGCGTTGGAGCGTCATCCCCGGCGAGATGAAGGACTATATCCGCGGTTACTACGGTAAGGCGCCGGGACCGATGAACCAGGAGATCGTCGCCAAGGTGCTCGGGGACGACAAGCCGCTCGACCCCTCGGTCCGTCCGGGCTCGCTCGTCACCACCACCTACGCCGAAGTGGCGGCCGAGATCGGGGACCTCGCACGCAGCGAGGAGGACGTCCTCATGTACGCGCTGTTCCCCAACGAGGCGCGCGCATATCTTTCCAAGCACCGTTCGGGCGTGGAGAGCACCATCTTCATGCGCAACGAGGAATATCGAACCGCTAAAGAGGAGGAAGTCGTGGATGTAAGTCAGATCCGGGAGCTCATACGCGCCCTTGAGGAGTCCAACGTCGATGAAGTGATCATCGAGGAGAACGGCACGAAGGTCTCGCTGCGCAAGAGCGCCGCGGTCTCCTACGCGCCCCCCGCGCTCACCACGTTCCCGAGCGCGGCTCCCGCACCGGGAGCGGCGGTCGCCGAGGCGGCAGCGCCTGCGCCCGAATCCCGGCCTGCCAGCTGGAAGCCCGTCGTGTCGCCGATGGTCGGCACGTTCTACGCGGCCGGCTCCCCCGGCTCGCCGTCGTTCGTCACCGAGGGCGACGAGGTCGCCGCGGGTGGGACGCTCTGCATCGTCGAGGCGATGAAGCTCATGAACGAGATCGAGGCCGAGGAGGCCTGCATCGTGCGCGAGATCTGCGTCCTCGATGCGGCAGCGGTCGAGTACGGGACCGTGCTCTTCTACGTCGAGCCCTTGGTCTAGCCGATGTTCGATCGCATCCTCATAGCCAACCGTGGCGAGGTCGCGCTCCGCATCATCCGCGCGGCGAAGGAGCTCGGGGTCGAGACCGTCGCGGTCTACTCCGAGATCGACGCCGACACGATGGCGGTCCAGGAGGCCGACCAGGCAGTCTGCATCGGGCCGGCGCCCTCCGCCAAGTCGTATCTGGTGATGTCGAACATCATCGCGGCGGCGAAGACCACCGGCGCCCAGGCGATCCACCCCGGTTACGGCTTCCTGGCCGAGAACGCCGGGTTCGCCCGGCTTTGCGCCGAGAACGACCTCGTGTTCATCGGCCCGTCTCCCGAGGCTATCGAGCGCATGGGCGACAAGTCGGTCGCGCGCGAGACGATGATGGCTGCGGGTGTTCCCACCGTGCCAGGCTCCGACGGTGCCGTCGACTCCCCCGAGGAGGCGCTCGCGTTCGCCGAGGAGGTCGGGTTCCCCGTCCTCATCAAAGCTGCGGCGGGCGGGGGCGGCAAGGGGATGCGCGTCGCTGAATCGGCCGAGGCGCTCCCTGCGGCGTTCTATGCCGCCAAGAATGAGGCGGCCGCCGCGTTCGGCAACGACGTCGTCTATATCGAGAAGTACCTCCTGCGTCCGCGTCACGTGGAGATCCAAGTCCTCGCGGACGATCACGGCAACGCGATCCATCTCTGCGAGCGCGACTGCTCGGTGCAGCGACGCCACCAGAAACTCATCGAGGAAGCACCCAGCCCCGCACTCTCCGACGAGCTCAGGACGTCGATGGGGGAGGCCGCGCTCAAGGCGGTCCGAGCCTGCGATTACCGAAACGCCGGCACGGTCGAGTTCCTTCTCGACCTCGACGGTCGGTTCTACTTCATGGAGATGAACACCCGAGTCCAGGTCGAGCATCCCGTCAGCGAGCAGATCACCGGCGTGGACATCATCAAGGAGCAGCTGAGGATCGCCTCGGGGGAGCCGATGTCGTGCGCGTCCGACGCGCCGTTCTCGCCTCTCTGCCACGCCATCGAATTCCGCATCAACGCCGAGGACCCCTCACACGGGTTCCGGCCCAACCCGGGCAAGATCACGCGCTTCGACCTCCCCGGAGGTCCGGGCGTCCGAGTCGATACGCATGTCTATCCCGGCTACTCCGTGCCCCCGAACTACGACTCGCTCATCGCGAAGCTCATCGTATGGGGCAAGGACCGCGACGAGGCGCTTGCGCGTGCCCGCAGAGCGCTCGCGGAAGTACGTATCGAGGGCATCCCCACCACCGTTTCCTTCCATAGGGAAGTGGTGAATAACGCTGTGTTCAGAAGCGGTGAAGTCTATACTGACTTTGTCGAGAAGGAGTTCACCGGCCTGTAGGCCGCGCATGCGCGCGCTTGCGTGCACGCTGATAACAGCACCAAACCGAAGGAGAAGCCATGACAGAATCGATACGTATTGACGGTCTCACGATGGCGCCCGGCGTCGTCGAGACGGTCATGAAGATAGCGACCGAGTCGGTTCCGGCCGTCGCGAGCGTCGGAAGCCCCGGCCTCGCCGGATTCGCCCAGCGCGCCATGCGCAGGTCGTCCGAGCCCATGGTCGAGATCGGGGAGGACGGCTCGTCGCTCATCCTCCGCGTCTATGTTCAGGTGTTCTACGGCAACCGCCTCCCCGAAGTGGCCGCGCAGATCCGCGCCGCGGTGTCCGATGCCATCACCTCTCAGATCGGCGTTGCGGTCGAGAGTGTCGACGTGTTCGTCGACGGCATCGTCTTCGCGGAGTAGGGGTGTCCATGCTTTCACGCACCAAGGCACGCCGTCAGGCGCTTCAAATCATGTACCAGCGCGAGTTGACCGGAGAACCTGTCCGCCGCATCCTCGCGCTCGGCTCCTATGCTCCCTTCGTTGCGCTTCCCGCTGCGGAAGGGTGCGAGGAGGAGACGTTCGAGCCCGGCGAACTCGAGCCCTTCGCGCGCGAGCTGGTCGAGGGCGTCGAGCGCTACATCGAAGAGGTCGACGAGTGGATCGGTGAGACGAGTGAGAACTGGGCTCTCTCCCGCATGCCCGTGGTCGACCGCAACATCCTCCGCATCGCCTCGTACGAGGTGATGTTCCGTCCTGATATCCCGCACAGCGTCGCCATCAACGAGGCCATCGAGCTCTCCAAGCTCTATGGAGGAGACGACTCCTCGAAGTTCATCAACGGCGTGCTGGGACGCATCTCGGAGCGCGCGATCGCCGAGGGAAGGGTTGGGAACCCCGATGAGTAACGAGACCCAGACATTCACCGAGGTTCGCGCCCGTCTCGAGGAGATCGTCGGCCAGGTCAGGTCGAAGGAGATCTCGCTCGAGAAGTCGCTCGATCTATTCGACGAGGCGATCCGACTCGGCAACAACTGCTTCGAACTCATCGACCGCGTCGACTTCTCACCTGAGGAGGTCGCGGCCTCCGGCAGCGAGAACGTCGCACCCGAGGAGGTCGAGGACTCCGTCGAGCCTGTGGGCGACGAGGAGACGGGCGAGGCACCCTTGGAAGGGGATGCCGAGCTGTGAGCGACGCACCTCTCAGAATCCTCGACGGCATATCGTGTCCCGCTGACCTCAAGGGGCTCACGTTCGAGCAGCTCGAGCAGCTCGCGCGCGAGATCCGCGAGGAGATGGTCCAGACCACGTCGTGCACAGGCGGGCACCTTGCGCCCAGCCTCGGCGTCGTCGAGCTGACCATCGGCATCCACCGTGCGCTCGACTGCCCGGAGGACAAACTCGTCTTCGACGTGGGGCATCAGGCCTACGTCCATAAACTTCTCACCGGCCGTGCGTCGAGGTTCGGCACCCTGCGGACCTACGGTGGGCTTTCCGGATTCACCAAGCGCGAGGAGAGCGAATACGACATGCACGATTCGGGCCATGCGTCCGATTCGCTGTCGATCGCGCTCGGTCTCGCACTCGCGCGTGACGCGCGCGGCGGCCACGAGGAGATCGTCGCGGTCATCGGCGACGGCTCGATGACCGGTGGCATGGCCTTCGAGGCGATGAACTACATCGGACACGTCAAGACCGACATCACGATCGTTCTCAACGACAACGAGATGTCCATCTCGCACAACGTGGGAGCGCTCGCCGCCTATCTCGGACGCATCCGGCTGCATCCGCGCTACATCCAGGTGCGCGACACCGTAGAGCAGCGCGTCGGCGGTGCCGGACGTGTCGGACGATTCATGATGAACGCGGGCGACGACTTCAAGGAGTCGTTCAAGCAGTTCCTCTTCAGGCGAATCGCCACGCCGGGCAAGTACGTCACCCCCGGTATGTTCTTCGAGGATCTCGGAATCAAATACGTCGGTCCCATCGATGGTCACAACATCCAAGACGTGCAGACCGCACTCGAGCGCGCCAAGGGATACAACGGCCCCGTCCTTCTCCACTTCGTCACCCGCAAGGGCGAGGGCTACGAGCCGGCTGCCTGCAATCCCGACGCGTTCCACGGAGTGGGCGCGTTCGATGTGGAGACCGGCGTCGCGTGCTCGAAGGGCGGTCCCGTCAGCTACACCAAGGCGTTCTCGGAGGCTCTCCTCGCTGAGGCCGCCGCCGATGAGCGGATCGTCGCCATCACCGCCGCCATGTCGACGGGAACGGGGCTCGACGCCTTCGCGCAGCAGTATCCCGACCGGTTCTACGACGTCGGCATCGCCGAGGCGAACGCGGTCGGCATGGCCGCAGGTCTCGCCCTCGGCGGGCAGGTGCCGGTCGTCGCGATCTACTCGACCTTCCTCCAGCGGGCGTTCGACCAGGTCATCGTCAACGTCGCCCTGCAAGGACAGCACGTCGTGTTCTGTCTCGACCGCGCCGGGGTCGTGGGCGAGGATGGTCCGACGCACCACGGCGTCTTCGACATCGCGTATCTGCGTCTCATCCCCAACATGACCGTGCTGGCCCCCTCGAACGAGGCCGAGCTCTCCGACGCCCTGCACACGGCGCTGTCTCTCGACGGACCCGTGGCGCTTCGCTACCCCCGCGGTTCGGGCGAGGGCGTCGAGATCCCGTCCACCCGCTCGGTATGGGAGCGCGCGCGCAGTGTGTCGCGCCGTGAGGGAACCGACGTCGAGATACTCGCCGTCGGTCGCATGGTGGGCGTCGCGCTCGAGGCGGCCGAGCTGCTCGCCGCAGACGGCGTCTCGGCAGCGGTTCGCGACATGCGTTGGATAAAACCCCTCGACGTCGAGGCGGTTCGCGAGGCTTCGGACTCGGGTCGACTCATCGTCACCATCGAGGAGGGTACTCAGATGGGCGGGTTCGGCTCGGCGGTGCTGGAGGAGCTGGCTCGTCTGGATTCAGAAGCCGACGCTCTCTGTCTCGCGATCCCCGACCACTTCGTGGTTCACGGCGCCATGGATCTGCTGCTCAGCGAACTCGGCCTCGACCCGCAGGGAGTCCACGACTCGATACTCTCGCGGATGGGCCGCTCTCCTCGCGACGTCTCCGCCGGGAGCTGAGCTCGGATGGCGCGCATCCGTCTCGATGCGTTGCTCGTCTCGCGGGAATTGTTCCCGTCGCGGTCGAGCGCTGCCGCCGCGATCCTCGCGGGGGAGGTGCGAGTCGCTGACGAGGTCATCACGAAGGCCGGGCACCAGGTTGACCCGGATGTTTCCATCACCGTCGCGCAGCGACGCAGGTTCGTCTCGCGCGGAGGAGAGAAGCTCGCGCGTGCACTCGAAGTCTTCGCGATCGACCCCTCCGGGCTTCGCTGCATCGACGTCGGCTCGTCGACCGGCGGATTCACGGACTGCCTGCTCCAGGCAGGCGCCCGCTCAGTGCTCGCTCTCGACGTGGGCTACGGACAGCTGGCCTGGTCTCTTCGCAGCGACGACCGCGTGACGGTTCTCGAGCGCACGAACATCCGAGCGGTTTCTCCTGAAGATGTGGGCGGCCCGTTCGATCTGCTCGTCACCGACGTCTCCTTCATCTCGCTGCCGCTTATCATGGCCAACCTCGCATCTATGCTCGATGCGGAGGGCGAGATGGTAGCGCTCATCAAGCCTCAGTTCGAGGTCGGCAAGTCGCACGTCGGAAAACGGGGGGTCGTCCGCGAGCCCGCCCTTCACGAGAGTGCCATCCTCGGAGTGCTCGCGTCGCTCGAGGACAACGGGCTCGTCGTGAAGGGGCTCTCCTTCTCGCCGATCACCGGTCCCGAGGGAAACATCGAATTCCTGTTGTACGCTGGGAAAACCGGTTCGCCGGTTCCGGTGGATGTGGCCGCCGTCGTGGAGGCCGCGCGTAGCGAGCTTGGAGCCTGACATGGCCGTATTCCTCGTCCCCAACAAGACAAAGCCGGCCTCCGTCGAGGCGGCCGAGCGGCTCTGCGCTTTCCTCGCCGACCACGGCATCGCCGTGGTGATGTCCGAGATCGACCGGTTCGCGTTACCATCCACCTTCGATATCACGACTCTTCCCAAGGGAGCCCCTGTTCCGGAGTCGGTGGAACTCGTGGTGGCGCTCGGAGGAGACGGCACGATCCTCAAGGCGGCGCACCTGACCGGAGGCGTCGACGTTCCGCTGCTCGGCGTTAAGCTGGGGCTCCTGGGATTTCTGGCGGGATGCGACAGGGACGACATGTGCGATGCGGTGCTGGCTGCGCTTGCGAACGAGGTCAGGCTCGAGTCCCGTGCCACAGTGGTCGCCGACATCGAATACCAGGGCGGATCTCTCTCGGGAGTGTTCGCCCTCAACGAGATCGTCGTGGCGCGCGGAGCGTCCGGCCGCGTCATCGGTTTCGACGTCTCGATCGCCGGTTCGCGGCTTGCGCATATGCGCGGGGACGGCGTTCTCGTTGCGACCGCGACCGGTTCGACAGGCTACGCGCTCTCGGCGGGCGGCCCGGTTGTCGCCCCGGGGTTCGGGGGGCTCGTTCTCGTCCCCATCGCTCCTCATACCCTCAACGCACGCGCGGTGCTCACGGATTCCGGCGACGAGATCGTGATCGATCTGGCCGCCGATGTCCGCGGTGAGGCGGGACTGTTCGTCGACGGAGAACCGCTCCACATCCCCGGTCGTCTCCTCCGCGTGACGCTTCGGCGCGGGGACTCGGACATCGTGCTCGCGCACTACGACGAGCGGGCGTTCTACTCGTCGGTATCGTCGGTGTTCTTCGGGGGACAGTGATGCTCGAAGAGCTGAGGGTCCGCGACATCGCGCTTCTGCGCGAGGGCGATCTGGAGTTCGGTCCGGGTCTCACGGTGCTCACCGGGGAGACCGGCACGGGAAAGACCGCGCTCCTCTCCGCACTCAAGCTCCTCGTGGGCGAGCGCGCTGATTCGTCGATGGTCCGCGACGGGGCCGCCGAGGCGATCGTCGAGGGACGGTTCCTCTCCAAGGGCGAGGAACTGCTCGTCAAGCGCCGTGTCGGATCCGACGGTCGCTCCAAGTGTTATCTCGACGACTCCATGTCCACCGTCGCCGCACTGGCGCAGCGTGTGGGTCCTCTCGTCGACCTCTATGGCCAGCATGAGCACCAATCCCTCCTCGACACCGCCTCGCATGTGCGCCATCTCGACCGTTGGATCGGCGAGGAGGCGTCCCGTGCCCTTGCCGCATATCAGGAGGCGCGCTCCGCATCACTGGAGGCTGACAGACGGGTCGAGCAGGTCCGCTCCGAACTCGCTCAGGCGGCGCTCGACATCGATGCGCATACGTTCGCGTTGATGCAGATCGACGAGGTCGGTCCGCGGGAGGGCGAGTACGAGGAACTCGACGCCCGGTTGCCCATCCTTCAGAACGCCGAGCGCCTCGCCGAATGCGCGCAGGCCGCCCTCTCAGGCATCCGCGATGAGGGCGGGGCGGCCGATTGCGTCGCTCGATCCCGAGCAGAGCTCCTGAGAGTGACGTCGCTCGACCCCGAGATGGAGCGTTACGCCGAGCGGCTCAAAGAGGCGGCGGTCCTCCTCGACGACGTGGGTTCCGACCTGCGCACCTATCGCGACTCCGTCGACCACGACGGCACCGAGCTGCAACGCACGCTGGATCGGCTCGGAGCGATCGACGGCCTCATGCGCCGGTTCGGCCCTCGGATCGAAGACGTGTTCGAGCGCCGGGAGCGCGCGGCCCGCGCTCTCGAGCTGCAGCAGGATGGCGACGGCGCTTTGCAGCGTGCGACGGAGGAGGCTGCGACTGCCCTGGCAGAGCTCGTGGGTCGCGCCGAAGCGCTCAGCGCGCTCAGACGCGCGAACTCGCAGCCCTTCCTGAACGAGCTGGGCGCGGCGATCGACGACCTCGGGATGCACGGCGCCTCGTTCACCGTGAGTGTCACCGACCTTCCGCAGAGCGCATGGGGGCCGAGCGGCCCGCATCGAGTCGAGTTCCTCTTCTCGCCTGGCCCGGGGGCTTCTCCGCGGCCGCTCGCGAAGATCGCCTCAGGCGGCGAGCTCTCCCGCGTGATGCTCGCACTCAAAGGCGTGCTGCTGGGTGACGACGAGGTCGAGACGCTCGTGTTCGACGAGATCGACGCAGGCATCGGAGGCGCGACGGCGCTTGCGGTGGGTCGTCGGCTCGCGCTCCTTGCCCGGACCTACCAGGTCGTCGTGGTCACGCACCTCGCTCAGGTCGCCGCGTTCGCGGACGCCCATCTGCTGGTCGAGAAGGACGTGGGGGAGAGCGAGACGGTCACGCGCGTGCGTCCTGTGCGCGACGACGAGCGGGTGCTCGAGTTGGCCCGGATGCTCGCGGGCACGACCGACTCCGAGGCGCTCGCACATGCCCGTGCCCTTCTTGGCGAGGTCGCCCCGGGGAGGGCCCAACTGGCAGCGTGGTAGCATATACGTTGATTTTCGGTCGCACCGACCGTCTCCGACACTGATTCCAGGAGCTTCATGTATCACTCCGGAACTGCAAAACTCGATAAGCGGACCAAAGACCTCACCAAGCGTCTGACCCCCGCCGACATAGCGATCATCGATCACGAGGACATGGACCGGGTGAGCGCGGAAGCGCTCGTCGAGACGGGCGTCGAAGTCGTCGTCAACGCGGCTCAGTCGATCTCGGGGGCGTACCCCAACATCGGCCCGCTCATCCTCGCCCGTAACGGAGTGACCCTGATCGACAACGTCGGTCCCTCCATCTTCGATGCGGTTAAAGAGGGTCAGCAGATCGCGATCAGCGAGCACAACATCCTTCTCGACGGCGAAGTCGTTGCTTCGGGAAGACGCCTCTCTGTGGCGGGGATCGAGGCCGCGATGACTGCGGCGAAGGCCTCGCTGGGGGGACAGCTCGACCGGTTCGCCCGCAACACCATCGAGTACCTCGAGAAGGAGAAGTCACTTCTCACCGATGAGATGTGGGTCCCCGAGACGAAGGTGAACATCTCCGGACGCCACGTCCTGGTGGTCGTCCGCGGTTATGACTACAAAGAGGATATCCGCGCCCTCACGCCCTACATACGCGAGATGCGTCCGGTGATGATCGGCGTCGACGGCGGCGCGGACGCGATCCGCGACGCGGGATTCAGCCCCGACATCATCATCGGCGACATGGATTCGGTCAGCGACGAGGCGCTCAAGAGCGGTGCCCAGCTCATCGTGCACGCCTATGCGGACGGGAGGTGCCCCGCTATGGCCCGTCTCGACGAGCTCGGCCTCAAGGGCACGCCGTGGCCGCTGGCTGCGACGAGCGAGGACCTCGCACTCCTCCTCGGATGGGAGTCCGGCGCGGATCTCATCGTCGCGCTGGGAACCCACGCGAACCTCATCGAGTATCTCGACAAGGGGCGCCCCGGAATGGCCTCGTCCTTCCTCGTGCGACTCAAGGTCGGCCCGAGGTTGGTGGACGCCAAGGGCGTCAACAAGCTCTACCGCGCATCAGCCGGTCCCAAGGACCTGCTCGCACTCGTCGCCGCGGCCATCGTCGTGATGACCGTCCTGGTGCTCGTGTCGCCGGGCGTCCGCGCGTTCCTCGCACTCATCGTCCTCAGCGCGCGTGCCGCGCTGGGATTCTGACGCCGAAAGGGCAACCATGTATAACATCAGGTACCACATCGCCTCGCTCGTCTCGGTCTTCCTCGCGCTCGCGATCGGCCTGTTCCTCGGCGCTGCGATCGTCGATCAGGGAGCGGTCGAGCAGAGCGGTGCCGCGCTGGTGAAGAGCCTCCGTGAGGAGTTCGACACGCTGCGCACCGAGAACTCCGCCCTCACGGCCAAGGCCGATCAGTCGCAGAAGTTCGAGGAGTACCTGGTGGGAGAGTGGTCCCGCGACCGTCTCGCGGGCAAGACGGTGCTCGCCGTTGTGGGACCCGACACGGGCGACGCCCTCGACCAGCTCGTCGCGTCCGTCGAGTCTGCGGGCGGATCGGTCGCCATCCTCTCGATCGATGAGCCCGGCTTCGGAACCGAGTCGCTCACCTCGCTCACCCAGGGACTCGCGATCAGCGATCCCACGGAGGAGAACAAGCGCACCGCGGTCGCATCCCTGCTCATGATGGAACTCACCACGCCCTCCGCGCCACGACCCGTGCTCGACGCGTTGATCGCTGCGAAGTCGGTGTCCGTCGAGGGCATTCTGCCTGAGACCACGATCTCGTCGGTCGTCGACCTCGCGTCAGCGGACGGCG
>CAZMJV010000002.1:63733-68759 GCA_964566905.1 uncultured Coriobacteriia bacterium | reverse complement strand
AGCCGGCTCCTCGCTGGCCGGGGTGCTCCATGCTCCGATCCTTCTTGTTGACATCCACGATTACCCCGAATCCGTCGCAGACGCGCTCGCCACGATGAAGCCGAGCAGGATAATCATCCTTGGTGGCAGGTACGCGGTGGGCGAGGACCTCGAGGCCCGTCTCAGGGAACTCGACGGGGTGACTACGGTCGAGCGCATCTGGGGCGAGACCCTCTACGACACCGCCGACGCGGTGGCCGCCCGCGTGATCGACGAATCGGCAGTATCTGAGATGCCGTGGGACGGAACCGCCGTCTTCGCGACCGGTGCCTCCTACTACGACGCCCTTGCCGTTTCGTCGCTGACCACATGGGGGAGATGGCCGATATTCCTGGTCGACCCCGCGAAGAACACACTCACTCCCGGTGCGCGAGCGGCCCTCCCGTCCGTCGACAGGGCGCTCGTCGTCGGAGGACGGTACGCGGTCTCCGACAAGATCGTCTCTGTCGACTTGTCCGGCGAGTACTCCCAGCGGATCTGGGGCGAGGTATGGGCCGACACCGCAGCGGCGATCGCCTCGTCCGGCGTCGACTCCTGCGGCCGCTCGTGGGATCGCGTCGGAATCGCGACCGGCGACCTGCCCTTCGACGCGCTCGTGGCAGGCGCCCTGCAGTCGAACCGCGGCTCGGTGCTTCTCCTGACGAAGACCGCCGCACTCAGCCCCTCGGCCGGCGCCGCGCTCCAGGAGCACAAGTATGAGATCGCGAACGTCACATACTTCGGCGGGGACTTCGCGGTGAGCCCGGCGGTCCGTGCCTCCGTCGAACAGAGGCTCGCGCGGTAGACATACGCGCAGGCATTCGCCAACGCCCGTCAGCTATCGAAGAGACTCCGGCCCAGGCCGGGGTCTCTTGTCATATCCTGTTATGAAAATGGGCCAGATAGGGGAGGCCGTCAGTTGCTGGATATAGAGTCGGCCCGCTTACTTGAGGAGTCATTGCTGGATCCTGCGGTACGCGGATCAGGAGAAGACCTTTCGTCGCTCATTGCAGACGGCTTTGTAGAGTTCGGCTCATCCGGTCGAGTCTTCGGCAAGCAAGACGTGCTGGACGCGGCGGAACACCTGCCTGACGTCGATATTCCGCTTGAGGACTTCCGAACCCACCCTCTCGGTCTCGACGCTGTCCTCGTAACCTACCGCAGCACGACCCGTCGCGAGGACGGTTCGACGCTCGAGGCGTTGCGCAGCTCGGTATGGGTGTTCGAGGACGGGCGGTGGCAGATGATCTTCCATCAAGGAACGCCTGCCGAATCGTTGGAGAGGGAGGGGCGATGACAGCCACCGATGGCCAGGGCCCACGGCGGTTCTATCACGGAACGCGGGCCGACCTGAAGCTGGGAGACATGATCGAGCCCGGCTACAACTCAAACTACGGCAAGGGGAAACGGGCGAAATGGGTGTACCTGACCGGCACCTTGGACGCGGCCACTTGGGGGGCGGAGCTTGCCCAGGGGGAAGGCCCGGGGAGGATCTATATCGTGGAGCCGACCGGTCCGATCATGGACGACCCCAATCTGACGGATAAGAAATTTCCGGGCAACCCCACGAAGTCATATCGCTCACATGAGCCGCTCCGGGTTACGGGGGAAGTCACCGATTGGCAGGGGCACGCGCCTGAGGTGTTACAGGCCATGAAGGACAACATCGAGCGACTCAGGCAACTTGGTGTCGAGGCGATCGACGACTGACGGCAGGCGCATGTGGGGAACACTCCGGGTAGAACCGCCACCAGAGACTCATGGCACGTGGCGATCACCGGAACGGAGTGGGTGCATGCAGATACAAGATGGGCAGGGTCCTTGGTGGGCGGCGCTCACGGTGTGGGGCGTCGTCAACGCCGTCAACGTCCTTCAGACCGCGGGTTTTCTCTCCCGGATTCGTTCGGGGACCATGACGCTCAACCATCAGTTGGGGTATGTGATCATCGCACTCGCCGTGCCGGCCGTCATAGCACTGATAGGCTTCGTCGGGTCTCGGGCGAGCGTCCTGAACTACCTCGGTCCGATTGTGTTTCTGTGTTTCGTCGCACTCATGCTGGCCGTCGACTACATCTCGCCGGTAGAGTTCCGCTCGCCTCCCAGCTACGCGATCCTCGTGCCCTACCTCGTCCTCTTCTTCGGCGCGATTCTCCTGATGGGCATCCCGATGTTCAAGCTGAATCGCTCGTATTGGATGGTCACGGTGGTGACAAGTGCGATGCTCGTCGCGTCCATGAGCTGGGCCATGCGCAAGGGCGTGGGCTGACGAGACATGGGCAAGTCGAAGGCACCCTCGAGACTCGTTCCGAGGGCCCTAGGCTGTCGGCGTGTTGGGGAATGTCTAACACAATATATTTATCGTAAAACAATAAAATAATGTTGCAATACGAATATCTATGGGTATACTCAGGGAGTCGACACAATTTCTTACAACTCTCTGAAGGGAACGTCATGGACAAGATCGTCGCGTGGTTCGCGGACTGGCGGAAAGTGATTCCCGCTCTCGGGATAGTGAAAGTCATCATGAGAGCCGCTCTCGTGATGCTGGGCGTAGGGTTCTTCCTGATTCTCATCGCCTCCGCAATGACCGGCCTCCCCCTGTTTTCTACAATCGATCTCTCGCTCATGTCTCCCGAGCTTCCGATAGTGCTGGTGAGCGATCTCGCATTTCCCTTGCTCGGTGTCGCGTTCGCCGTCGCGTCAGTCATTCCGCTGGCACTTATGGTCGAGCGTTTCGCCTCGATCCTTCGTGAGGTGTTCGTCGTCATGAAAGAGCAGGGGACGCCGTTCATCCAGGAGAACGTCGAGCGATTTCAGAAGCTCGGAAAGATCTCGCTCGCTCTGATCCTCTCGAACATCGTCTTGGTATTCATCGCGAATATCCTCCGGTCGATATTTGTGGCGCCGGGCAACCTCGATGCCGCGCTTCAGAACAACCCGAGCGCGAGCTTCAGCATCGTTTTGCTCCTCGTGCCGTTCTTCACCTTCGCGTTTGCCGAGATCTTCCGCCGCGGCACTGAGCTCCAGTGCGACGCGGATTCGATGGTCTAGGAGGCTGTCATGCCCATAATCGTTCGTCTCGACCGCGTGATGGCTGACCGCAAGATGAGCCTCAACGAACTCTCCGAGAAGGTAGGCATCACTCCTGCAAACCTCTCCAAGCTGAAGAACGGGCACGCGAACGGGGTCCGGTTCAACACCCTCGAGGGAATCTGCAAAGCCCTCGAGTGCCAGCCGGGCGACATATTCGAATACCAGGACACCGATTCTAGCCAGTCCTGATAGTCATCGAGAAATCACAGGGAAAGGGAATCACAGTGCGAGTATTGAAGAACATCTTTCGGCGAAAAATGAGGGCATTCCTCACCATCTTCGGCATCATGATCGGCGTTTTGGCCCTCGTGGTGATGGGCTCCATGTCCGAGAAGATCACCCTGCTCGTCAACGGGGGGATCGAGTACTACGGCGACAAGGTCATGGTGGCCGACGGGAGTCAGGCGAACTCCATGATGAGTTTCGCGCCCATCTCCACCGAACTCGTTTCGGACATCGAGCAGGTCGACGGCGTCAAAGCCGCGGTTCCCTCGCTCATGATGCTTCTCGGCGAGATGCCGAGCGTGAGCATGGGGACGCCGCCGATGGTCGTGGCCACGGGGCCGGGCTCGAGTGAATACGAATCGTTCGAATTTCGAGCGGCAGAGGGTCGTATGATCAACGACGACGACAAGGGAAAGGCGGTCGTCGGCTGCGATCTGGTCGAGAAGCTGGACGCTCGCGTAGGGGGGACGGTCGACCTCAACGGTGAGACCTTCGAGGTCGTCGGGATTTTGGACAAGACCCTCACGGCACCTGACAACGAGGTCATTGTCCCGCTCGCCGACCTCCAGGCGATGACGCTCAAATCGCTTCCCACCGCCGTCGCCCAGAACACGGATGTGAACAGCCTCGCGACTCAGATCGCTGTGTATCCTGAGGACGGGGTGAACCCCGATGCCCTGGCGACGCGGATCGGCGATCAGGTCGAGAACGTCAGCGCGACAGGCCCGTCCGCCTTTCAGGAACAGGTCGTCAGCTCCACGCAGCTTCTCTCGGCAATCATCTTCGGTATCGCTCTCATTTCGCTTCTCGTCGGCGGACTGTCCGTCGTGAACACGATGACGATGTCGGTGTCAGAGAGGACCAGGGAGATCGGTATCCGCAAGGCGATCGGCGCGACCAACGGCCAGATCATGCGTCAGTTCATCGCGGAGTCGGCGGTCATCGGTCTTATCGGCGGGCTGCTCGGACTCGCCGTCGGTGCCGCTCTCACCGTCGCACTCAACTCGGCGGGCAACGCGTCCGGAACGGAGCTGTTCCTCCTCACCGGCAGGCTGGCGGTCGGGTCTGTCGCGTTCGCATTCCTTCTCGGAATCCTGTCCGGCCTCTACCCTGCATGGCATGCCGCTCGACTGAACCCTGTCCAGGCGCTTCGCTTCGAGTAGCAGGTCCTAATCATTCAACCTCAGGGCGCCATGCCCGGTGAAGGAGATGTACGTATGAGCACCACGATTATCGAGGTAAAGAACCTCAAGAAACGCTACATGCTCGGCAAAGGCAACCATGTGGATGCCCTGCGCGATGCGTCGTTGACGATCGAAGCTGGTGAGATGGTGGCCATCATGGGCCCCAGCGGTTCGGGCAAGTCCACGATGATGCACATCATCGGCTGCCTCGACACCCCCGACGGGGGAGAGGTGCTCCTGAACGGCCGACCCACCAGCGGAGTCAAGGGGAAAGGGCTGGCAAAGTTGCGCGGCGAGGAGGTCGGTTTCATCTTC
Organism: uncultured Coriobacteriia bacterium; assembly: GCA_964566905.1. GTDB lineage: Bacteria > Actinomycetota > Coriobacteriia > Coriobacteriales > CAZMJV01 > CAZMJV01. The sequence goes on along the minus strand of CAZMJV010000002.1, from coordinate 63,924 downwards.
CAGGGATTCAACCTGATTCCGACGCTTACCGCCACCGAGAACGTCGCGCTTTCCGCTGAGTATGCGGGTGCCTCACGCAAGGACGCGAACCGTCGGGCAGAGGAGCTGCTCGAACTCGTGGGGTTGTCCGAACGCAAGCGCCACATGCCATCGGAGCTCTCGGGCGGCCAGCAGCAGCGTGTCGCCATCGC
>CAZMJV010000002.1:61905-63633 GCA_964566905.1 uncultured Coriobacteriia bacterium | reverse complement strand
TCGTGCTCGGTTATCTCGCGCAGCATCTCCTGGGCGGCCTCGAGATCGATGTCGAAGACGACGGCGATCTCCCGTGCGACGAGCAGCGCGGCGCGCTTGTCCATCTCGTGCTCGGGGCCGGTGAGGTCGGCGCGTGTGTGACCTTCGGTGCCGTACATCCTGATAAGGCCTATGAGCTGCTTGGGATCTCCCGACCTGAGCGTGACCTTCGAGTTGGCGGTCCTCACGTTCTTGTCGCGAAGCCAAGCTGGTGTCTCAGCATCGCGAGCCTCATCCAGACAGGCCTTGAGCTCCTTCTTGCTCGGAACAGCGAATACCGGGATGAGTTGCTTGTCGACCGGGGCATGGATGGTGATTTCCTTGGCAAGCATCGGCTTCAGGATGTAGTAGAGGGCTTCGGTCTCATCCGTGAGACGCTCCGCGCGAATCTCGACGATCTGGCAGATACCTTCGACCCCGTGTATGACGAGGTCTCCTACGTTAAACAATTCGGTGTTCCTCCTTTATCGGGCGGGAGTCCACCGACTGAATCGTGATGGTTCGTCCCACTCGATACCGCTGGTTCCTTTGTGCAAACAAAGGAAAACGCGCTGGTCGCTGACAACTGGACTTACGTTCTGCAGTCAGCAAACAACACGTTGTAGGTCCCATTTTAACATCCGGGGCGCGGAGAGTTCAAAGTCTCCACATCTCTGACTCGCGAGCGGGTGGGTGCTATTGTTCGTTCAAGAGACAGAGGTGCGGAGTCATCAAGTGGTCTGCGGGGAATAGCCGGACGCGGGGATGGGTGACAGTCATAGAGATCAAGCTCATGACCTACAACATCAGGCACGGTGCCGGCCCGCTCACGCAGGGACGGGTCGACCTCGAGCGACTCGTCGCGGTGATCCGGAAACACGACGCTGACATCGTCGCCCTCAACGAGGTATACGGTCGCGGGCTGGGTCTCGGATTCGAGAACCAGGTACGCGAGATCGCGCGCATGTCCGGATACCCGTACTACCGTTTCGCGAGGGCCTTCCTGAGAATCAATCACTCCTACGGGAATGCGCTGCTCTCGAAGTATCCCTTCGAATCGTCGGAGACGATCCGTATGCGTCGCGGTTGGCACCATGAACCCCGCAGCATCTTGAGAGCCACCTTTCGCCTCGATGGACTTTGGGGCGCGTCGTCAACCACCTGCGATGCCCCTGAACGCCCCGCGACCCTCACCGTGCTCGCGACCCACTTGGGGCTGGGGGTTGAGGAGCGGCGCGAGTCGATCTCCCTGCTGGCCAGACTTGTGGAGGAGAGCGACGGCCCCTGCGTTCTCATGGGGGACCTCAACGTCGAGCCATCGGATGAGGTGCTCGCACCGCTTCTCGAACGTCTTCAAGATGTCGCACAGGTGGTGGGAGTCACGAAGTCGAGCTTTCCCACCCACGCTCCGAAGCACAAGATCGACTACATCCTGGCGAGCAGCGAGGTGACGGTCCTCGACGCCGATATCCCTGACGACATCGCGTCGGATCACTTCCCGCACACCGCGCTCATCAGCGTCTGAGCCGTGCGCGACCAGAAGGCTCCATTGCTGGGTACACACACGAGATACGGCTATCAAAAATCAGTGTCGGAGGAGGCGGTACTCGGGGTGCGTCACACGTGATGCTTCGATGCACACAACAGTGAGGTGGAGACAATGAAACGGCTCGTAAGTGTGTTCTTGATTGTTGCGGTCTGTGCGCTACT
>CAZMJV010000002.1:60414-61805 GCA_964566905.1 uncultured Coriobacteriia bacterium | reverse complement strand
AAGCCTGCGAACACGTGCATCGCTGCCCGCCCCGTAAGATGCAGAGGGACTTGGAGAAATCCGAGGCCCTCTCGTCGTTGGGAAGCGCGAGCTGTGGGATTCCTCTCATGCTGCCCCCGTGTCTGCAGCCGTTGAACAGTACGGTTAAAATGTCCGACAGAGGTGTGGCGGATCACTTGATGTGCCCGGGGCGATGCTCCTCAAATCGTTTTCTATCGGAAGGTTGGTGCATCGGTGGCAGAGGCGCTCCCAAAGGCACGCTCGAGCATCGTGCTTCGTATCGGAATTCTGCTGGGAATGGTCCCTTTCGCGGTGGCTTTGGCGCTCTTCCTGCGAGTCACCGTGCTCTCGGGCGGCGGCGATCAGGAAGCCTATCGAATCCTGTACTTCGCGCCTTTCACCGCGATACCCGCGTTCGTGGTGCAGATGCTCGGTCTGCTCCTCAGCGCACGCTCCAAGAAGCCCGTATCCATCGCCGCAGGACGCATGGTCATCACCACGATGCTCTGGGTCGTTCTGGCGGTCGTGATCATGTTCAGGGGGTTGGTGTGATGTCGGAGGTCGTCTATCGTCCTGCTCTGGTCTCAGATGCGCCCACGATGGCGTACATGCGTTCTCGCATGTTCCTCGAGAACGGTTGGTTGGACCAAGAGGGGGCGGAGCACCTCATCGAGTTGCAGAGCGCTTACCTCGACGACGTGTTGTCGGATGGCAGCGCGATCGGGATCATCGCCGAGGTCGACGGCGAAGTGGTGGGTTGCATCGCGGCCAAGGTGGACAGAGGCCAGCCTTCTCCGATCAACGTCTCGGGTAAAACCGGTTATCTGATGAATCTCTACGTGGTTCCCGAGTATCGCCGCCGCGGTATCGCCCGCTCCCTCACCGAGAAGGCCATCCAGGCATTGCGCGAGCACGGTATCAAGATGTTCTCACTCTGGGCGAGCGACCCTGCGCGCCCCCTGTACGAATCCCTCGGTTTCGAGGCCTCGAACGAGATGCGGCTTTGGCCGTCGGACGATCAGGAGGATGCACGATGACCGAGAATCGCCTTGAAGCTCTCCTCGGCATGGTCTCCTCTCCGGATCCCGAGACCCGCGGGCTCGTCGCGGTCGCTCTGGGCGAGCTGGGCGACGCGAACGGGGTCGAGCCGCTCATCGCGCTTCTGGCAGACAGGGACGTGCGCGTGCGGATATCCGCATCCGAGGCACTCGGAAAGCTGAAGGACGAGCGCGCTATCGAGCCGCTCATCACGCTTCTCCAGGATACCGACCCCGAGGTGCGGAGAAACGTCGTCTACGCGCTCGCGCAATGTCCCGACCCGCGTGCCTTCGCGCCTGTCGTGGTCGCCCTGTTCGACGTCGACGACGAGGTTCGGAGAAATGCCGCGGCCG
>CAZMJV010000002.1:50224-60314 GCA_964566905.1 uncultured Coriobacteriia bacterium | reverse complement strand
GATGACTAATTCACAACTCCAGCAGGGTGCCTCCATCGACACTCCACACTGGGTGGGCATACTTGTCTTGTGTTCGAAAGGACACCCGGGCGGGTGGTGCCGCTCCGGTCTTCTTCATAGGAGTTTCTCCTGAGACCTCTGGTCGCCCCGTGGCAGGGCGACCAGAGGTCTTTTTGGATGAAGTCACGACCTGCACGTGTTCCTGATCCCCCGGCTCGTCCGCAGTTTTTGTCCCGAGAACTTTCCGCTCGGCTATGGACAGGAGCGGGAGTCATAGGTAAACTAACCTTCGCTGTCAACAGCAATGGGGTGTTAGCTCAGTTGGTTAGAGCGCTGGCCTGTCAAGCCAGAGGTCGCGGGTTCGAGTCCCGTACATCCCGCCATCGAATACATCAAGGCCGGTAGGGGAAACCCACCGGCCTTGTTAATTCTCGCTGTATGAACGCGCTTCCCGGAGCCGTCAGGCGCGATGGCGTTCCTTCGCCGTCGAAGTCATCAGTTTGATTCGGTTGAGTTGGTTGGTCTCCGAAGCACCCGGATCGTAGTCGACCGCGACGATGTTCGCCGTGGGATGGAGCTTCCGCATCTCCTTGATGACACCCTTGCCCACGACGTGATTGGGCAAACACGCGAAGGGCTGCACGCACACGATGTTGGGCACGCCCGCCTCGATGAGCTCGCGCATCTCGCCTGTGAGCAGCCACCCCTCGCCCATGATGTTGCACAGGGAGAGCACCTCTTCGGCAAGACCCATCACTCGACCGATGTGAGCCCCCGGCTCGAAGCGCTCGCTGCGAACCAGCGCCGTCGTGGCGGGGCGCCGAAGCAGCTCCATCGCGGCGGTGCCCCATTTCGCGACGAGCTTGTCCTTGAGCGGGGTCCCCAGCCAGCGGTTGTAGACGATGCCTCCCATGCAGGAGTAGATGATGAATCCCATCATGTCGCCGACGGTGGCCTCGCAGCCTTCTTCCTCGATGACATCCACGACATGGTTGTTCGCATCGGGGTGGTACTTCACCAGGATCTCGCCGACGACGCCCACCCGAGCGCGGCGCGCGCCCTCGATGGGGAGTGCGTCGAATTCGGCCACAATCTGTCGGAGGTCGCGTCGGTAGCGGATGAGGTTCAACTTTGATCGCAAAGTCTTCTTCGCGCGTTCGTTCCACTTCTCGTAGAGCTGTTCCGCGGATCCCGGGACGACCTCATACGGACGCGTGCGGTAGAGGCAGCGCGCCAGCGTGTCGCCGTAGACGATGGACATGAGTCCTTCGACCAGCGCTGTGGCGGAGATGTTGAACCCTGGGGAGCTCTCGCCGGTCTCGACGGGGGAGAGGGCGATGACCGGCACGTGGCCCAGACCCGCGTCCTCCAGCGCCTTGCGCAGCAACGCGATGTAGTTCGTCGCGCGGCAGATGCCGCCGGTCTGCGTGAGGATCACCGCGGTCCGTTCCAGGTCGTATCGACCCGACTTCAGGCCCTCCATCAACTGACCGATCGCCATCAGCGCGGGGAAACACGAGTCGTTGTTGATGTGCCGCAGGCCCTCCTCGACCGCGCCGGGGCCGGCGACCTCGAGGAGCTCGAAGTTGTACCCGTGCTTGCGGAACACCTCGACGAGGAGGTCGAAGTGCATCGGAGCCATCTGCGGGCAGAGGATTGTCCAGCCCTCGTCCTTCATCTTCTGTGTGAATGCGGGGCGAGACGGCGCGATCGTGTTCGCGGCGCGCTTCTCCTCACGGGCCTTGCGCAGCTCGGCGTTCTTGTCGCGCTCCTCGAGCGCGGCGATGAGCGAGCGGATGCGAATGCGGGCGACTCCCACGTTGTTGATCTCGTCGATCTTCAACACCGTGTGGAGACGACCCTTGCTGGTAAGGATCTCGTTGGTCTGGTCGACCGCGAGGGCGTCGAGTCCGCAGCCGAACGAGTTGAGCTGGACCATCTCGAGATCGTCGCGGCCCGCGATCACGGTCGCCGACGAGTAGAGGCGCGTGTGGTACATCCATTGGTCGTGCACGCGCAGCGGGCGTTCGGTTCGGCCCATGCGCGAGATGCTGTCCCCGGTGAATACCGCGAGCCCGAAGCCCGCGATCATGTCCGGGATTCCGTGGTGGATCTCGGGGTCCAGGTGGTAGGGGCGTCCCGCAAGCACGATTCCGCGACTGCCGGTCCGCTCCATCCACTCGAATGCCTTGGCCGCCTCGGCGTCGACGTCTTCTCTGACCTTGCGATCCTCGGCGCGCGCAGCGCCGACCGCCGCCTCGACCTCGCTGCGCTCCACTCCCAGCGGGGCAAGCTCCTCGGCAAGGCGCTCGACCAACGCGTCGGTGTCGTCATAGGGGAGGAAGGGGTTGAGAAACTCGATGTCCTTCTCGGCCAACTTATCGACGTTGAGCTTGAGCACCTCGGGATAGCTCATGACGATCGGGCAGTTGAAGTGCTCCTTTGCCTCCTCGTCCTCGGACCGCTCCCAGCGCAGGCAGGGCATGAAAATCCTCCGCACGCCGCGCGCGATGAGGTCCTCGACATGGCCGTGCGAGAGCTTCGCCGGGTAGCAGACGGACTCGGACGGCATCGACTCGATACCCGCCTCGTAGGTCTGTTTGGTCGAGGGGCGAGAGATGACGACGCGGAAACCGAGCTCGTTGAAGAAGGTGAACCAGAAGGGATAGTTCTCATAGATGTTCAAAGCGCGAGGGATGCCGATCTCTCCGCGCGGCGCGTCCTCGATGGCACGCGGGCGGTACTGGAACACCCGCTTGTTCTTGTATTTGAAGAGGTTGGGCACCGCTTCCTTCGCCGCGTCGTGGGCTCCCTCGACGGCGCCGCGTTCGCATCGGTTGCCCGAGGTGAACGTGCGCTCGCCCCCGAAGCGGCTGATGGTGAGCACGCAGGCGTTGGAGCACTTCTTGCACCGGTCGATGCGGTGCTCGACCGAGAGGTGTTCGAGTTCGTCGGCGGCAATCAGCGTCGACTCGCGGTTCTCGCTCGCGCGGTCCCTCGCGATGAGGGCGGCGCCCCAGGCGCCCATGAGCCCCGCGATGTCGGGACGGAGCACCTCGCGACCTGTCAGCTGCTCGAAGGCGCGCAGGATGGCATCGTTAAGGAATGTCCCGCCCTGCACGACGATCCTCTCGCCCAGTTCCGAGAAGTCGTTGATGCGGATCACCTTGTAGAGGGCGTTCTTCACTACGGAGAAGCAGAGACCCGCGGCGATGTCGTCGACGGTCGCGCCTTCCTTCTGCGACTGACGGACGCGTGAGTTCATGAACACGGTGCAGCGGGATCCGAGGTCGACGGGCCGCTTGGAGACGAGCGCGCCCGAGACGAACTCCTCGATCGGCAGCCCAAGCGACTCCGCGAACGTCTCGATGAACGAGCCGCATCCCGATGAGCACGCCTCGTTGAGCATGATCTTGTCGATGACTCCGTCGGCGATGTGCAGGCACTTCATGTCCTGCCCGCCGATGTCGAGGATGAAGTCGACGTCGGGCACGAACTCCCGTGCTGCCCGCGCGTGAGCGACCGTCTCGATCTCGCCGTGGTCGACGCCGAGCGCCGCTATGAGCAGTGCCTCGCCGTATCCTGTGGCGAGCGACGAGACGATGTCGACCCCGTCGGGAAGCATGCGGTAAAGCTCGCCGATGGCCCGCTTCGCAGACCCGACGATGTCGCCCCTGTTCGAGCCGTAGCATGAGTGGAGCAGTTCGCCCTCGGACCCCACCAGAACCATCTTGAAGGTCGTGCTCCCTGCATCGATGCCGAGGTACGCCGGCCCGCGATAGGCGGCGAGGTCGGTACGGGGGACTGCGGCGCGGGCGTGACGCGCCTTGAACCGCGCGAGGTCCTCCTCCGAATCGAAGAGTTGCGCAAGCGTCTCCACCGCGTCGGTCCGGTGGTCGAGTGAGTCGAGGCGCCCGATGAGCGTCTCGAGGGAAATCGGCTCGTCCTCCTCCGAATACAACGCCGCGCCGACCGCGACGAAGAGGTGCGCGTCGGTCGGGCTGATGCTCGACTCCTCGTCGAGGCCGAGCGTCTCGGAGAAACGTCTCCGCAGCTGGGGCAGGTAGTTCAGCGGGCCCCCGAGGAACACGACGTTTCCGCGAATGGGGCGGCCGCATGCAAGCCCGCTGATGGTCTGGGTGACGACCGACTGCAGGATGGACGCGGCGACGTCCTCGCGACGCGCCCCCTCGTTGAGGAGAGGTTGCACATCGCTCTTCGCGAACACGCCGCAGCGGGCGGCGATGGGATAGATGGTGGTTGCGCCGGAGGCGAGGACGTCGAGTCCCGCGGCGTCGGTCTGCATCAGAGTCGACATCTGGTCGATGAATGCGCCCGTACCACCGGCACAGCTGCCGTTCATGCGCTCCTCGAGGCCGCCGCTGAGGTAGACGATCTTCGCGTCCTCTCCGCCGAGCTCGATGACGACCTCGGCGGTCGGGGTGAAGGTGGAGACGGCGGTCTTGACGGCGATGACTTCCTGGACGAATCCGATCTCCAGCATCTTCGCGAGGCTCAGGCCGCCGGATCCGGTGAAGCGGATGGTCACGTCTTCGGAACCGAGCGCGGTTCTCGCCTCGCCGAGGATCTCCTTGACCGCGTTTCGCATGTCGGAGTGGTGTCTGCGGTAGCAGCTGTATACGGTCTCCGAACGCTCATCGAGCGCGACCATCTTCACGGTCGTGGAACCGATGTCCAGACCGATGCGCGTATGAGTCCTGTGGCGGTCTGCAGGCAATTGGTAACCTCGTGAAATCGGGGATTAGTTGTTCTGTGTGTGAGGAAAGGCTAACACACGCCCCGCGATTCGACTTCCTGCGACCACGCCACTCTCCACGGGGAAAACACGAGGGATGAGATGCCCGGGCGTCTCATCCCTCCGATAGGTTCTTGCCATGTCGAGCGCTAGCTGAGATGCGATCCATCGCAGAACGGCGGCGTCTTGGTGCGCCCGCAATTGCAGACCGCATACTCCTTGGCGGTGTCCACGGTGAATTCCAGGGGCTCGATGCCGCTGCCCTCGTGGGATCCGTCGCAGAACGGCACGGTCTTTGTCTGGCCGCACTGGCACCAGTAGTACGGCGTGCCGGGCTCAAGCTCCATCATGAGCGGGTGGTCAGGTCCGGCGTTAACGAAGTCCTTGCCCATAGGTGCCTCCCAAATCGTAGGAATCCTACTCTCTGGTGTACCCGCGCTCGATTTCGTCCAAACCTCTCGGGACCTCATTACGTCGGAGAATACCTCCGAGCCATGAGGTAGAGTATCTCGAGCCGCACACCCGACCCCATCAGCATATCCACTCGGAGACGCATGCAACAACGAAATGACGACATAGCCGCCACACTGTCGGAAGTCTTCGGATATTCGGAGTTCCGTTCGCCTCAGCGCGAGATCATCGAGCACGTGATCGGCGGGGGCGATGCGTTCGTTCTGATGCCCACGGGCGGCGGCAAGTCGCTCTGCTACCAGATCCCTGCGCTGCACCGACAGGGGACGGCGATCGTCGTCTCTCCACTCATATCGCTCATGAAGGACCAGGTGGACGCCCTGCGCGCAAACGGCGTTGCGGCCGCGTACCTCAACTCCTCTCTCGACGCCGAAACAGCTTCTCAGGTGTTCCGAGACCTGCGTTCGGGCGCTCTCGACTTGCTTTACGTCTCCCCTGAGAGGCTGATGATCGGCGGTTTCCTCGACGTCCTCACGGAGATCGAGGTCGCGCTGTTCGCGATCGACGAGGCGCACTGCGTGTCGACGTGGGGGCACGACTTCCGCCCCGAGTACGTGGCGCTCGGTTCGTTGCGCAGGCAGTTCCCTCATATCCCGCTCATCGCGCTCACGGCGACGGCCGACGAGCAGACCCGCGCGGATATCCGCTCGCAACTGAGCCTCGAGAACGCCGCGGTGTACGTGTGCGGCTTCGACCGCCCCAACATCTCCTACACCGTTGTCGAGAAGCGCAAGGCGCCCGAGCAGCTCACGAAGTTCGTCCTCGAGCGGGCGGGGGACAGCGGGATCGTGTACTGCCTCTCGCGCAAGCAGGTCGAGAAGGTCGCGGCGGTTCTCAAGAAGGCCGGGGTCCCTTCCGGCGCCTATCACGCAGGGTTCCCTCAGGCGCAGCGGGCACGCGTTCAGGACTCGTTTTTGCGCGGCGACATCGACGTCGTGGTCGCCACGGTGGCCTTCGGCATGGGGATCGACAAGCCCGATGTGCGTTTCGTCGTCCACTACGACATGCCCAAGAACATCGAGGGCTTCTACCAAGAGACCGGTCGCGCGGGGCGTGACGGACTGCCCGCGGAGGCGTTGCTCTTCTATAGCCTTCAGGACGCGACGACCGCGAGGAGGCTCGTGGAGTCGGGCAACAATCCCGAACAGGTCCGCATCGAGATCCACAAACTGCAGGCGATGATCGGGCTTGCCGAGGCCACGACGTGCCGCAGGCGGGTGCTGCTCGGGTACTTCGGGGAGACGGTCGAGACCGACTGTGGCAACTGCGACGTCTGCGCCAATCCACCAGAGCTCTACGACGGCACGATCGACGCGCAGAAGGTGCTCTCCGCCGTCTATCGGCTGCGGGAGTCGTTCGGGATCGGCTACGTGATCGACGTGCTGCGGGGCTCGGGCGCGTCGCGTATCGCCGAGTACGGGCACGACCGACTCTCCGTTTTCGGGATCGGTGCCGAGTACTCCAAGGACGAGTGGGCGCTGATCATCCGCCAGCTGATCCATCACGGATACCTGATCCAGGACATCGCCGCGTACTCGGTGCTCAGGCTCACGCCCGCCGCGCGCGCGGTCTTGGTGGGGGAGCAGCAGGTGATGATCGCCAAGCCCGTCGTCGCCGTCGCCGCGAAGAGCGAGGCAACCAAGGGCGGGCGTGCGCGGACGTTCGGTGGTTCGAAGGTCGACTCGGGGTTGTTCGAGCGCCTGCGCGTGCTGCGTCACACGATGGCGACCGAGCAGCAGGTGCCCGCTTACGTCATCTTCTCGGATGCGACGCTCATGGACATGAGCGTCCGGCGCCCGAGCTCGGAGGAGGAATTCCTCTCGGTCAGCGGGGTCGGAAAGACGAAAATGAAGCGCCATGGCGCCCGGTTCATGGACGAGATCGCCACGTGGGTGGCCGAGGTCGAAGGCTGATTCAAGACCGATTCGAGTCTGAGACCCGAAGCTCGGTCACTCCATGGATATGGCGCCGACCGGGCAGCCTTCAGCCGCCTCGTTGACGCAGTCCTCGAGGGCAGGACCCGGATCCTCGTCGATCACGTGGGAGAGGCCGTCGCTTCCCATCTCGAACACCTCGGGGCACACCATCTCGCATGCTCCGCACCCGATGCACAAGTCCCTGTCGACTACCGGCTTCATGGACGCCTCCTCTTGATGGGCTGCTGGCTCAGAGTGTCGCCTATCGCGCGCAGGTCTGCAAGACGCAGGCCCTACCTAATCCTCCCCAAGATGGTCGTAGCGCTCGTAGTAACCGATAAGAGACCCCTCGCGGTCGCGCACCGCCCGCATGAATATGCGCAGCTTGTCGTCCTCGAACGTCTTCTGCTCCTCGTCGCCGTTCTCGAGGCAGCGGTAGACCTCGAGTATCCGCGGCTCGAGCTCCTTCGGGTGAAGGTCGAGAATCGACGCGCCCACTTTCGTACGCCCGCTGGGGAAATAAGGCCCTGCGGCGGCGTTCATATACCTGACGGTGTGCGAGGTATCGGCGAATACAAAGGGGTCTTTGAGACTGTCCAGCATGCATTCGAGCAGTTCGAGTCGGTCCATCGGGCCTCCTGCGGCATATGTACGGTGCGCTGCGCACACCTGCGGTAGAATCGCTTCATCCACAAAATAACCTGTTTCATGACGAGGAGCCGCATGAGCCACAAATCCAGCGAACTGGAGCCGTCGTCCGCACCCGGACTCCTGCGCAGACTCGGGAAGCGCTACTTCATCGATGCGATGGGTGGCATGGGCATGGGGCTCTTCGCCTCGCTCGTCGTCGGCCTCATCCTGAAGCAGCTCTTCACGCTCTTGGACCTTCCTGCTCTCGCGCCGCTCGCCGAGGCGATCATGATCAACACCGCGCCCACCTCTCCGATTATCGGAGCGATCATCGGCGTTGCGGTGGCGATGGGTCTCAAGGCGAAGCCCTTCCCGATGTACTCGGCCGGTGTGGCGGGCGCGATCGGCTACTCGGTGGTCGTCGGCGGCGTCGCGGCTGGACCCGCGGCGGCGTTCGTCGCATCGCTCGTCGCCTGCGAGGTCGGCACGCTCGTCTCCGGAAAGACTCCCATCGACATCGTCGTCGTCCCTGCGGCTGCGATCATCGCCGGTGGTTTGACGGGGCTGCTGGTCGGTCCCCCCATCGCCTCGCTCATGCTGGGGCTCGGTGCCACGATCAACCATGCGACGATGCTGCGTCCGCTCCTGATGGGGATGATCGTCGCGTCGATCGTGGGAGGGGCGCTCTCCGCGCCGATCTCCAGCGCTGCGCTCGCGATCATGCTGGGCCTCGACGGCCTCGCCGCCGGTGCCGCGATGGCGGGGTGTGCCGCTCACATGGTCGGGTTTGCGGTCGCGAGCTATGGCGAGAACGGGATTGCAGGCCTTCTCTCCCAGGGCCTCGGCACATCCAAGCTCCAGATGGGGAACATTGCGCGTCGGCCGCTGATCGTGGTCCCTGCCGCAGTGGCCGCGATCGTCGGCGGGGCTCTGTCGGCGACTGTCTTCGGGATGGAGAACAACTCGATCGGCGCAGGCATGGGGACATCCGGTCTTGTCGGTCCCATAGCGGCATGGTCGGTGATGTCGGACAAGCTACCCGCGACGACCCTGCTGATCTACATGGCACTCTTGTTCTTCATCATCCCGGCCATCGTCGCCGGGGGGACCGCCCGGCTCATGCGCAACAAGGGTCTGATCAAAAAGGGCGACATGAAGCTCGACCTCTAGGCCGAGCAGGTCCGCCCCGTCTGCCGTCCTCGGGCCCTTCCGACACGCAGCTCTTTCCTATATACTTCAGTCTATTAACTATTAAGTGACTGAAGGAATCAGCGTGAATCGACCGACCGAGACAACGCCCGAACTCCCCGAGGGCCTCTTCGACGAGCTGCAGCGCGCGATGCGCACCATGCGCCATATCAAACACCCAGCCCGAACCACCGCGGGGGAGCTGACCCCTTCGGAGCGCCATCTGATCCAGTGCATCGCGTCTGCCACCGAGCAGCACCTCTCGGTCAGGCCCGCGGACCTCTCCGAGAGAAGCCACTTCTCCCCTTCGGCGATCTCTCCGATGCTCAAGTCGCTCGAGGAAAAGGGATACATCGCCCGTCGCATGGGCGAGCAGGACCGACGCGTCGTCAACATCGAACTCACTCCCGAGGGGGCAGAGCTCACGAAGCGCGTCTCGCGCGCCATCGACCAGCAGCTCAGAGGACTGGTAGCCCAGCTCGGTGTCGAGGACACGACCGCATTCATCTCGCTGATCGACCGTGTCGCCGCCTATTTCGAGACGGCCGCAGGCGGTGAGTCGGATGCTCAAACTCCTCGCAGGGCTTAAGTCCTACGTTCCCGGGATGGTGTTCGGGTTCCTGTTCGTCGTCGCCCAGGTCTACTCGGACCTCAAGCTCCCCGATCTCATGTCGAACATCGTCAACTTCGGCATCGTGAAGGGCGACATTCCCTACATCGTCCGCACCGGAGGGGCGATGCTCCTTTTCGCAGCCGCGGTCATGGCCTGCGCAATCGCGGTCAACCTCTTCGCGTCGCGAATCGCGATGGCGTTCGGACGGGACCTCCGCGGCGAAGTGTTCACCCGCGTCGAGGGCTTCTCTCTGCAGGAGTTCGACTCCGTAGGAGTCTCATCGCTCATTACCCGGGCGACGAACGACGTCCAGCAGGTGCAGCAGTTCGTGCAGGTGCTTCTCACCACCGCGGTCACGGCGCCGTTCACGTTCTTCGGCGCGGCCTACATGGCCTTCTCAAAGGATCGGGCCCTCTCGCTCGTCATCTTCTCGACGATTCCGCTCATCCTCATCGTGGTCGCGTCGATTCTTCGCCGGAGCCTGCCGATGCTCAAATCGTTGCAGGAGAAGATCGA
>CAZMJV010000002.1:46077-50124 GCA_964566905.1 uncultured Coriobacteriia bacterium | reverse complement strand
GTCATGGCGATCATGCAGTACTCGATGCAGACGCTGTTCGCGGTGATGACCTTCTCGATCGTGTTCACACTGCTCCCGCGCGCGGTCACGTCGGCGAACCGAATCTCCGAGGTCCTCGAGATGAAGCCTAGCATCACCGACCCCGCGCATTCGATTCCCACGTCGGCGGGGGAGCGCGGTCACATCGAGTTCCGCGATGTCACGTTCGTCCATCACGGCGCCGAGCAGCCGACGATCTCGGGGGTCTCGTTCAAGGTCGAGCCCGGGACGACGACGGCAATCGTCGGCTCGACGGGCAGCGGCAAGACCTCGCTCGTGAACCTGCTGATGCGGTTCTACGATCCGACCTCGGGCGCCGTCCTGCTCGATGGCGTCGATATCTCGACGATCTCGCAGAAGGACGTGCGTGCGCACATCGGCTACGTGCCTCAGCGGACGTTTCTGTTCTCCGGGACCATCGCCGACAACATCCGCTTCGGCAACGAGGACGCGACGCTCGACGAGGTGGTGCATGCGGCGAAGATCGCCCAAGCGCATGAGTTCATCATGGGGCTGGACGGCGGCTACGACGCCGACGTGTCGCATGGCGGTTCGAACCTCTCCGGAGGCCAACGGCAGCGCATCGCGATTGCCCGCGCGCTCGTGAAGAAGCCGCGCATCTACGTGTTCGACGACTCATTCTCCGCGCTGGACTACAAGACGGAAGCCGACGTCAGGGCGGGCATTCTCCGCGAGACGGCCGATGCGACCGTCGTGGTGATAACCCAGCGGGTGGCGAGTGCCGCACATGCAGACCAGGTCGTCGTGCTGGAGCAGGGAAGGATCGTCGGCAAGGGAACGCACGCCGGGCTCAGCGCCAGCTGCGGAGTCTACTCGGAGATACTCGCCTCGCAGGTTCCCTGTGAGGAGGTTGATGTCGATGTCCGATGAGATCCGTACTGAGGAACGCCAGGAGTTGTCGTCGAGCGCCTCAGGGCGGGGCAGGGGACTCCTCGCGGGGATGCGTCCGGGCGTCACGGTTCCCGTCGGAGGTGAGAAGCCCAAGAACTTCAGGCGGGCGGCCCGGCTCCTTCTCGACTACCTCAAGCCGCATCGGCCCAAGATAGCGACGGTGGTGCTCTTCTCCGTCGCCTCGTCGGCGTTCTCCATCTATGCGCCGCGACTCATGGGAAACGCGACTACCCTCATCTTCGACGGCGCGCTCGCGAAGCTGAAAGGCACGGGCGCCGGCATGGACTTCGTTGCCATCGGAAGGATATGCGCGGTGTTGCTGGTCTTCTACGTCCTCTCGTCGGTGTTCACCTATCTGCGGACGTGGGTGATGGCCGGGGTCGCCCAGGAGATCATCTTCGACCTGCGCCGAGAGGTGAGCGAGAAGTTCAACAGGCTCCCGCTCTCCTACTTCGACGCCCGCCCGGTCGGCGAGACCCTCTCGCGGATGACCAACGACGTCGACCTCATCTCCTCTTCGCTGCAGGAGACTGTGACCCAGTCTATCCAGGCGGTCGTTACCATGGTCGGCGTGCTGGTGATGATGATCCTCATCTCGCCGACGATGACGCTCATCGTCGCGGTCACCGTTCCGTTGTCCGCATGGGCGAGCTCGGCGATCTCGAAGCGTTCCCGCGGGTACTTCCGCTCGCAACAGAAGCGGCTCGGTCAGATCAACGCGCACATCGAGGAGATGTACTCCGGGCACGTGGTCCTGCGCGCCTTCAACCGCGAGGAACGGTCCATCGAGGACTTCAGAACGATGAACGAGGAGCTCTACCGATCGGGCTGGAAGGCCCAGTTCATCTCGGGCATCGTCCGCCCGGTGACATCGCTCATTTCGAACCTGCGCTACGTCCTCGTGGCGGTCGGCGGCGGCGTGCTCGTCGTGCGCGGGGCGTTGCAGGTCGGCGACATCCAGGCGTTCATCAAATACAACAAGCAGTTCGGCCAGCCCATCGCACAGATGTCCAACATCGTCAACGTGGTCCAGGCGACGGTTGCCGCCGCCGAGCGCGTGTTCGAGCTTCTCGAAGCGCCCGAGCAGGAGGCCGAGTCAGACAAGCCGGTTGCCCTCGTAGACCCGCAGGGCCAGGTCGATTTCGACCACGTATGCTTTGGATACGTGCCGGGGAGGACCATCGTCGACGACGTGTCCTTCTCAGTGAAAGCTGGTCAGAAAGTCGCCATCGTCGGACCGACCGGCGCAGGCAAGACGACGCTCGTGAACCTCCTGATGCGGTTCTACGAGGTCGACTCGGGCGCGATCCGACTCGACGGGACCGATATCCGGGAGATGACTAGAGACGGTCTGCGCAGCGTCTTCGGCATGGTGCTGCAAGACACATGGCTGTTCAACGGCTCGATCCGCGACAACATCCGCTATGGAGCGGATGGTGCGAGCGAGCTCGAGGTTCGGCGCGCGGCCGAGATCGCCCACGTCGATCACTTCGTCCGGACCCTGCCCGAAGGCTACGACACGGTGATAAACGAGGAGGCCTCGAACATCTCGACGGGCCAGAAGCAGCTCATCACGATCGCGCGCGCGGTGCTCTCGAATCCGAGCGTCCTCATCCTCGACGAAGCGACCTCGTCGATCGACACCCGCACCGAACAGTTGGTCCAATCGGCCATGCGCCGCATCATGGACGGGCGCACGAGTTTCGTCATCGCGCACCGTCTCTCCACGGTGGAGGATGCCGACCTCATCCTCGTGATGAAGGGCGGGGATATCGTCGAGCAGGGCGACCACGAGGGGCTGCTTGCCGCAGGTGGCGTCTACGCGGAGCTCTACGAGTCGCAGTTCGCTGGAACGATCGAGGCAATCGCCTAGGACTTCGCGGGGAGCGCGCCACAGCACGTCGAGATATGACGAAGGCCTCCCATCGGGAGGCCTTCGATGTGCGTCTCTGGTGCGAAGTCTAGAACTTGACCTCGGGAACTACCTCGGCGCCGGCCTCTGCGTTGAACAGGTCGCGGGCGGTGAATCCGAACATCCCTGCGATGAGCACTGCGGGGAACTGCTGGATCTTGGTGTTGAAGATCATCACGGTATCGTTGTAGAACTGGCGGGCGTAGGCGATCTTCTCCTCGAGGTTGCCGAGCTTCTCCTGGAGTTGGATGAAGTTCGTGTTCGCCTTGAGGTCCGGGTACGCCTCGGCGACTGCGAAGAGTGAGCGCAGCGTCGATGTGAGCGCGTTCTCAGCAGCTGCGACCTCGGCGACTCCCGTGGCTCCCATCGCTGCATTTCTCGCTGCGGTGACGGCTTCGAAGGTTTTCGACTCGTGCGATGCGTAGCCCTTGACCGTCTCCACGAGGTTGGGGATCAAGTCGCGGCGCATCTGAAGCTGCACGTCGATCTGCGACCACGCGTTGTCCACGCGATTGCGCAGGTTAACGAGCGAGTTGTAGAGTCCGACAACCAAAACGATCAGTACAAGTACGACCCCGCCGATGATGTATCCAGTCATTGCGTCTCCTTTCGGGGAGGCGTTCTTCCTCCCGCGGCTACGTACTCACAGTGTACCGCTTCTATCGGGCGGTATCGTCTCTGCGGTATGTTCCCAGAAGCATCTGGAAATCCTCGGGCGCACCGGCGGTGTCGATTTCGAGGGTGTCCCCATCGAGCCCGTAGGAGAGCGTGCCTGCCACCTCGTCCACCAGCTCGATCGCCCAGTCCTCCGCTTCCTCGGTCTTGGGGTGCTGGTCTCGGCGGGCCCAGCCATCGATCGTGACGCCTATCACGCCGTTCTCCGGGACGCCGTGCCGTATAGGCACCTCGAGGTCACCGGAATCGGGGCCTTGATACGTGATCCAGCGGTCGCTTATAAGCAACGTGGATCCGTCGTCGACGTCGACCCACGTGCCGACCATCGCCGTCGCGTCGGAGGCCGGCGGTTCCTGGACTGCGGGTGCGCATCCTCCCGCGAGAACGAGCGTGCCGAGGAGTGCGACGGACACAAGTGTTCGGATGAATTTCAAGGCGATCCCCTGGGGATGCGGCGCTGCCGGGCGCGTCTGATATCGGGGTCAGTATATCCCAGCTAGATAGGAAAG
>CAZMJV010000002.1:38482-45977 GCA_964566905.1 uncultured Coriobacteriia bacterium | reverse complement strand
GACGCGAGCACCATCATCTTCCGCGCATACGACGGCTATTCGACGTCGCTCCCTGCCTCCTACATCCGCGACCACGACCTGCTCATGGCCTACAAGATGAACGGCGTCGAGCTACCCGCTGAGCGGGGATTCCCGTTCCAGCTGGTGGCCGAGGACAAATGGGGCTACAAGTGGATCAAGTGGATCGTGAGCATCGAGGTGAGCGACGATTCGTCGTATAAAGGGTATTGGGAGCAACGTGGCTACTCCAATGACGGAGCACTGGGTAAAGGGTTTCTCGAATAGCACCACGGCGAGTGGCGGATAAGGGCGTGCGAGACCAAGGAGAAATGACCTATGGCTGAGGAAACCAACACGTCGGGCGAGTTTTCGGACATGGAGAAAGCGTTGATGAAGGAGCGTGCGAAGGAGCTCAAAGCGGAGGCGCGTGTAAGCAGGGATAGGGCCATCGGCGAGCAGAATGTGATGGAGGCTATCGCCGCGATGACCGGCCCCGACCGAGAAATGGCTGAGAAGATACACGAGCTTGTCAAGACACATGCACCCCACCTCGCTCCGAAGATGTGGTACGGCATGCCCGCCTATGCCAAGGACGGGAAAGTCATCTGCTTCTTCCAAAGTTCGGCGAAGTTCAAGGTGAGATATTCGACATTCGGCTTTCAGCCCGATGCGAACCTTGATCGCGGAAACCTCTGGCCGGTGGCATACGCGGTCACGCAGATCGGTGCCGCCGAAGAGGCCGAGATCATCGCCCTGGTGAAGCGAGCCGCGAGCTGACGCGCCGATCGCCGAGGAGAATAACGGAGCCCCCGGCCTGCTTTCGCATTCCGAGGGCTCCGAGGTGTGTCGCTGGCGGAGGGGGTGGGATTCGAACCCACGGACCCTTGCGGGTCAACGGTTTTCAAGACCGTCGCAATCGACCACTCTGCCACCCCTCCAGGCGGTTCGAGCACGCAGAATCGTACCACAGGCGAGAAACCGGGGATGGTACCATCGGCCCATGGATTTGGACGAGACATATATGCGCATGGCGCTGCACCAAGCCGAGCTCGCCGGAGAGATAGGCGAGGTTCCCATCGGCGCGGTGGTCGTCTGCGACGGGGCGGTGGTCTCCAGCGGATACAACCGCCGCGAGATCGACCATGACCCCGCCGGCCACGCCGAGCTCATCGCGATCAGACGCGCGAGCGAGAAGCTCGGTCGCTGGCGCCTCTCCGACTGCACCGTGTACGTGACGCTCGAGCCGTGCCCGATGTGCGCCGGGCTCATGCATCAGGCTCGAGTCGCCCGCTGCGTCTACGGGGCCCCGGACCCCAAGGCCGGTGCGCTCGGCACCCTCTACGACCTCTCCGACGACGAGCGTCTCAACCATCGGTTCGACGTGACGGTAGGCGTCCTAGCCGACGAGTCGGCCGCACTCCTCCAGTCGTTCTTCAAGGGTCTTCGCGAGCGCAACAAGAAGTCGTAGCCGGAGCAAACAAAAGATATCCCGCACGAAAAAAGGCCGCCCAGTGGGCGGCCTTCATAGTCGATGGATCGTATCTGGTGCTAGCGCCTGCGCGCACCGCTGCTCTTGCGACGGCCGCCGAACACGCTGCGGCTCTGCTTCTTCGTGGGTCGTCCCTCGAAGGGGATGATGCGCGAGTCGCGGTAGGCGAAGCCCGGGATGTCGTAGACGTCGATGAGCTTCTCGAGAAGATACTCGATGTCCCGAAGCGCGGTGATCTCGTCGGGTCCGACGAACGTGAGCGCGTATCCCGTCTCACCTGCGCGGCCGGTACGGCCGATGCGGTGGACGTAATCCTCCGGGTTGGTCGGGACGTCGTAGTTGATGACGTGCGAGACCTCGGAGATGTCGATTCCGCGGGAGAGGACGTCGGTCGCGACAAGGATGTCCACCTTGCCCATGCGGAAGTCCTCAAGGGCCTTCTGACGCTGGCTCTGCGAGCGGTCGGCGTGGATGGCAGAGGTCTTGTAACCCTGCTTCGCCAGGCGCTTGGCAACCGAGTCTGCGCGGTGCTTGGTACGGGTGAAGACGATCACGCGCTCGGGTCCACGCTCCTTGAGAAGCTCGATGAGAAGATCGGGCTTCTGGACGTGGTCGACCGGCATGATCTTCTGCTCGACCGTCGAGGCAGTGGTGCCCTTGCGGGAGATCTCGATGTACTCGGGATCCTTGAGCAGCGAACCGACCGCCGACATGACGTTCTCGTCGATGGTGGCCGAGAAGAGCAGGGTCTGTCGCTCGTGCGGGACGAACGAGATGATCTTGCGCATCGCGGGCAAGAAGCCCATGTCGAGCATGCGGTCGGCCTCGTCGAGGATGAGCACCTGGACCTGCGAGAGGTCCACGTTGCCGCGCTCCTTGAGGTCGAGCAGGCGCCCGGGGGTCGCGACAAGAACTTCGCAACCGCGTGCGAGCTTCTTGATCTGGGGTTCGTATCCAACGCCGCCGACTACGGTGACCACGCGCTGGCCGGTCCGCTTTCCGACGGTGGTGGCTACCTTGTCGATCTGCTGTGCGAGTTCGCGGGTCGGGGTGACGACGAGTGCGAGCGGCGCTTTCTTGCTACGACCGATTCGCTGCATGGTGGGCAGCACGAACGCGGCGGTTTTGCCGGTTCCGGTCTGGGCGGCCGCGACTACGTCTCGGCCCTCGAGTGCGAAGGGAATTGCCTTCGCCTGGACAGGGGTCGGCTCGCTGTACTGCATATCCTCTACAGCTGCCAAGATTTTCTCGGATAGGCCGAGTGCCTCAAAGGAATTTATCATGCGGTCAGTATGGACTAAGAAGGCGCCCACGTCGAACGGGGCGTCCGAGAAGGCCGCATATTCACACAAACAACGTCTGAACACGGGGTGCGTTTCCCCGGATAAACGAGATTACTCCTCTTTGGGCCGCAGTGTGTCGAGAATACTGTGTCGGTACTTCTCGAATCGCAGCGCGACGGCCACCACGACGAGACCGAGGATGGCGACGACGATCGCCTGCGTGAGCGTGTCTTGGACGAGCTCGCTGAGTGTTCTGATGAGCGATGGGAAGAACGCGACGATTCCTGCGAGCGTCACCGCTCCCCACTGGCTCCGCAGTCCCATCCAGATCGCAGCGAGAGAGAGGGCGAGGGGGAGGAACCCGTCGAAGTCTCCGGGAATCACGCTCGGGTCGAGCGCGACCAAGGACAGGACGACCATGAGCGTCCCACCGAAGAGCGCGGGGATCGAGCGACGCATCCCGCGGTTCTTCTGGGACCTGGCTCCGGACAGGAGCACGAGAATCCCCGCGATCGCCACCACGGCTACCGTGGTGACCGAGCTCCTCTTGGTGAGCGCCTCGCGGTCGGCTTGGAGCGCCTTACCCTCGGGGGTATCGTTGTAGGGGTCGAAGTTCTCGGTGGGGGATTTCACGAACTCGCCCTCGTACTGCGACCAGAATTCGCGGTCGCGTGTGTCGAGTGCATTGCGCTGTCCGACGAAGGCGAGGCCCGTTCCCGCGATGAGTGCGACCGTCAGCGCGCCGATGGCCACGAGGCGGTAGATGTTGCTGTCCAGACGCCGCGCCCAGAACCAGGCGAGGAGCATCGCGAAAGCCGAGATCGCCGTGCCGACGTCCTGGCCGTGGAGGTCTTCTCTCCCGAGTTTCCATTCGCTTGCGACGTAGGTGAGCGTCGCGATGAGCAGCACGTTCGCGCCGGCGAGAAGGACGAAGCCGATTCTCTTGGTCTCCGGGCGGCGGTCGAGGAAGTGGGCGCCGATGTAGCAGAGGATCGCCGGGACGGCGAGCATCGCCAGACGGCCCCAAGAGCCGACCGAGCTCCAGACCGACGCCTCCGCCGCGATCGCCGCGGCGACGAACAGCGCGATGCCGATCCAGGCGATGATGGGGACTGTGGAGGATTTCGCGACGGCCGACTTGGAGAGCCCGCCTTTGGCGGTGGCCAGCGTGGAGAGGATCTCGGCGCGTCTCGACTCGTAGTGCGCCTGCGCCCGATCGGCCGAGGCGTCGTCGAGAGTGCCGCTCCGCCGCATCTCGTCGAGCTCATCTTCGAACCGTGCGATGAACGAGAGCTCTTCTTGCAGGTCAGCGTAGTGCGGCATTGCTCCTCCTTCGATGGGGGGACGACCGCGCAGGCGTCTTACTGGTGTATATCACCAAAAAGACATTCCGCCGTCAACAACGCGGGAATTGGCCTCGGGTATACTCATGTGAGAAGCCAAGCGTGCCGAGTGGGCTCGGACGGCGCAACGTCTCGAATCTGGTCAGGTCCGGAAGGAAGCAGCCATAAGAGGCCTCTGGCGAGCGTCCGGGTCCACTCGGCACGCTTGGTACGTTCATTGGAGAAAATCGAGATTCGCCCGGGGGTTCAGTGGAAATCGTTCAGTTCTTCATCGACCTGCTCAAAGATCCTCGCGGAGCGATCGCGGGTTGGATCACCTCGTTCGGTCCGGTGTGGGTGTACGCCCCTCTCTTCCTCGTCATCTTCGCCGAGACCGGCTTCGTGGTCACTCCGTTCCTGCCGGGAGACTCGATCCTCTTCACCGCCGGGGTCTTCGCCGCCGATGGCGGAGGGCTCAACATCTTCGCCCTCCTGGGGCTCATGTACACCGCCGCGATCCTCGGCGACACCGCGAACTACTTCATCGGCCGTGAGTTCGGCCACGCGATGATCGATTCCGGCAAGGTGAAGGCGCTCAAGCCCGAGTACCTCGAGCGCACCCACGCATTCTTCGAGAAGCACGGTGGTAAGGCGATCATCCTCGCGCGGTTCTTCCCGATCATCCGGACCTTCGCCCCGTTCCTCGCGGGAGTCAGTAAGATGCACCTGGGCCGCTTCTGGAGCTTCAACATCGTGGGCGGCTTGCTCTGGGTCACCATATTCACGCTCTTGGGATACTTCTTCGGAGGAATCGCGTTCGTCCAGGACAATTTCGAACTCGTCATCATCGGCATCGTCGCCATCTCCTTCGTACCGGCGATAGCCGGAGCCATTCGCGGACGAGTGAAGAAACCGCGTTCGGACTCGTAAAGGAACAGCTATGGCACAGTCGCTTTATCGCACCTATCGCCCGCAGACATTCGCAGACCTCGTCGGTCAGGACCACATCAGCCGCACCCTCCAGAACGCGGTCGCCGAGGGGTCCGTCTCGCACGCGTATCTATTCACAGGTCCGCGCGGCACCGGAAAAACCACGACGGCGCGCATCCTCGCCAAGGCCCTGCTCTGCGAGGGCGGCCCCAAGGCCGAGCCGGACGGCACCTGCCCCGAGTGTCTCGATATCGCCGAGGGAACCCATCCCGACGTCTACGAGCTCGACGCCGCGTCTCGTACCGGTGTCGACGCCGTGCGCGACGAGATCATCGGACGCGTGCAGTTCGCCCCCACCCGCGGCGGCTACAAGGTCTACATCATCGACGAGGTGCACATGCTCTCGGCGGCGGCGTTCAACGCGCTGCTCAAGACCCTCGAGGAGCCGCCCGCGCACGTCGTGTTCATCCTCTGCACGACGCACCCGCACAAAGTCCCCGACACGATCCACTCCCGTTGCCAGCGGTTCGATTTCAGGCGCATCTCCAACGAGGACCTCGTGTCGCGGCTGCGCTTCATCTCGGACAGCGAAGGCTTCGTGGTCGACGACCACGCGCTCACGCTGATCGCCAAGCACGCCTCGGGAGGAATGCGCGACGCGATCACGACGCTCGAGCAGCTCGCCGCCTTCACCGGAGGGAAGATCGGGCTCGACGACGTCGAAGGTCTCATCGGTGAGGTCGACGAGTCGCAGCTCTTCGACATCGCCGAGCTCATCGGTCGCCGGGACATCGCCGGCTGCTTCCGCTGGGTCGCATCCTTCGTGGAGAGCGGCACCGACCTGGCGCAGTTCACCAAGGACCTCACCGCCCACATGCGCGACCTCTACGTGTCGGCGCTGACCGGCGGAGAAGGGTCTTCGGAGGAGACCGACCGGGCGAAGAGCGCCCACCTCAAGTCGCAGTGCGCCGAGTTCGGAGGACCGGACCGTCTCGCACGGGCGCTCGAGGTCCTCGGCGACCTCTCCTCGGAGCTGCGAGACGCCACCGACCCCCGGTTGCGCCTCGAGATCGCATTCACCAGGCTCTGCCGACCCAGCGGCGAGAACGGATGGGCCGCGCTCGCCGAGCGCGTCGAGTCCCTCGAACTCGCCGTATCGATGAGCACACCCGTCGCAGGCGTGACAATGGCCGCGCCGTCCGCACCGGCACCCGTCGCAGCACCGCAACCCGTTGCCCCCGCACCCGCCTCCAAGGCAAAGCCTGCGGAGCCGGTCGCGCCGAAGGCCGCCGTTGCCGCGACCGAGACCAAGCCTGCACCTCAGCCCGCACCCCAGGCCGCGACTCGCGCGGTCGCTCCGGGAGCACGTCTCGACCTCGCCACCGCGCGCAGAAGCTGGCCGGCGGTCGTCGCCGAGATGAAGAAGATCAAGCCCTCGCGCGGCACCATGTACGAGAACGCCGCGATCGACGTGGATCCCGACGGTACGCTCGTCATCATGTTCCCCAAGAACAACGCGTTCGCGGTCACCCAGGCGTCTCAGCCCGAGGCGCGCGACCTCGTCGCCAAGGGGATACGCACGATCTTCCACGCCGACCTGCCGTTCCGTGTCGCAGCGGGGACGGTTTCCGCTGCTGCCTGCCCGCCTCCCGCCGCGCCGGCTCCGTCCCACGCTCCCGTCGCCGCACCGGCGGCCGCACCCGTACCCGCACCCGCGCCCTCGCGCGAGCCCGACCCGACGCCCGTCGTCGCAGAGGAGCTCGCGGGCGATCCGCTCGCCGCACTGCTCGCCTCCACATTCGGTGGCGGCATCGTGATAGAAGAAGAAGCGTACGCAGAACCTGTCGATGAACAAGGAGAGGATCTCTAGATGAACATCCAGCAGATGATGAAGCAGGCCCAGAAGATGCAGTCGAAGATGGCCCAGGTCCAGGAGGATCTGAAGGCCGAGTCGATCGAGACCTCCGCCGGCGGTGGAGCGGTCAAGGTGACCATCACGGGCGACCTCGCGATCAAGTCGATCACGATCGATCCCTCGCTCCTCGACCCCGAGGAGATCGAGATGGTCCAGGACATCCTGACCGCCGCGGTCAACGAGGCGATTCGCTCCGCCCAGGAGCTCGGCTCCCAGCGCATGAGCGAGGTCACCGGCGGAATGAACATCCCGGGACTCATGTAGGCATGCGGCAGTCCACGTCCATACAACGCCTCCTCGAGGAACTCGAGAAGCTCCCCGGAGTAGGACCCAAGTCCGCTCAGCGGATCGCCTATTGGCTCCTCACCTCGGAATACGCGGACAGCGACAGGCTCGCCGAGGCGATCCTCGAGGTGAAGCGCACCGTGAGCTTCTGCCCCACCTGCTTCAACTTCGCCGAAGGGGGAGAGTGCGAGGTGTGCGCGAGCTCCAAGCGCGACCGTACCGCCATCTGCGTGGTCGAGGAGCCCCGAGACCTCGCCGCCATCGAGCGGAC
>CAZMJV010000002.1:29862-38382 GCA_964566905.1 uncultured Coriobacteriia bacterium | reverse complement strand
GGACTCCCCGTGGGAGGAGACCTCGAGTTCGCCGACGAGATCACTCTCGGACGGGCGATCGAGGACCGCAGGGAGATGTAGCTCTCCCCGCCAATCCACAGTTTCGAAGGGTCGTCTCCGGGCGGCCCTTCGCGTGTCCGGCCCCACCACTTACCGGACTTGGTGCGCCGTATGCGCCTGGCGCCGCAACGCCCGCGAACCCGTATCGAAACCGCGATGTATTCTTGTCGAGCAGCCCTTCGGGGCTTTGTGTCTGTGGCCCTACGGGGCTCATTCGTGTCTATCCGCTCGCATCGATTTTGGAAAGGGGACGTGATGCACGAGCTTACAGAGATTCGCTGGCATGCCCGCGCCGGCCAGGGTGCGGTCACCGCAGCGAAACTGGTCGCAGAGACGGCCTTGTTCGAGAACCGCTACATGCAGGCGATGCCCGAGTACGGGCCCGAGCGCATGGGGGCTCCTCTCAAGGCGTTCACCCGTATCTGCGACGCTCCCATCGAGGTCCACAACAACATCGACAATCCCGGGATCGTAGTGGTTCTCGATGAGACGCTCCTCGACGTCATCGACGTCGTCGAAGGCATCCTTCCCGATGGAGTCGTCATTCTCAACACCAAGCATTCCGCGCAGTCGGTCCGAGAGAAGCTCGGCGTTCCCGACACCGTCAAGGTGGCCGTGGTCGACGCCTCCGGCATCGCAATGGCGACCATCAAGCGCGACATTCCCAACACGCCCATCGTCGGCGCACTCGCGAAGGTGACCGGCGTGGTCGACGTCGAGTCGGTCAAGGGGCAGCTCTCACGTTCGTTCGGTAAGAAATTCGCCCAGGAGATGATCGATGCGAACCTCGAATCGGTCACCCGTGCATACGAGGAGGTGACGGTGGCGTGAGCAAGTGGGATGTTTCTGATTTCGATTCCTGGAAGTCCTCCGAGTTTCCCGTCGGGGCTGTAGGCCTCGAGGCCGGCAACTCGAAGGAGTACATCACCGGCGGCTGGCGCAGCATGCGCCCCATCTGGGACCAGGAGGCCTGCACGAACTGCCTGCTGTGCTGGATGCACTGTCCCGACTCGTCGATCCAGGTCGCGGACCGGGCCATGGTCGGCATCGACCTGGACCACTGCAAGGGATGCGGCATCTGCGTCCAGGAGTGCAGGTTCAACGCACTCAAGATGGTTCCCGAGTTCGAAGCGAAGGGGGAGTAACGATGGCTGAGCAGAAGATCATTGCGGCCACCGGTAACTACTTCGTCGCGGAGGCGTTCCGTCAGGCCGCTCCCGATGTCGTGACCGTATACCCGATCACGCCCCAGACCACCATCATGGAGGAGTACGCGAAGTTCGTCGCGAAGGGGATCGTCCACACCGAGTACGTCACCGTCGAGTCCGAGCACTCCTCGATGTCTGCGGCCGTCGGAGCATCCGCCGCCGGCGCGCGCGTGGCCACCGCCACCTCGTCGCAGGGTCTCGCCTACATGTGGGAGGTTCTCCACATCGCCTCCGGTCTTCGCCTCCCCATCGTCATGGCGAACGCGAACCGCGCGATCTCGGCCCCCATCAATATCCACTGCGACCACTCCGACGTGATGGGCGCCCGTGACACGGGCTGGATCATCCTCTTCGCGGAGACCGCGCAGGAGGCCTACGACAACACCATCATCTCGTTCCGCGTCGCCGAGGACCCCGAGGTGAGCCTCCCCGTCATGACCACGCTCGACGGGTTCATCACCACCCACTCGATCGACCGGGCACAGGTCATGGACGACGAGACCGTCGCCGCGTTCATCGGCGAGCACACCTTCGCCCACCCGCTGCTCGACACCGAGAACCCCTCGATGCACGGCGGGTTCGCGAACCTCGGCGGGACCTACATGGAGCTCAAGCGCGCCGAGCGCAACGCCATCGACCACTCCGCGCAGGTCATCAAGCGCGTCGCGGCCGAGTGGGAAGAGATCTCCGGCCGTTCCTTCGGGATGGTCGAGGGCTGGGGTATGGAAGACGCCGAGTACGCGATCGTCGTCATCGGCTCGACCGCCGGAAACGCCCGTCACGCGGCCCGCGAACTGCGCGCCGAGGGCCACAAGGTCGGCGTCGTCAAAGTCCGCTGCTTCCGCCCGTTCCCGCACGAAGAGCTCGCAGAGATGCTCTCCGGCTGCAAGGCGGTCGCCGTTCTCGACCGCTCCGAGTCGTTCGGCGGCCAGTGCGGCCCCCTCGGCTTCGAGGTCCGCGCCGCTCTCTACGACCTCGAGACCCGCATCCCGACGATCAACTACATCTACGGTCTGGGAGGCGCCGACGTGAAGCTCGACCTCATGCGTCAGGTGTACTCGGACTTGGCAGAATTGACCGCGGGCGGCGCCCACCCCGGTCTCGTCTATCTCGGCGCACGGTAGGAGGAGAGAAATGGCAACTATCAAGGATTGCGCCGCGATGCCCGAGCGCCTCTGCGGAGGCCATCGCCTCTGTGGCGGCTGCGGAGCATCGGTGGCTGTGCGCCAGGTCCTCATGGGAGCGGGAGACAACCCCGTCGTCGCGTCGAGCGCGACCGGATGCCTCGAGGTCTCGACCACCATCTACCCCTACTCGTCGTGGACGGGCTCGTTCGTCCACACGGCGTTCGCCAGCTCGGCCGCGACCATGTCGGGCGTCGAGGCTGCGTTCAAGGGACTGAAGGCCGCCGGTAAGATCCCCGCGGACAAGGACATCAAGTTCGTCGCGTTCGGCGGCGACGGCGGTACTTACGACATCGGCCTGCAGTCGCTCTCCGGAGCGATGGAGCGCGGCCATAACATGGTCTACGTCTGCTACGACAACGGTGCGTACATGAACACCGGCATCCAGCGTTCCTCGGCGACTCCTCTGGGTGCCTGGGCTACCACCGCGGAGGTCGGCAAGGCCCAGCAGGGAAAGATCCAGGCCCGCAAGGACCTGACCTCGATCATGGCCGACCACCACATCCCGTACGTCGCGCAGGCGAACATCGGCTATTGGCGCGACCTGGTCGCCAAGGCGGAGAAGGCTTTCGCCGCCGACGGCCCCGCGTTCATCAACGTCATGTCCCCCTGCCCCCGCGGATGGCGCACCGACCCCTCGCAGACCGTCGAGCTCGCTCGTCTCGCGACCAAGACCGGCATGTGGCCGCTGTTCGAGGTCGACAACGGCGTGTGGAAGATGACGCAGAACCCCAAGGAGCGCCTCCCCGTGGAGGATTTCCTCAAGCCCCAGGGTCGTTTCAAGCATCTCTTCAAGCCCGGCAACCCCGAGCTGCTCGCTAAGATCCAGCAGCAGACCGACGAGTACTACGAGTACGTCGAGCGCAGGTGCAAGTCGTTCGAGTAGGTCTGAGCACGGTGAGAGATCGAGGCGCTCGGGATTCCCGGGCGCCTCGTGCGTTACACTTGTCGGCAACGAAAACGGTCCTCGAGACCTGTGATGCGGAGAATACGCATGGCGGTAGTGGTAACCAAGTTCGGCGGCACCTCGGTCGGTACTCCCGAGCGCATACTCGCGGTCGCGCGCAGGCTGGTGGAGCGCAAGCGGGGTGGCGACGACGTGGTCGCGGTCGTCTCGGCAATGGGCAAGATGACCGACGAGCTGGTCAGACTCGCCTACGAGGTCGCGCCGCGTCCGTCCGACCGTGAGATGGATATGTTGCTGTCCACAGGTGAGCAGGTCTCCATCGCACTGCTCGCGATGGCCATCCAGTCGCTCGGCTGCGACTCCATCTCGTTCACCGGTTCGCAGGTGGGGATCGTGACCGACCCCGTGCACACCAAGGCGAAGATCCGCCAGATCGACGCCGCTCGCGTCGAGGAGGCGCTCGCCGAGGGCAAGATCGTGATCGTCGCGGGCTTCCAGGGGATGACCTCCGACGGGCAGATCACCACGCTCGGTCGCGGCGGGAGCGACACCACCGCCGTCGCCGTCGCTGCGGGGATCCACGCCGACGTCTGCGAGATCTACACCGATGTCGACGGCGTCTATACCGCCGATCCCCGGGTCTGCCCCAAGGCGCGGAAGATCGACTTCATCAGCTATGAGGAGATGCTCGAGATGGCCGCGGCAGGCGCCGGGGTCCTTCAGATGCGCTCGGTCGAATTCGCACGCAACCACGGAGTGGTCATCCACTGCCGTTCGAGTTTCCACGACCGTCCCGGAACCATCGTCAAGGAGGCAGACCCCACCATGGAAGCCGCCATCATCTCCGGAGTCGCCTACGACTCCTCCGAGGCAAAGATCACCATCCGCGGGGTACCTGACATCCCCGGCGTGGCCGCCCGCATCTTCACGGCGCTCGCGGACGCGAACGTCAACGTCGACATGATCATCCAGAACATCTCCGAGGATGGCGTGACCGACATCTCGTTCACCTCCCCGATGGACGACCTGGTCCGTGCCCGCGAGGTGCTCGAGAGCGTGGTGACCAAACTCGGCGCGCGGACCTACGTGATCGACGAGTCCATCGCGAAGGTCTCGCTCATCGGTGCGGGCATGCGGTCCAATCCCGGCGTTGCCGCGAAGATGTTCCGGACGATGGCCGAGGCGAACGTCAACATCGACCTCATCTCGACTTCCGCGATCCGCATCTCGGCGGTCGTCGACGGGGACTCCGTCCAGACCGCCGTTCAGGCCTTGCACACCGCGTTCGGCCTCGACGAGGATGCAGTTATCGAGGAGCATCAGCCCTCGGGAGAGGAGAAGTGCCGATGAGCTGGAACAAGCAGATGCCCGCACATCCCGTGGTGGCGGTGGCCGGTGCGACCGGAGCCGTGGGTAGGGAGATGCTGAAGGTCCTCGAGCAGCGCGGGTTCCCCGCCTCCGAGGTCAGGGCCCTCGCCTCGGCGCGCTCCGCCGGCAAGACCCTTCCGTTCGCAGGTGGCGAGCTCGTGGTCACCGAGATGACCCCCGAGTCGTTCGAGGGCGTCGACATCGCGCTCTTCTCCGCAGGTGCGACCGTCTCCAAGGCGATGCGCGACGCGGTCGTCTCCGCAGGCGCCGTCATGATCGATAACTCCAGCGCGTTCCGCATGGATGAGGATGTTCCTCTCGTGGTTCCCGAGGTCAATCCCGAGGACCTCGACTGGCACTCCGGCGTCATCGCCAACCCCAACTGCTCGACGATCCAGATGGTCGTCGCGCTCAAGCCGCTCGCAGACCTTGCGCAGATCAAGCGCGTCGTGGTCTCGACCTATCAGGCGGCATCGGGCGCGGGCGCGGCCGCGATGGACGAGCTCTACGAGCAGACCCGCGAGTTCCTCGACGGCGAGGAGCTGACGGTCGAGAACTTCGCGCACCGCATCGCGTTCAACTGCATCCCGCAGATCGACGTGTTCCTCGACGACGGCTCCACGAAAGAGGAGTGGAAGATGGTCGTCGAGACTAAGAAGATCATGGGCGACGACTCCATCCAAGTCGCCGCGAACTGCATCCGCGTGCCGGTCCTTCGCTGTCACTCCGAGGCGATCAACGTCGAGTTCGACGCACCCGTTTCACTCGAGGCTGCTCGCGGGGCGCTTGCAGCGGCACCGGGCGTCGTCGTGATGGATGACCCTGCGAACAAGGTTTACCCGATGCCCGCGCTCCTCGAGAGCACGGACGACACGTTCGTCGGGCGCCTCAGGGTCGATTCGAGCGTCGAGCACGGCATCGCGATGTGGGTGGTCGCGGACCAGATCCGCAAGGGCGCGGCGCTCAACACCGTCCAGATCGCGGAAGCCCTCCTGGCGCGCCGATGAAGCGCTCAAGCTACGTGGCTCGCGCGGGCATGATCGCGGCGCTCTACGCCGCTCTCACGCTCATGGCCATCGTCCTGCTGCAGGGCTTGGCCTGGGGACCGGTACAGTTCCGCGTGTCAGAGGCGCTCACCGTGCTCGCGGTTCTCACTCCTGCGGCCGTCCCCGGCCTGACCATCGGGTGCGTGATCGCCAACCTTCTCGCGCTGACTATCACAGGTGTGGGCCCCATCGGTCTGCTCGACGTGGTGTTCGGCTCGCTCGCCACGCTGCTCGGCGCATTGTGGGCCCGCCACTTCCGTTCGCGGCCGCTCCTCGCGCTGGCCGGCCCGGTGATTTTCAACGCATTGATTGTGGCGGCCTACCTGCCCATCCTCGTGAAGGGGTTCGGCTTCTACACGATCCCGTTCACCTCCATCTCCCTCGAGGGCGCGTTTCTCCCCATGTACCTCTTCGGCGTCATCGCGCTCGGAATCGGCGAGGCCGTTGTGGTCTACGGCCTCGGTCTCCCTCTCCTCGGAGCGCTCCGTCGACTGGGCGTGTTGGCTCAGGATGAAGGCGGAGACGTCTCGGAGTAGAATGGTGGTCTTGAAAAACCTACGTGCCCCAGCCTCCGTCGCCGGCGTCTTCGGGAAGGCCTCATCGTGAATCCTGTACTCATCATCCCGACCTTCTGGGCGCGTCGTCGCTCACAAGCCCCCGACAGCCCCACCGCGGTCTACGACCATCCGGTCGAGATCGGCCAGGAGGGGACTCTCTCGCGGTGCCTCGAATCCCTGCGTGGGGTCGAGGGAGTCGGCCGCATCATCGTCACCGTCGCCGCCGACCCT
Organism: uncultured Coriobacteriia bacterium; assembly: GCA_964566905.1. Taxonomy (GTDB): domain Bacteria; phylum Actinomycetota; class Coriobacteriia; order Coriobacteriales; family CAZMJV01; genus CAZMJV01. The sequence continues at coordinate 31,821 of CAZMJV010000002.1, read as the reverse complement.
GCCGTCGAGTTGCGGGCCGAGGACAGCGTCCGCGAGGTCGCGGCCCGTTTCCCCGAGCTCGACATCCTGGTCTTCGGACCCTCCGAGCTCGGCTCCCTGCACCGACGTCTCGAGCAGCTTGGCTTCGGCGAGCTCATCGACGGCGTCTCGCTCAACGGATACAGCGCGGTGCGAAACGTCGCGCTCGTGGTGGCCGCTGTTCTCGAGCACGATCTCGTCATCTTCCTCGACGACGACGTTGTCGTGAGCGACCCCGAGTTCCTCACGCGCGCCATGGAGGGCTTCGGTCATCCGGTCGTTGAGGGCGGCCAGCCGATGTACGCCAAGACGGGTTACTACACAGACGCGTCAGGAGCATGGGCGCCCAAGATCGAGCAGCACTGGTACGACCGCTGGTGGCGTCAGTCCGAGGCGTTCAACCGGTGGATGCGGATCGCGCTGGACGGCCCTCGGTTCGAACGCTCGAACGTCGCGACGGGAGGGTGTCTCGCCGTCCACGTCGAGGCGTACAACCGCGTACCCTTCGATCCTTGGATCACCCGCGGAGAAGACCTCGACTACGTCATCAACCTCAGGATGCTGGGGATGGACGTCTGGTTCGACGACAAGTGGCAGCTCCGGCACCTTCCGCCGGGCATCAAGGATGAGGCGTTCAAGTTCCGCCAGGACATCTACCGATGGATCTACGAGCATCGCAAGATCGAGTACGCGCGCTCTCAGGTCGATCTCATACAGGTGAGCACGAAGTCTCTCGATCCCTATCCCGGTCCGTTCCTCGACCAGACGATCGTCTGGCGAACCGCTGTGACCGCGTTCATGCGCTCCGTGGGACGCCCCGACACGCGTGGATACTTCCGCGCCGGTATGCATGCGCTCATCGACGCCGCGGAGTACTCGCGCCGCAACTGCCCCAACTACTTTGTGTTCGCGAAGGCGTGGCCGCAGATGCTCGAGGCGATCTGGGAGGATGTCGCGCTCAAGTCGCTCCTCACCGGCGAGAGGAGTCTCGATCGCTCGACCATGACCGGTCGATTCCCGGTGATCCCGGCCGATATCGCGGAGAAGATCGCTCGCGAGGACGCCGCCGAGTCGGCCTCCTCCCAGGAGTAGGTCGCGTCCGTGGAACACCTGACCGAGGGCCTCATCGGCCTGGTTTCCGGGGTGCTCTCCGGCATGTTCGGCGTCGGAGGCGGTTTCACCACCACACCGCTCCTGCGATTTTTCACGGACGCGCCGGCGCTTATCGCCGTCGCTACCCCGCTCGTCTCGATGATCCCGACCACGCTCGTCGGCGCCGCGACTCATCTTCGCGCCCGCAACGTCGATGTGAGCACGGCGCTTCGCGTCGGGGTGGTCGGGGGTGTCGCGGCGATATTCGGCGCGCAGGCGACCCGCTGGGTCGGCGGTTCCGTGGTGCTGGTCGTCACAGGGGTCGTGCTGATCGCATCGGCGATCGAGATGTTCGCGCGATCGCGCACGTCCACCGCCCCCCAGGGAGATGAAGCCGCCTCTGAATCCGTTCCGACACCACCGGCTCGCCCGACACTCGCGGCGTGCGCCGTCTCCGGCCTGATCGCGGGTGCCGGTTCCGGGTTTCTCGGGGTCGGCGGGGGGTTCATTCTCGTGCCGCTGTTCGTCGGGTGGTTTCGGTTCCCGATGAAGCGCGCCATCGGAACGTCGCTGCTCTCCATCGCCGTGATATCGACTCCCGCGCTCATCTCCCACGTCCTCCTCGGCAACATCGACTTCCGCCTGGGGCTGATGCTCGCGATCGGGGCGGTTCCTGGTGGATGGATTGGGGCGCGTATCGCGCTGGGCTCGCAGGAGTCGGCCTTGCGACGCGGATTCGCGCTGCTGATGGCTCTCTCGGGCCTGTTGCTCGCCGCGACGGAGTTCGGCTGGCTCTGAGCTGCCGTCGGCAGGGCAGGTCGTCGCAGGTCGGAGGCCTTCCGTTATACT
>CAZMJV010000002.1:16344-29762 GCA_964566905.1 uncultured Coriobacteriia bacterium | reverse complement strand
GGACCGACCCCGCCCGCGCACGCATCCTCCTGCGCGAGTTCGCGGTGTTCTACCGTCGCACGCTCGAGAACTCAGAGGACCTCATCTCGCTCGGCAAGGAGATCGAGCAGACGCTGCGCTATCTCGGGTTCGAGATCGCCCGGTTCGGCGACCGGATCGTCGTCGAGACCGACATCGAGGCGGGGCTCGACACCATCGCCGTACCGGCGTTCGTGATCCAGCCGCTCGTCGAGAACGCGGTCGGCCACGCCATGCGCCCCGAGGGACCGCTCCACATCAAGCTCAAGGCCTGGTGCAGCGATCACGATCTCATGATCGAGGTAAGCGACGACGGGGTGGGAATCGAGGCCTCCGAGCTCCCTCACGTGATGGAGCCCGGGTACGGCAAGGGTCTCGGCATCGCACTCAAGAACGTCGAGGATCGAATCGTCGGATACTTTGGCCCCGAATCCGGTATGCGTATAGAATCGGTACAAGACAAAGGAACCAAGGTAACGTTGCTCCTCAGGGGAGCGAGCAGCACGGGAATGGAGACGACATGTTAAGGGCGATCATCGTCGATGACGAAGCTCCTGCTCGATCGGAACTGCACTTTCTCCTCGAAGGACTCGGCGACGTCGAGGTGGTCGCCGAGGCGTCCAACGTGCGCGTCGCACTCGAGGCGCTTAAGGAGACCGGCGCCGAGGTCATGTTCCTCGACATCAACATGCCGGGAATCGACGGCATCCAGCTGGCCGAGGCTCTGGGCCGACTCAAGCATCCCCCTGCGATCGTGTTCGTCACGGCGTACAACGAGCACGCCGTGAAGGCGTTCGAGGTGAACGCTGTCGACTACCTCGTCAAGCCGGTCGAGGTCGATCGACTCCGTCAGGCGCTGGTAAAAGTCCACGCCCAGCTTGAATCTGCGCCCACGGCGCACAAGGTCGAGCGCATCACCGTCGAGAAGAGCGGGCGCAAACTTCTGATCCCCGTCGACGAGATCCACTTCGTCATGGCAAAGGACGACTACTCGTACCTCCACGCAGGCCAGGAGCGCTACCTCTCCACGGTCTCTCTCGCGCAGCTCGAGGAGAGGCTTGCCCCCTTGGGATTCTTCCGCGTGCACCGACGCTATCTCGTGAACCTCGCGCGCGTTAGCGAAGTCGTGCCGGTATACGGCGGCACGCTGATGCTCACTCTCGAGGGTCAAGACGAGAAGATCCCCGTGTCGCGCAGGCGGGTCGCATCGCTCAAGAAAGCGCTCAATCTCTAGGAAGAGGGGGCATGCGGTGGGCTCGGGACCGACGATCCGCATCGGGCTCATATCCGACACGCACGGTCGGCTCGACCATCGCGTGGGAACCGCGTTCGCCGACGTCGACCACATCATCCATGCGGGTGACATCGGTTCGCCTGAGGTCCTTCTCGAACTCGAGACGATCGCGCCCGTGACCGCTGTATTGGGAAACTGCGATCGCGCATCGTTCGGCCCGCTCGTAGGCTTTCGCGCAGAGGTGATTCTCGGAGGAGTCTCATTCGCCGTGGTCCACGAGCCCCACGGTGTGGTCAGGCCGCATGCCGACGTGAACGTCTACGGACACACCCACATCCCGAAAGTCGAGAGGGTCGCGGCCTCGTGGCTGGTAAACCCCGGGTCGCCCACCCGTCCTCGCGGTGGGTCGGGACCCTCGGTGGCGATCGTCTCCGTCCGGGAGGGCACCGTGTCAGGGATATCGATCGTGCCGCTCGACGAGGTCTGCTAGAGGATTCTCTCGCGACCGATCTGCTCCACCACTCGACAGACCAGCGATGCGAGCTTCTCCATCTCCTCGGGCGAGTACCCAGGCAGGTGGATGTGGAGCACTCGTCGGTTGCGGTTGGAGAGCGCTGCGAGGTCGCCGTGGGCCTGCGCGGACTGCAGATCGCCCAGGGTGGTGGACTGACCCGGGACCGCAACATCGACGGGCTCCTGGGCGCTCACGATGAGGTAGAGGCCGTTGTCGGGACCTCCCTTGTGGAGCTGGCCCGTCGAGTGCAGATAACGTGGGCCGATCTCGAGGCAGGCGGCGATGCCGAGGCGCTCGGCGACGCAGTGCCTGATCATCTCGAGCGGTCCGCGGCGACCGTCGCTGAACGGGACGAACGAGAGGAGCGCGAAGTAGTCGTCCTCACGAGCGGTCCGCATCAGACGGGCGATCGCGTCCGACAGGTCCTGAGGAGGGGAGTCCTCCTTGAGTACTCGGCCGTAGTCGACGGTGATGCCGCCATTGATCGTCAGGGCAGGCGGTGCGAGGAGGGCGCCGGAGAGCACGAACTCCACCGCACGCTTCGTCTCGGCGACGTCGGGCTGGTCGAACGGGTTGATCTTCATCAGCAAGGAGATCATCGCGGTCGCGTACTCCCAAACGACGAACGCCTCGCCAAGGTCCTCCGGACTGTCGAACACCAACTCGAATACCGGCAGTTTGCGTGAAAGCGCAGCGGCTTCCTGTGCGACATCGACGTCGCTCTGGGAGCGAAACGTTACGACGGTGCGGTCAGCGGGACCTCGCTGGAGAAGAATCGCGTCGATCTCGATGTTGGGCAGTATCCCGACGCCGTCCTTCCCGAGCGACTCCGCGATGAGTTGCTCGACCCAGAGCCCGAAGACTCTCCCGGGTTGAGGTGTGAGCAGCGAGAACTTGTCGCGTCCCGCCGTCCATGCGTCGTAGAGGAAGGCCGCGAGCTGGACCGCCGGGTTGACGGGGCTGTCCACCGAGCAGCGCGACTCGGCCAGAGCGGCGCGTTCGAGCAGCCGGGTGATGTCTGCCCCGACAAGCGCCGCAGGGAGGAGCCCGAACGTCGAGAGCGCGGAGAAACGCCCGCCCACGTCGGCGACGCCGGGCAGTATCTGCCTGAAACCCTCCTGGAGCGCCATCTTCTCGAGCGGTGAGCCCGGGTCGGTGATCGCGGCGAACCGACGGCCGGCTTGTGTGCGACCGAGCACTTCGTCAGCCCGTCCGCGCATCACGCGGTAGATCGCGAGCGGTTCGGTCGTCGTACCCGATTTGCTGGCGAACACGTAAAGCGTTCTCGCAGGATCCGTGGCGTCGAGCACCTCGGTCACTTTACTGGGGGAGACGAAGTCCATCGTGTGGAAGTGCGGAGTCGAAGCGGTCCGGGCGAGGTTGGTGAGGACCATCGCCGCCTGTGTGGAACCGCCCTGTCCGATGAGGACGACGTCGTCGAGACCTTCGGCGAGCAGCTCGTCCGCAAACGCGCAGATGGACTCCGGGCTGCTCGGCGGAGCGCTCGCGAGATCGACCCATCCCAGCGAGACGGACGCACACATCTTCGCGGCCAAATCGAAGTCGAAGAGGGAGGTGTCGCGTTTAGACAGGCGCGAGGCAGCACGCATGGTGACGAGCACCTGTGAGGAAGCCTGAAGATCTATGGGCGTGTGCACTACTCTCATGCGCGGTTCGTTTCATCCATGATCACGACGGGGGCGAGCTCGAGTTGCGCAAGAGGCTCTACCTCGGGTCGTGTCTGGAGTCTGATGATGAAGACTCCGGCGGTGACTATGAGCGCGCCTCCCACCACTGTCCAGGGTCCGATGACCTCGGGATGTGCGGGAAGAGCGGCCTTGAGAACGGGGACGACTTGGGACGCGAAGGGAAGCGCTGCAGTGAAAAGGATAGCTGAGACGGGCTCGGTGTAACAGAGTACGGCGGAATGGTCGACGCGGATTCGTCGGAATCCCTCGAGGTGGACGAGCCCGGCGAAGACGGTGCACAGGATTCCCAGCCCTCCGATCAGGGCGATCCACGATGTCGACGTGGTCGGTCCCTGCCCGTCGGCAATGAGATAGAGGGCGAACGGTGTGAGCAGCGCGGCGGCGGTGATGTGCTCGAGGAAGAGGAACACGTCGCCGGGGATCCCTTGGACGATCTTCTTACCGCGCAGATTGAGCGTCGCGATCGTGAGCGCCGAACACAGGCCCCAGAACGCTCGGATCCCCGCCTCTCCCTGAAGAGAGAAACCTCCGGGTGCGAGCATCGTGGTGAACCCGGCGATGGCCAACGCTATCGAGATGAGCACCCTCGCATCGAATCGTTCCTTGAGGACCATCGGCGCGAGAAGCGCGACGAGCACCGGGCTGGTGTAGCCAAGAAGTTCAGCCAGCGCGACGGAGCCCGCTCCGTCGAGTGCATTGAGGAAGAACATCCAGTTGACGGCGAGTATCACTCCCTGGCTCATGACCATGAGGATGCGCTTGCGGCCGAGCCTGCGAATCTCCCCGACCCGTCCCCGAAGCGCCATGTACCCGAACATGACGATTGCGGCGGTCAGGACGCGAGTCCAGATCTTCACGGTGGTCGAGCCGTCGGAGAGACGGAGGAAGACGGGGATGAGGCCCCAGATCAGCCCGGCCGCCACTACTCGAGCGGCACCCGTGAGCTGTTCGGAGCGCGTATAGGTCTTTCGGTTGTGAGGCATCAAGAAATCATTTCAAAGAGTCAGCAGATTCTGGGGAGCTGTTCGCCTACCAGCATGTCCATCACGCGAGTCGCTCCGAAGCCCGTCTTGAGCAGAACGCGGGGCGTGCCTTCCGAGACCTCCCCGATGATCGCGGCGTCTTCCCCGTAGCGTGCCGAGCGCATCGCGGCGAGCGCCGCTTCGGCCTGATCGGCGGGGACTACAGCGACCATCTTGCCCTCGTTCGCGACCTGGAAGACGTCGTACCCGAGCATCTCGGAAGCGCCCCTCACCTGGTCGTGGACGGGCACCGCGGTCTCATCGACCGTGATGAGGACTCCGCTCGCGCTCGCGAGCTCGTTGAGCGTGGAGGCCAGTCCTCCGCGCGTGGGGTCCCTGAAGCAGCGCGTGGACGGTGCGGCTGCAAGTGTGGCGGCGATGAGGTGGTTGAGCGGCGCGGCATCGCTTTCGATGGACGTCTCGAAGGAGAGTCCCTCGCGTGTCGAGACGATCGCGATTCCGTGGTCGCCCAGCGTTCCCGATACCAGCACCTTGTCGCCGGGGCGACAGTACGCGCCCGAGAGGTCGACCCCCGCGGCGAGCGAGCCGACTCCGGCGGTGTTGATGAACACCCCGTCCGCACCGCCTTTGCCCACGACCTTGGTGTCCCCGGTTACGATCTGCACGCCTGCCTCGGCGGCGCACTCGGCCATCGAGCGCACGATCGTCTTGAGGTCGGCGATGGGGTAGCCCTCCTCGAGGATGAACCCCACCGAGAGATACAGCGGGGTGGCTCCCGAGGTGGCCACGTCGTTGACGGTGCCACATACCGCGAGGCGGCCGATGTCGCCGCCCGGGAAGAAGTGCGGGGTGACGACGAAGCTGTCGGTCGAGAACGCGAGACGCGCCCCCGCGAAGTCGAGCGATGCCGCATCGTCGAGACGGCGCAGGACCTCTCCATCGAACGCATCGACGAATATCTCGTCGATGATCTCCTTCATCATCGTCCCGCCGCTCCCGTGAGCGAGAAGGACCTGGTCGCTACGCATGGGCACTCCGTCCATGGTCGGAATATCGATAGTAGGCAGCACAGCTTCCCTCGGACGAGACCATACAGGGTCCCACCGGATGTTCCGGCGTGCATCCGCGGCCGAAGAGGTTGCAGTCGTGGGGGAGGATGACTCCTCGCAACACATCGCCGCAGCGGCATCCCTTGAGCTCGCGCGTCTCCTCCACCTCGGGGGAGAGTCGCTTCAGTGCGTCGTACTGGGCGAACTCGTCGCGCAGACGCAGGCCCGATGCGGGGATGGTGCCCAGGCCCCGCCAATCGGTGTCGCAGACCTCGAACACCTCCGCGCTCAGTGCCTGGGCGACCCGGTTTCCCTCGGCCATGACGCCGCGGGAGTAGGCGATCTCGATCTCCGCGCGGCCTTCGGCAAGCTGACGGAGCAGCATCGCGACCCCCTGGAGGATGTCCACCGGCTCGAAGCCGGTGATGACTCCGGGGACTCCGTATTTCTCCGCGAGGAAGCGGTAGGGTTCTGCTCCGATGACGGTCGAGACGTGTCCGGGGAGGATGAGCGCGTCGATCTTCACTTCCGGGTCGTTGACGATCGCGTCGAGGGCCCCGGGCACCGTCTTGTGGGCCGCGAAGACCGAGAAGTTCTCGAGCCCCATCGCGGCGGCGCGCTTCACTGCGGCGCCTATGATCGGGACGGTCGTCTCGAATCCGACCCCGATGAACACGACGTGCTTGTCGGGATTGTCCTGCGCGATCTTCAGGGCGTCGAGGGGGGAGTAGACGATGCGCACGTCGGCGCCGTTGCCCTTCTCCCTGCTCATCGAAGACGTGGACCCGGGCACCTTCATCATGTCGCCGAAGGTGGTGACGATCACGTTTTCGACGCGCGCGAGCGCTATGGCGGTGTCGATGTCCGAGTTGGCGGTGACGCACACCGGACAACCTGGGCCGGAGATGAGCCGGACGTTGGCGGGCAGCAGGTCGCGCAGCCCGTTTCGTGCGATCGACACGGTGTGCGTGCCGCAGACCTCCATGATGCTCACGTCTCCGACATCGAAGGATCGGATCGCTTCGATCAGACCCTTTGCGAGAGAGGGATCGCGAAAACCTGTGAGGTCCACCGGCTACTCGCCCGCCACGTTCATGGCGTCGACCTGGCCCTGGGACATTCCCAGATCCTCGGTGAGGAAGGGCATCTGCTTGATGAGCTCGAGGGACTCCTCGGCGAACTGTTCGCTTACGACCTCGATGGCGAAGCCGGCGTGGACCAAGACGTAGTCGTCGACCTCGGCGTCGGGAACCAGGTCGAGTGAGACCTGCCGGGTGACTCCCATGATGTCGACGGTGCCCATGCCGAATTCGTTTCGCTCACGTACGATTGCGGGGATAGCGAGGCACATACCGTTACCTTTCGCGAAGGTGTCGCTGAATCGGTGTTTTCGTGCTGCTTGCAAGTGCGATCACTGCTTGTCCATAGGATACCGCACCGTCGTTCGCCGGAAGGGTTTTGGAGACAAGCGGTATGAAACCCGCATCTCTCAATCCGGGCAACGCATGCTCCAATACGAAGCGGTTCATGAACACGCCGCCGCCCAAGGCGACGAACCGGTTGTCTGAGAGCGGGCGGAAGTGCTGCGCGAGGTCGACGATGAGGGAGGCGACCGCGTGATGGAACCGGGCCGAGACGGTGGCGGGGGAGGCTCCGCCCGCAAGGTCGTCGAGGATGGCCGTCACGACCGGTGCCGGATCGATAACGACGGGCGCCGACGAGGAGTCGAGTGCGAACCGGTACGAGCCCGTCGCGTCCATGTCGATGGCCGCCTCGAGCGCGATCGCGGCCTCGCCCTCGTAGCGCGAGTCGTCGGCGACCCCTGCAAGTGAGGAGATCGCGTCGAACAGCCTCCCCATAGACGAGGTGGAGGGCGTGTTGACTCCGCGCTCGATCATCCGAGCGATCACCGCCTCCTCGCCGGGCGCCAGTCGCGACCGCAGGGCAGACGCTCCGGGGTGCTCGAGCAGGCCGAGCTCGACGAGCATGCCGAGAGCGGTGCGCGCCGGACGTCGGACGGCCGCCGCGCCCCCGGGGAGCGGCAGGTAGCGCAGGTGGGCGAGTCTCGTGAAGCCCGTCCAGTCTGCGAGCAGGACCTCGCCGCCCCATATCCGCCCGTCGGATCCGAATCCGGTCCCGTCGAACGCGATACCGAGAATCGGCTCGGCTATCCCGTGCTCGGCGGCGATCGCCGCGATGTGCGCATGGTGATGCTGAACCCCGAGCGCCGGCAGCCCACTGGCGAGCGCCCACTTGGTCGAGAGGTACTCGGGGTGCAGGTCGTGGGCGACCAGGTCGGGCGCGATTCGGAAGAGGTTGCTGTAGAGTTCGCGCGTCGAGTTCCACGAGTCGAGGGTCTCGGCGTTCTCGAGGTCCCCGATGTGCTGGGACACGAAGGCGTGAGGGCCGCGGGTGAGTGTGAACGTCGCCTTCTGTTCGGGACCTGCGGCGATTACGGAAAACTCTTCGGTGGCGAGCGACGCTGGGAGTCGCAGCGGGTTCGGTGCGTATCCGCGTGCCCGCCGCACAGGGATGGTCACGCCATCCACAGCGCGGACGACCGAGTCGTCGTAGCGCGAGACGATCCTTCGGTCGTTGGAGAGGATCGCGTCTGCGATGGAGGACAGTCGACGCTGGGCATCCTCATCGTCGGTGGCGATCGGCTCGTCCGTCAGGTTGCCCGACGTCATGACGAGGGGTCCGCCGAATCCTTCGAGAAGGAGATGCTGCAGCGGGGTGTAGGGGAGCATGACCCCAATCTCGCGGAGGCCGTCGGCGACTCCGACGGCCAGCATGTCGCCGTCTCCTCGCCGTCGCAGCAGGACGATGGGCGACGCTGCGTCGGAAAGTATGTTCGCCTCGGCTTCGTCCACCTCGCAGTAGCGCCCGGCTGCGGCGACGTCGGGGACCATGATCGCCAGCGGCTTCCCCCATCGATGTTTCCGGGCTCGCAGGTCGGCTACCGCCCCATCGTCTCGGGCATCGCAACAGAGGTGGTATCCGCCGAGTCCCTTGATTGCGACGATGCGTCCCTCGTGCAGCAATTCCACGACGCGGGCGATGATCGAGTCGCTTCGCTCGCGCTCGCTCTCAACACTCGCGCCTGCAGCCCTGGGATCGTCCGCAAAGGGGCTTCGCTCACCGCGGAGTTCGAGTAGGTACAGCCGCGGCCCGCATACGAAGCACGCATCGGGCTGGGCATGGAACCGTCGGTCGCGCGGATCGGCGTACTCCTCCGCGCACTCGGGGCAGAGCTCGAATCCCCTCATCGAGGTGGAGGGACGGTCGTAGGGGATCGAGTCGATGATGGTGAACCGCGGGCCGCAGTTCGTGCAGTTGGTGAACGGATAGCGGTATCTGCGGTCCTCGGGGTCGAAGAGCTCGTCGACGCAGTCGGGACAGGTCGCGATGTCAGGGGAGACGAGCGTCATCGCGCCGGGGTCGTCGAGCGAAGCGCGAATGGAGAAACCGGGCATCCCCCCGACGATTGCCTCGGTCGACTCGACAGCCTCGATTCGCGCCATCCGCGGCGCGCGCAGTGAGATCCCGTCGATGAATCGCTCGACCGCATCGCAGGCGCCCTCGATGTGGATGCGTACCCCGTCCGAGCCGTTGAGGACCCACCCCGCGAGGCCGAACTCCTCGGCGAGGTTGAACACGAACGGCCGGAATCCGACGCCTTGGACGATCCCGGTGACGTGTACGTCTCTCGCAATTCTGCAGGTCGATGTATGCATGCGCCGATTGTACGTGATTGGGGGCTAGCCGCCGTAGCGTACGGCCGAGGGGGGCTCAAGCCCATGGTCGAGCAGGAACGGCTCATCGGAGAGGATCGCCCGCGTCAGGCCGTCCGCGATCACCCTTCCGCCCTCCAGCACCACCGTTCGCGGACAGAGGTCCCAGACGAGGTCCATGTCGTGCGTCGCGACCAACAGCGTGGTCTCAAGGGATCTGAGCAGGGCGATCATGTTGCGTCGCGCGCGGGGGTCGAGGTTGCTCGTCGGTTCGTCGAGGACGAGAAGCCTCGGGTGCATCGAAAGGACCGTCGCAAGGGCGGCGCGCTTCTTCTGCCCGAACGAGAGGTCGGGGCCCGGCTTGTCGCCCATCCCATCGAGCCCCACCGCTTTGAGCGCGAGCTCGACCCTGCGCGCGACCTCTTCTCCCGAGATTCCCATGTTGAGCGGACCGAACGCCACGTCGTCGGCGACGGTCGTCATGAAGAGCTGGTCGTCGGGATCCTGGAATACGAGCCCCACGTCCCCCCGGATCGCTTTCCAGGTCGATTTCTGGACCGGAGTGTCCCCCACGAACACGGTGCCTCCGTCCGGCGTGAGAATACCGTTCGACTGCAGCATCAGAGTGGACTTGCCGGCCCCGTTTGGTCCGAGAAGGGCGACCCGCTCCCCCTCGTGGAGGTGGAGGTTCACATCGCGGAGCGCCTGTGTGCCGTCGGCGTACGCGTACGAGACGTCTTCGAATCTGATGGCGGTCTCCACAAGAGCTCCTATCGGTAGAGTGCGAGAGCGAGGACGGCGAGCACGGACATCGAGACGATCGCGGCGTCGCCGGCGGTGAATCGCAGCTCTCGGTTGGTCGGAAGCGTTCCGTCGAATCCACGCGAAAGCATGGCGGCGTTGACACGTTCTCCGCGGTCGTGGGCGCGGACGAGCAGCGCGCCGGCGAGGTTTCCGTAGAGGAGCACCTGCTTGCGTTTGGAGAGTCCTGGCGCGCGCGACGAAAGGGCTCGGTGCATCGAGGTGACCTGCCCGCGGAGTACGTCGACGTACCGGGATATGAAGGAGAGCAGCATGACGAGCGCCGAGGGGACGCGAAGCGCGCCCATCGCGGCGAAGAGCTCGGGGGCAGGCGTCATCGAGGTCAGCGTGAGGCTGATGAACGTGCAGAGCCATGCGGTCGCCACGAGGGAGACGACCGCGGGCCAGCCGGCTGCGAATGCCTCCGCGACCCCGGCAAGACTCCACTCGCCGACGAGACGCAACGGCGTGAATGCAGCCATCGCGCCCGCTACGGGCAACACGATCAAGCTCCGCTTGAGAACGCCCGCCACATCAGACGCCGCGATGAGGCCGGCGAGGAGGACGAGCAGCGAGAGGAGCGCGAATTCGACGGGCGAGAGGGGGGAGAGCAGGACGACCCCCACCACGAGCGCCGCCGCGGCGAGCACCTTCGCGCGCGGGTCGGCGTCGCGCAGGGGGATCCGCGCGATGGCCGAAGTGCTGTTGGGGTGCTTTGTCCCGGAAGTCATCTAGAGCGAGGCGCCCGTCGTGGTCGTCACGAGGCGCCCGTGCTTGACGCCCTTCGTTCCGAGGAGCAGGTCGGCGATCGTCCGCACGGTCGCGCTCGCCCCCCGGACGATTATCACCTCAAGGCAGTTATGTGCGTCGAGGTGCACGTGAGTCGCCGAGACGATCTCTCTGAAGTAGCGATGCTGGATGGTGTCGAGCTTGTCCGAGAGGTCGTTGGCGTGGTGGTCGAACACCATGGTTATGGTGCCGACGATCTCGCCTTCGGACTCCTCCCACTGAGCGTCGACCAGCGCGTCGCGAATCAGGTCGCGCACGGCCTCGGAGCGATTGGTGCCCGTCCCCCTGCGCGCGACGTATTCGTCGAACCGTCGGAGCAGGTCCTTGTCCATGGCGACCCCGAAGCGGGTGAGTTCGGACATGCGCTGTTCTCCTCGAATCGGTAGCACGAATAATGAAAATGTAGCACGTCGGTCAGGCGACCGCCAGCGTCAGCGAGAGCTGCGACGCTTGAGCGAAACGGCCAGAGCCCAGAGCGTGGCCCCGGTGATCACTACCCCGGCGACAGCCGCGGCGATCCCGCCCGCCGTCTGGCTCGCCATCCCCGGTATCAGGTACCCGTGGAACGGACTCGAGAGCGAGGCCCACTCGGTGAACTTCGAGCCGACCCCCTGTTCGAAGTAGACGAATTCAAGTCCGTCGGGGTTCTTCGAGGCGAGGAAGGAGAGCCCCGCCGCGAGCAGCGCCGCCACACCGAGAACCACCGTCACGCTTCTGCTTGGATCGCTCGAGCCCCCGGCTCCTTCGGCAAGCAGGGTGGGGCGGACGGAGGCGAGATAGAGGAGGACCCCCGCGGTTATCACGCCCTCTCCGAGGCCGATGATCGCGTGCCAGAACCCCATCGCCCCCATGACCGTGAAGAAGTCGGCGCGTCCCGAGACCCAGAGCTCGATTCCCACGACGAGCGCCGATGCGAACACCCCCGCCCATGCTGCTGCGAACGCTCCGACGGCCAGGATCCCCCTGCCCGAACCCAATCGGGTCATGAGTCGATAGACGCCCCATCCGAGAAACGGAGCGATCACTCCCATGTTGAGGATGTTGGCCCCGAGCGCCGTGATGCCCCCGTCTCCGAAGAACATCGCCTGGATGAGGAGCACGGCGGTCATCACTAGGCAGCCCGGCCAGGGGCCGAGGACCAGGCCCGCCAGCACGCCTCCGCCAAAGTGCCCGCTGGTGCCCGCGGCGACGGGGAAGTTGAGCATCTGGAGGGCGAATATGAGAGCGGCGAGGACCGCCATGAGCACGATGCGCGACTGATCGAGGTTCTTGCGCACCCAAGAGCTCGCATACCCGACCGCGCCCGCAGCTCCAGCCCAGCAAGTGACCCATGTCTTCGTGTCGAGCATGCCGTCCGGTATGTGCACGAAAACCCCTATTGTATCGAAGTAACACGAATAGGAAAAAAGTAACACTCATGAGGATATCGGACAAGAGTTCCCGACCGAATCGGACAAAAGGAAAGGGGACGCGCGTCGCGCATCCCCTTTCGATGTCTCTCTCGAATCCCTAGACGAGCTCGATGGTCACCCCGTCGTCAGCAGCGCCGTCCGTAGCGGCGAGCGCAGCCGCGATGTGCGTGCGTGCCTCGTCGATGAGGGCCTGCGCGGCCTTGAGCTCGGTCGCCACGTCGTCGCGACCCTTCCCATCCGCCTGGTGATACAGGCGATGGACCCAGCGGCGACCGAGCGTCACGGTCTCATCGGCCTGCTCGATCGAGAATTTCAGCTGATCTACGTTGATGCCGCCTTCGCACATCGCGCGCCCCTAGCCGAGGAACGGTGCGAGCTGGTCGAGGAGCGACTTCTTGGGCTGTGCACCCACGATCGTCTTCACCGGTTCGCCGTTCTTGAACAGGATCATGGTCGGGATGGACATGACCGAGAAGAGCATCGCGGTCTTGGGGTTCTCGTCGACGTTGAGCTTGCCGATCTCGAGTCGGTCGTCCTCAGAGCCGATCTCCTCGAGGATGGGGCCGACCATACGGCAGGGGCCGCACCACGGGGCCCAGAAGTCCAGGAGGAACGGCTTGGACGCGCCCTTCACAAGGGTGTCGAAATTCGCATCGGTCACTTCGGGGAGATGTGCCATGGTTTCCCTTTCTCTAGATACCCCATGGGGTATTTTCCTGAAGATAGTGTAACGCTTCTTGCCCTGCTTGTGCACCCCCGCCGGTGGCGGTGACGACCTGCTTGAGCGGGGTGTCGCTCACATCCCCTGCGACGAACAGCCCGGGAACCGGTGTCTTGCCCGACGGGCCGATGGGGACGTATCCCGCGGTGTCGAGCTCGATCAGTCCTTCGACCAGCGAGCTCAGTGGGTTGGTACCCACAAAGATGAACACTCCATCGATCGGGAGTACATCATCGGTGCCGTCGATGGTGGAGCGGATACGCACTCCGACCACCTTGTCAGCACCTTCGATCGCGACGGGGATGCGGTCGAGATGAAATTGAACCTTCTCGTTGGACCGCGCCCGCTCGACGAGTACTTTCGCCGCGCGGAACTCCTGTCTGCGGTGAATGATGTGAACTCGTGACGCGAACTTCGTCAGGAAGATCGCTTCCTCGATTGCGGCGTTGCCGCC
>CAZMJV010000002.1:2586-16244 GCA_964566905.1 uncultured Coriobacteriia bacterium | reverse complement strand
CGGGGAATCCGGGGTAGTTCTCGACGTGGTCGGTGGTGACGATCTGACCGCCCGGCATGCCCTTCTCGAACACGACGGTCTTCGCCAGCCCGCGAGCGGCATAGAGGGCGGCCGCCAAGCCGGCGGGACCACCTCCGATTATCGCGACGTCGATACGGTCGTCGGTCACTGGGTTCCTCCGGTGGTCGAGGTCTCGGTGGCGCGCTGGGCCTCGATCTGGGCGATCATGCCTTCCGCGGTCTTGTAGACCGTCTGGTTCTGCGCATCGTCCTTGGTGAGTTCCATCACGCGTTTGAACTGGGCGATCGCCTTGTCGTAGTCCTGTCGCCCCTGCAGGTAGATGATGCCCAGGTTGTAGTTCGCCTGCACGTGGCCGGGAGCGATCTCGAGCGCCTTGCTGATCTGCTGGATCGCCACGTCGGTCTGGCCGCTGTAGAGCTCAAGGGCAGCCATGTCCACGCGCGCGTCTACGTTGCTCGGGGATACTTCCAGGTATCGCTGGTAATAGCGGATGCCCTGTTTCGCGTAGACGATGGCGGAGGCGGGGTCGGTGTGTATGAGCTCCTCGTTGCGCGAGTAGTAGAAGTTGCCGAGGAGCAGGAGCATCTCGGGGTTCTTGGGGTTCTTCTCAACGGCGCGTAGCGCATCGAGGGCGTCGATCTGCGACGTGGTCAGGACCGTCTTATAGTCTGCCGGCAACGTATTGGAGTCGCTTCCGCCACCCATCTGCGAGGCGTAGACAAGCACTGCGGCGAACACGGCCACGGAGATCATCAGGATCGTCAGCGGCACCTTGTAGCGCTGGAAGGGGCGGATGATGTACTTCTTGGCCCAGTCGTCGTCCGTGCCGTCGCCGACGCGCCGAAACGGCATGCCGAGCGTCTGTGCCTTGAGCAGCATGTTCAAGTCGTTCGTGATGAGGGTGACCTCGTCGTCAGGGCCTGCTTCCGAGAAGATCGCGTAGGCGGAGGCGAGGATCCGATCGTCGGTGTTTCGGGCCGAGAACCCTTCCGGCAGAACGACGTCCGAATTGAAGGGGGCCACCCGCAGGTAGCCGCCGTCGGGCAGTTCGACGCCGTCCAGAAGCGAGCCGTCCTCTGAGAGTTCGAAGAGGAGACGGGAGACCTCTCGGCCACGGAAGCGAACGTCCGCATCGGTTCTCGAGATCTTGAGTTTGTCCAGTTCGCTCAGCACGACTTCGGGGATGACAACATCGCTGTCGGGGAACGACAGGACGATGTTCGGATCGGCGAGCAGAACGTTTGTGTCGAGGATGACGGTCTTCATATGCAACCTTTTCGAGGGCGTTGCGCCATTTGGCCGGCACATACGTTGGTTCTTGCGCCTCAGTTTACCGTTTCGACCGACTAATCAGGACATATTCTTCCCGCTGTCGCCCTGTTCCACAGAACGAACACGGTGACGGATGTACAACAAGAGACCCACGAGCACCGCACTGATGCTGGCGAGCAGAACGATCCTATCGAGGAGCGAACCCTTCACGGCGACGGTCTGCTCGGCGAGGACCGTGTCCCCTGCCATCACGCGGACGGAGAGCTCGCCTGATGCGGCGGTGTCGAGCGAGACCGGGATGGTCATGTAGTTGTCGTTGGGACGCAGTGTGAGGGAGGTCGATCTGTTGGCCTCGGGAATCGTCAGCCCCTGCCTGGAGACGGGGACGACCACGACCTTGAGCGTCAAGTCGGTCCCGTTCGAGACGACGAGAGGTATCTCACCGGCGTCCTTCGACAGTGTGACCGGCTCGATCTTCAACGTGATCGCGTCGAGGACCTTGTTCGCGGTCTCGAGTGCAAGGTTCGCGAACGCCAAACCCTCGCCGGCTCGCGGCCATCTACCCTCTCGCCCGAACCACATGCCCGACTCCGCGAGGAGGGAGGTGCGGCGCGTGAGCATCGGGGCAGCGGCGCTTTGCTCGACTGTGATCGCGGCGAGGGCCCTGGAGCGGGTTCGGGCAAGAACGACGGTGTCCCAGTACCCCTCGGGCGACGAGAGGTCTTTCGCCTGGGAGACGGTGACCTCCCCCTCGGATTCCCCGACGATGTCGGCGGGGAGGATCGTACGCGCCCAAGGTTGCCCCGCGATAATCGCAAGAGCCTCGACCGCACGACCCGGGGGCGTCTCGGACAAGTCGGCCATAACGACGAACGGCGCACCCTCGTCGAGATGCCGCTCGAGGGCGCGGGAGGCGAAACCGAACGGAGACCCCTGTGCGATGAGCCTGCCCGACTCGGAATCTGGGACGAGCGCGGTTATCGAGGGGTTTCGCTTGAGGTGCCAGACGCCGGCCGTCGCGGTCTCCTCACCCGATCGCGCGTACTCCTGGGAGACCAACGTCCATGAGAGGTCGTTGTCGGAGAGGACCTGGTCGAGTTCGGCGGGCGCATCGAGGCGATAGGGGACCGTACCCGAGATCGTCTGCGTCGAGATATGCGAGGAGAGCGTCGAGATTCCCATCGAATACTGAAGTCCGAGATCGACTCCCAACCCATTGGACACGAGCGTCGAGAGGTCGGGGTCCGAATAGCCCACGGCTGCCAATTCCAAGCGTCCGGTCGCTTGGGCCTGCCTGATCTTCGCGAGGGCGAGGTCGTAGGCGAGCGGAACGTCGTCGGTCGCCGGCACCTCGGATTTGGAGTCGGGGAGGATGAGCGTGTAGCCACGGGAGATGTTCGCCCACTCCTCGAGCATCGCCGGTGCGATCGCGAGGACAAGGTGCGCCGTGCGGTTCGAGATGACCTCGTCGCACAGACTCGTCACCTCGTCGCGGGTCGAGGTGTGTGACGCGGGGTCGAGCATATACTCGCCGTTCGCGTCTGCGAGGAGGATGGTCGCCGCCCGGGCGACGAAGACGACGTCGACGGGCGCCTTCTCCGGGCTGTATATAACGATCGGGGTGGATACGGTGCCCTTGAGCGTCTCGTCGCCCACCTTCGCGGAAATCTCGCCGACGAGCTCGTAGCTTCCGGGC
The DNA here is from genome assembly GCA_964566905.1 of uncultured Coriobacteriia bacterium. Lineage (GTDB taxonomy): Bacteria > Actinomycetota > Coriobacteriia > Coriobacteriales > CAZMJV01 > CAZMJV01. The sequence goes on along the minus strand of CAZMJV010000002.1, from coordinate 13,255 downwards.
TTGATGTTCTCGGCGCCGAGAGGAAGCGGGACCGAATCGATTCGCGTGGAAGGGTCCTGCGGTCCGATCCAGGTGCTCTGATAGACGATCGTCTTACCTGTCGAATCGTTGAGTCGCAGCGCGAGAGATACCCACGTGGCGCCCTGGGGGAGGTTGTACGAGAGGGGCACATCCGTGTCCGCTCCCGAGGGGAGCGAGTAGGGGACGGGAGAGAATGCGACGACGATCGACTGAGGCTGCGCGCTTGCCGCAGGGGCGCCCACGAGCGTGAGCGACAGCGCGAGCGCGAAGCTGCAGGCGATGCGTATGGCTCTGTTCAGGAGGGGCACGGGCACTCCAGATCGAATCGGTGAGCTACAAGGATAGCGTACTCCGACCGCGTCGGGACCGCCCCCTTCCGCCATCGACACGTCATCCCATATCCATTAGGACTCCTCGCGGGTGCCGAAATCAGACGGGCTGATGCTACGATGCGGTTGTCGTGCGGAATCGCTTCGGGATGGGAGGATCGACATGGACAAGGGCATGGAGAACGCATCGGGCACCACCGGGATCGGCGCCCTGCATTCCGCCGCGTTTCAGGCGGACGTCTCGCGGGTCGATCCCTGCATGAAGCTGGGCACTACCGTCGGCACGGTCGATTCCCCCCGGAGAATCCTCGTCCTGAAGGCAAGATCGGGCATCGCGGAGAAGTCCGGCGCCCCGGCATTCTCCGGCGAGGACGGCGAGGCGACGGGCAAGGCGCTCGGCGCGCTCGGCTACCGAGAGGATGAGATCGCGTGGCTCTACCTCGGGGAGTGCGGGAGCATCGACGGCGCCTCGTTGCGCATGGCAGTCGAGACGGTCGACCCCGAGTCGATCCTGGCACTCGACGACGAGTCGTTGGTCGCTCTGTGTGACTCTCTTGGCGCGGGGGAGCCCGTCGCGGGCGTCCTGTCGTGGGTGCAGGGACGTCGCATCGTCGGCGTCGGTGGGTTCGAGGAGATGCTCGCATCTCCGCGGGACAAGCAGCTCGCGTGGACCCGGATGAAGCTCATCTCACCCGAGGGCCCGGTCTACTAGTATTCGCTCGTCGAGAAGTACGCAAAGAGACGCCCGAAGGCGTCTCTTGTTGTGCTATCTATCGACCGGTGAAGCGGTCGTTAGTCCTCTTCGATCTCCTCGATCGCGCCCATCGGGCACTCTTCCATGCAGTCGCCGCAGCCCGTGCAGAGGTCGTCGTTGACCGGATCGGCTACATCGCCCACGAGCTCGAGCACGCCCTGTGCGCACGTGTCGATACAGATACCGCAGGCGGAGCACTCTTCTTCGTTGATGATCGGACGGGGCATGGAATCTCCTCTTCGTTGCTGTTCGGTTCAGGTCAACGCTCGCGTGTAAGATACCGACCCCGTGACGCGTTGGCAAGAGGATTATTCGTGTTGAACGAAGATTCCGCCAATGGCACGTCCGTGTACCTCGACTGGATTCGGGGTATCTGCTCTGTAAGGCCTCTCGTCACGAGCGCGGCCCTCCTGTTCGCCGCCGACATCGGGTATCAATGATCTTGTCAAAAAACTTGATAATGGACGACTAAGGTTTTATGATATGCCACACACCGCATCCGACTCGGATGAATTTGTGGATACAGGGATCATCGACATGACGTCGGGACATTGAAAGGAAGGGATCTTGAATGGCTAAGATCATCGGTATCGACCTCGGTACCACCAACTCGGCGATGGCCGTGCTCGAAGGTGGAGAGCCGACCATCATCATCAATGCGGAAGGCGATCGAACCACGCCTTCAGTCGTAGGCTTCCGCAAGGACGGCGAGCGAGTCGTGGGCAAGGCCGCCAAGAACCAGGCGGTCACGAACCCGGAGAACACGATCTCCTCGATCAAGCGTTTTATCGGCCGCGGTTTCGAGGAGACCGAATCCGAGCGCGCGACCGTTTCGTACAACGTCAAGAACGGTAAGGACAAGCGCGTCGTCGTCGACATCGACGGCAAGGACTTCACTCCCGAGGAGATCTCGGCGATGATCCTGCAGAAGCTCAAGGCCGATGCCGAGAAGTACCTCGGCGGTCCTGTGACGCAGGCTGTCATCACGGTCCCCGCGTACTTCAACGACATGCAGCGCCAGGCGACCAAGGACGCGGGCCGCATCGCCGGCCTCGACGTGCTCCGCATCATCAACGAGCCCACCGCTGCCGCGCTCGCCTACGGCCTCGACAAGTCGGGCACCGAGCAGAAGATCCTCGTATTCGACCTCGGCGGCGGCACGTTCGACGTCTCGGTCCTCGAGCTGGGCGACGGTGTCTTCGAGGTCCTCTCGACCTCCGGCGACAACCACCTCGGCGGAGACGACTGGGACCATCGCATCATCGACTGGCTCGCCGACAAGTTCCAGGCCGAGAACGGCATCGACCTCCGCGCCGACAAGATGGCGCTCCAGCGCCTGCGCGAGGCGGCCGAGAAGGCGAAGATGGAGCTCTCCGGCACCAGCCAGGCAAACATCAACCTGCCGTTCATCACGGCCGATGCGAGCGGCCCCAAGCACCTCGACTACACGCTCACACGCGTCGAGTTCGAGCGCATCACGTCCGATCTCCTCGACCGCTGCAAGACCCCGGTCGAGCGCGCGATGAAGGACGCCGGAATCTCGATGGGCGAGATCAACGAGGTCATCCTCGTCGGCGGCTCGACCCGTATGCCCGCGGTGCAGGAGATGGTCAAGAAGATCACGGGCAAGGACCCGCACATGGGCGTCAACCCCGACGAGGTCGTGGCGATCGGCGCTGCCGTGCAGGCCGGCGTGCTCGCAGGCGACGTCCAGGGCATTCTGCTCCTCGACGTGACCCCGCTCTCTCTGGGTGTCGAGACCATGGGCGGCGTCATGACCAAGATGATCGACCGCAACACCACCATCCCCACCCGTAAGACGGAGATCTACTCCACTGCCGCCGATGGACAGACTTCGGTCGAGATCCACGTCCTGCAGGGCGAGCGCGAGATGGCCGCTTACAACAAGACGCTCGGCAAGTTCCAGCTCACCGGTCTTCCCGCGGCTCCGCGCGGCGTGCCGCAGATCGAGGTCACCTTCGACATCGACGCCAACGGCATCGTCAACGTGTCCGCCAAGGACCTCGGAACGGGCAAGCAGCAGAAGATCACCATCTCCGGAACCACCGCGCTTTCCGACGACGAGGTCGACCGCATGGTCAAGGATGCCGAGACCCACGCCGAGGAAGACGCCAAGCGCAAGGAAGAGGTCGAGGTCCGCAACATGGCCGACGGCCTGGTCTACTCCACCGAGAAGACCCTGACCGAGCTGGGCGACAAGGTTCCCGCCGACGTCAAGTCGGATGTCGAGGGCGCCGTTGCCGAGCTTCGCACGGCACTCGAGGGTACCGACGTCGAGGCGATCAAGGCCGCGACCGAGAAGACCCAGACCGCCGGCTACAAGCTGGCCGAGATCGTCTACCAGGACGTCGAGTCCGCTGCTGCGGCCGAGGGTGCGGCTTCCGAGGAGGGCGGCGAGGACGTGGTCGACGCCGACTTCGAGGTAGTCGACGAAGAGGACAAGTAATCATGGTTGCGAAGGATTTCAAGGGGAAGCGGGCGGCCGAGGAGGCCGCCCGCGGGTCCGTTCCAGAGGAACTCGAGGCGACTATCGTCGATCCCGAGCTGAAGGAGGACCTCGGCGCCGAGTACGAGCTCAGGGGCGACGTCACAGCAGCCGAGCTCGAGGCGGCGCGGACCGAGGCAGCCGATCTGCGCGAGCAGTACGCGCGGCTCCAGGCCGAATGGGACAACTTCCGCAAACGGACGGCGGCCGAGCGCGCAGACGAGCGCATACGTGCCTCGCAGAAGCTCGTCGAGGAGATCCTCCCGGTGCTCGACGATATCGAACGCGCCCTGGCACACGCCGGCGGATCGGTCGACATCGCCACGTTCGCGGAAGGGGTCTCGGCGGTGCATGCGAAGCTGCTCGGCGTCCTGTCCAAGCATTCCGTCGAGGTGATAGACCCGACCGGGCAACCGTTCGATGCCCTGAAGCATCAGTCGGTGTCCCACGTCCATGACGAGACGGTCCCCGACGAGACGGTTCTGCATACGCTGGTCAAGGGCTACGAGATGGGCGGACGCGTGCTGCGGACAGCGACGGTGGTGGTCTCCACCGGAGGTCCTCGGCGCGAAGGGGAGTGATGACCCATGGCGCCGGAGAAGGATTACTACAAGATCCTCGGCGTCAAGCGTGATGCTTCCGCCGCGGAGATAAAGAAGGCGTATCGCAAGAAGGCGCGCGAACTCCACCCGGACACGGGCGGTGACGAGGAGAAATTCAAGCAGGTCAACGAGGCCTACGAGATTCTCAGCGACCCCGAGAAGAAGTCTCAGTACGACCAGTTCGGTCGATACATGGGAGATGTCCCCCCGGGGGCTGCCCCGTCCGGATGGCCGGGCGGAGCAGGTTCACCGGGCGGTCCCGGCGGCTTCACCATGGACTTCGGCGACATCTTCGGCTCGATGTTCGGCGGTGGCGCGGGAGGCGGCTTCGGAGGAGCGCGTCCCGCGCCTCGCCAGCGGCCTGTTCGCGGAGAAGACCTCCAAGTCACGCTCGAAGTCACCTTCGACGAGGCGTTCTCGGGTGCGGAGAAGACCGTCACCATCAGGAACCCCCAGACCGGCTCCCGTGAGACGCTCACGATGAACATCCCGGCCGGCCAGCGCGAGGGCGGCAAGCTCCGCAAGCGCGGCAAGGGCAATCCGGGTGTGGCCGGTGGCGAGGCGGGCGACCTCATCGTCTCGATCCACATCAAGCCGCACGCATTCTTCACCCGCGACGGCGCGGACGTCATCCTCGAGCTCCCCGTCACCATCGCGGAGGCCGCGCTCGGAGTCGAGACGACCATCCCCGCGCCCGACGGCAGCAAGGTGAAGCTCAAGATTCCCGCGGGGACGCAAGAAGGGCGAACCTTCCGTATCGGCGGAAAGGGAGCCCCCAAACTCAAGGGCGGCGGACACGGAGACCTCAAGGTCAAAGTCCATATCGTCGTGCCCGCGCATCTCGATGAGGTGCAGCGCGACCTGCTCGAGCGTTTCTCCGCCGCGACACCCGACAACCCCAGGGCTCACATCCATTAGAGGAGAAGCCACGGCGTACGTGGCGAGAAGAGGCGTATATGACACCCCGCCACAACAGACAAAGACCGCTCTACATGATCAGTGTCGCGGCCAGACTGGCCGGCGTCCACCCTCAGACCCTCCGTATCTACGAGAGCAAGGGGATCCTGAACCCCTCTCGCTCCGCGGGGAACACGCGACTTTACTCGGACGAGGACATCGAGCGCCTCCAGTTGGTCCAGCAGCTCACCGCCGAGGGAATCAATCTCGCGGGGGTCATCCGGATCTTCGACATGCAGAACCGGCTGGAGAACAGAGAAGCCGAGGTCGAGGTCATGCGCCGTCGACTCGCCCGCGCCGAAGCCCAACTGCATGAGATGGAGCTGCGCGACGCGATCACCGCGCTCGCGAAGATCGATCCCTCGACGGCTATCCGTCTGTGGGAGGAATAGAACGGGAGGCATCGATGAGACTCGACAAGCTGGCCGTCACCGCGCAGGAGGCCCTTCAAGCAGCCGCGGGCATCGCCTCCGAATACGAGGCAGCGTCCGTTGAGCCCGAGCATCTGCTCAAGGCGCTTCTCGACTCCGAGGAGAACAACCTCAGGTCGATCATCGAGCGCATCGGCGCGGACCCCGCGCTTCTCGACGATGAGGTGACCGCACGGGTCGCCTCGGCACCGCGCGTGAGCGGGAACGTTCAAGTCTCGGTTGGCACGCGTCTCTCCGAAGTAGTCGACGGTGCGGTGAAGGTCGCCGGTAAGATGGGCGACGCGTTCGCCACCACAGAACACCTCCTCATCGCCCTGTCGGACGACAAGGGTGAGGCGGGCAAGGTGCTCTCCGTCGCCGGGGTGACCCGAAAGCGGATCGAGCAGGCCTACGAGGACCTTCGCGGGTCCGCCCGCGTGACCGATGCCCAGGCCAAGACCCAATTCAAGGCGCTTGAGCATTACGGGAGAAACCTCACCGAGGCCGCCCGCGAGGGAAAACTCGATCCCGTGATCGGCCGCGTCGACGAGATACGCCGTACGGTCCAGGTCCTTTCCCGGCGCACCAAGAACAACCCGGTGCTGATCGGAGAACCTGGGACGGGTAAGACTGCGATCGTCGAGGGTCTGGCCCAGAGGATCGTCGCCGGCGACGTCCCGTCATCGCTCAAGGACCGCGACATCGTCTCCCTCGACTTGGGCGCGATGGTCGCGGGGGCCAAGTACCGCGGCGAGTTCGAAGACCGTCTCAAGGCCGTCCTGCGCGAGGTCGAGGAGTCCGAGGGAAAGGTCATCCTCTTCATCGACGAGTTGCACACCATCGTGGGTGCAGGCGCCGCCGAGGGGTCCATGGACGCCGGGAACATGCTCAAGCCCGCACTCGCCCGCGGCGAGCTCCACGCCATCGGAGCGACCACGCTCGACGAGTACCGCAAGCATATCGAGAAGGACGCGGCGCTCGAGCGCAGGTTCCAGCCGGTGCTGGTCTCGGAGCCCTCGGTCGAGGAGACCGTCGCGATCCTGCGCGGCCTCAAGGAGAAGTACGAGATCCATCACGGGGTGCGCATCACCGACCCGGCCATCGTCGCGGCCGCCGAGCTCTCCAACCGCTACATCTCGGATCGCTTCCTCCCCGACAAGGCGATCGATCTCATCGACGAGGCCGCCAGTCGGCTCCGCATCGAGATCGATTCGATGCCCGCGGAGATCGACACGCTCGAGAGGCAGCTCGTGCAGATGCAGATCGAGGAGCAGGCCCTCCTGCGCGAGGAGGACCGCCCGAGCGTCGAGCGTCTCGAGATTCTCCGAGGGGAGATGGCGGAGGTCCGCGAGAAGCTCGACCGCATGCGGGCCGAATGGCAAAACGAGAAGGACGCGATCGTCACGGTCCAGCGGCTCAAGAGCGAGATCGAGACGGCCGGAGGCGACGAGGAGAGGGCGACCCGCGACGGAGATCTCTCCCGCGCGTCCGAGATCCGGTACTCGTTGCTACCCCGACTGCGAAACGAACTCGCGGCGGCAGAGACGGTCCTCAAAGCCAAGCAGTCTGACGGCGGCGGCGTTCTCAAAGAGGAAGTGACCGAGGAGGAAGTCGCCGAGGTTGTCAGTGCGTGGACCGGCGTTCCCGTCTCCAAGATGATGCAGGGAGAGATGTCGAAGCTCTCGCACCTCGAGGAGGAGCTGCACAGGCGGGTCGTCGGCCAGGATGAGGCCGTGGCCGCAGTCGCGAACGCGATCAGACGCAGCAGGGCCGGACTCTCGGATCCCAATCGACCCATCGGCAGCTTCCTCTTCCTCGGACCGACGGGCGTGGGTAAGACCGAACTCGCGAAGACGCTCGCGCAGACGCTCTTCGACGACGAGCGCGCGATGGTGCGCATCGACATGTCCGAGTATATGGAGAAGTTCTCCGTGCAGCGCCTGATCGGCGCCCCTCCGGGATACGTGGGATATGAGGAGGGCGGGCAGCTCACCGAGGCGGTGCGTCGCAGGCCCTACTCCGTCATCTTGCTCGACGAGATAGAGAAGGCGCACCCGGACGTGTTCAACATCCTGCTCCAGGTACTCGACGACGGGCGTCTCACCGACGGCCAAGGTCGCGTGGTGAGCTTCAAGAACGCAATCGTCATCATGACGAGCAACGTCGGCTCCCAGTACATCAGCCAACTCTCCGCGGATTCGGACGAGGAGGCGATGCGGTTCGCGATCGAGGAGTCGCTCAGAGCCACATTCCGCCCCGAGTTCCTCAACAGGATCGACGACACCGTGATCTTCCACTCGCTCAACATCGGCGAGCTCTCGACCATCGTCGACCTTCAGCTCGAGGAGGTCCGCCGTCGGCTCGAGGGGCGCCGCATCGCATTGGAGGTCGCCCCCGAGGCCGTGGAGCGCCTCGCGCTCGACGGGTTCGACCCCGTGTTCGGTGCCCGTCCGCTCAAGCGACTCATCCAACGAGAGGTGGTCGACCGCGTCGCCACGGCGATCGTCTCGGGAGAGGTTGGCGAGGGCGACACCGTCCGAGTCGGTCTCGACGACAACGACCTGTTCACCCTCGAGAAAGTCTCCGGGCAGCCGAGAGCCTGACGGCGTCGGGGGCAAGGGATAGCAGAGTCCGCGGGTCGGCATTTCGATGCCGACCCGCTGCAATTGTGCCAAAAAAGCCCATGGGGAGGTTGGGGAGAGGCTGTCCCCATTCTGTGTGCCGGAGGTCTCAGGGGTTGAGTTTATGCAATCTGCTTTGATAGTATTCGCCCCCGTGTGCATCAGGTATGCGCATTAGGGGCCTCCCCTATACATCGAGTAGCGCCGGACACCGGGCGCTCAACAAATGCCGGGACACTGTCGTCTGTCGAAAGGATTGCATGAGGTTTTATATCGTTGTTCTGGCTCTCGCCGCCGCAATGCTGGTGCCCACCGTGGCATCCGCGACTCCGCTCGTGACAGAGAAGGGTAACCTCGACGTCATGACCTGGCTCATCGTCAAAGATGGGGATTGGACGAGGGAGAGGTTGGCGACAGCCAAGATCCCGCTGGAGAGCAAGGAGAAGATCACGCAGCTTCTCGATCAGAAGGACCTCGCACTCGCGGCCGAGCAGGCCGCAGCCGCGAAAGCCAAGCAGACCGCTGCGAGCACCATCTCCAAGCCTTCAAACGCCGTGTACACCGCTGATCACGACATCGTGATCGCCAACACGGCCCGCTCGTTGGGATACACCGAAGACGAGGTCTCGATTCTCTTGTGGATCCACCATCATGAGTCGAGCGACCCGACCGCAGTTTCTGCGAGCGGCAAGTACTTCGGAGCGTTCCAGCTCTCTGCAAGCAAGGTGCAGGGACAAGCGTGGTGGGATCCCGCGGTCAACGCAAGGATCGCGATCAACTATATAGCTGAGAGGTACGGAACTGTGTACGCCGCGCAAGCACACTGGCTGTCACACAACTGGTACTAGGAATCCGAGTAATGAATCGCGAAGGGGCCCGCAGCCAAGCTGCGGGCCCCTTCGTCATATTCCTTGTATCGATCCGCGAGCCCGGCCCGAGCTAGGCGCGCTCGGAGATCCTCTTTCCGACCGAGTACGCATCGGCGACTTTCCCACCGAGACGGTGGTACTCGCGCGCACCCGGGATGTAGACCAGGGGGTCGAGGGCGGTGATGTCCACGTTGCCGTCGTCGTCGAGGATCTCGTCGTCAGCCCAGGTCTCGAGAATCTGTGCGAACACCACGACGTACTCGCCGACCTCGACGGTCTGCGTCACCTTGCATTCCAGCGCGAAGCGGCACTCCGCGATGATCGGGGCGCTCACCGTCGCACCCGCCATCAGCGTGAGACCGGTCAGGGCGAACTTGTCCGCCTTCGTCGCGCTTACCGTCCCGAAGTAGTCGACCTCCTCGACGAGCTCGGGAGAGGGGATGTTGACCGTGAACTCGCCGGTCGAGAGGATCATCTCGAGCGACGCACGGCTCTTGCGGATTCCGACGACGAGCGTCGGGGGAGTGCTTGCGACCGCGTTTATCCATGAAGACGTGAACCCCCGAGGTTCACCCATGGAGCCCGACACCACAATCGGGACGGGCATGGGATAGATCCGTTCGGCGGGTCCGAGGCGCTTCTTCATAACGGTGCTCCTCTCGGAAGTTGACCGCATCTCGCGGTTGCTTTAAGATTTCCGGAACTTCTCCAGCGTTTGCGAAGCAGGGCTGGAAACACTACGATACCAAGAAGGAGGTGCTCTCGAACACATGACGTACTCCAATGTCTTCATGATGGCGATGATGCTGATGCCCGAGCCCGGGTCCTTCGGCGCGCGCGCCGAGCTCGGGCGGAGCCTCTAGGCACCCGGCTGCGGTCGGGTGGGATTCCCGACCAGAAGACGACATAACAAGGAGACACTCATGAGTGAGAGCAACTTCCATTTCGATACCGCCGCGATCCACGCCGGCACCTCGCCCGACCCGACCACCGGTTCGCGGGCCCTCCCCATCTACCAGACAGTCGCGTATTCGTTCGAGTCGGCCGAGCAGGCAGCCGACCTCTTCGGGCTGCGCGCCTTCGGCAACATCTACACGCGCCTCACCAACCCCACCAACGCCGCCCTCGAGGACCGCATCGCCGCACTGCACGGGGGTACCAATGCGGTCGCGACCGCGTCGGGCCACTCGGCGGAGGTGCTTGCTGTCCTCAACCTCGCCGGATCGGGCGATTCGATCGTCTCGTCTAACTCCCTCTACGGCGGGACCTGGAACATCTTCCTGCACACCTTCAAGCGCCTCGGGATCACCGCGCGGTTCGTCGACGCGACCGACATCGCGGGCTTCGTCGCGGCGACCGACGACACGACCAAGGCATGGTTCGTCGAGACGATCGGCAATCCGCGACTCGACGTCCCCAACCTCCGTGCGCTGGCCGACGCCGGTCGCGAGCTGGGCGTTCCGCTCATCGTCGACAACACCTTCGCGAGCCCGTACCTCTGTCGTCCCATCGAGCATGGAGCAGCAGTGGTCGTCGAGTCGCTCACAAAGTGGATCGGCGGGCACGGCACCTCGCTCGGCGGCATCGTCGTCGACGGCGG
>CAZMJV010000002.1:0-2486 GCA_964566905.1 uncultured Coriobacteriia bacterium | reverse complement strand
CCCGCGTCGACCACGCACTCGCAGCTCTCCGAGAACGAGCTCGAGGCGGCAGGAATCGGCGACGACTTCATCCGACTCTCCGTGGGCATCGAGGACGTGCGCGACATCATCGCCGACCTCGAGCGCGCGCTCGATCGGGTCTAACCATGACATCCGGGTCGTATTCGGGAAAACGGTTCGCACGCCTTGAGGGTGTCTCCCTCGCGGGCGGCGGCCGAGTCGTTCCGGTGGAGGTCGCCTACGAGACGTGGGGAACCCTCGCTCCCGAGAAGGACAATGCGATCTTGCTCTGTCATGCGCTCTCCGGTGATTCTCACGTTGCCGCCGACCCCGCCGACGCCGACTCGTCGGCGGGGTGGTGGGGCGATATGGTCGGACCGGGGCGCGCCATCGACACCGACCGATACTTCGTGATCTGCTCCAACGTCCTGGGAGGGTGTTCGGGAACGACGGGACCGGGTTCGTTGAACCCCGAGACCGGAGAGCGCTACGCTTTGTCGTTCCCGCTCGTCACCATCGAGGACATGGTCCACACGCAGGCGCTGCTGCTCGATCTGCTCGGCATCGAGAAGTTGCTCGCGGTCGCAGGCGGATCGCTCGGCGGCATGCAGGCTCTCGCTTGGACGAAACTCTATCCCCATCGCGTGGGCACCTGTATCGCAAGCGCGACGACCTGGCGCATCTCGGCGCAGTCGATCGCGTTCAACGAGGTGGGCCGCCGTGCGATCCTCGGCGATCCCGACTACCTCGACGGCACGTACTCGCCGGACCGTCCGCCCGCGCATGGCCTGTCGATAGCGCGCATGATCGGCCACATCACCTACCTCTCCGACGAATCGATGTCCGAGAAGTTCGGGCGACGACTGCGCGGCGAGCAGAGGCTCTTCGGGTTCGGAACCGACTTCGAGGTCGAGAGCTACCTGCAGTACCAAGGGCGCAAGTTCGTCGACCGGTTCGACGCCAACACCTATCTCTATCTCACCAAGGCGATGGACTACTTCTCGCTCGCGGACGAGATGTCCGATCTTTCCGAGGTGTTCGCCGGAACGCCCGTCAGGTTCCTGCTGCTGTCCTTCTCGAGCGACTGGTTGTTCCCGACCTATCAGTCGCGCGAGCTGGCCGACGCGCTCGCAGAGTGCGGAGCCGAGGTCTCGTTCGGCGAGATCGAGTCCACCTACGGGCATGATGCGTTTCTTCTCGAGGTCGACACCCAGCGTGCGTACATCGAGCCGTTCCTTGCGCGTGCGCAGTTCGAGGGAAGGGGAGCGAAGTGACCGCGGCTGAACTCATCCGAGCAGACCAGAGCTGGATCGCCGAGAGCGTCCCGACAGGGTCGCGCGTACTCGACCTCGGCTGCGGAGACGGACGGCTCCTCGCCAAACTGCGCGACGAGCGCGGCTGCACGGTGCGCGGAGTCGAGATCGACGAGGAATCGGTGGTCGCGGCGATCGCGCGCGGCATCTCCGTCGCAAGGTTCGACCTCGACGAGGGTCTGGGAATGTACCGCGACGGCTCGTTCGACGTCGTCATCCTCTCGCAGACGCTGCAGGTCGTGAGAAGACCCGCGTTCCTGCTGGCCGAGATGATGCGGGTCGGTGGAGTGTGCCTCGTCTCCTACCCCAACTTCGCTCACTGGAAGGTCCGCGCGTACCTCGCTCTGCGCGGAAGGATGCCGGTGTCGGACCAGATCCCTTACACCTGGTACGAGACGCCCAACATCCACCACACGACCATCTTGGACTTCCGTGACCTCGTCTCCGACCTCGGGGGTACCCTCGAGCGCGAGGTTGTCCTCCGCGAGAGCAGCCCCGGTCATCTCAAGCGCGTGCGTCGCTTCCCCACGCTGAGGGGCGAGACGGTGGTCGTTCTTCTCAGGAAGTAGCGGGAGACGGCCGATCGATCCCACGCATTAATCCGGGAGACGCTCCGAACGCATCTCGACCATTCGGTTCTCGGAGTCGACGAAGACCACGCGGGGTTCCCAGACACGCGCCTCATCATCCTCGAGGGCAACGAAATTCGCGATGATCACCATATCGCCCGCATGCACGTGATGGGCGGCTGCGCCGTTCACGCAGATCACCCCCGTGCCGCGTTCGCCGGGGAGCGTGTAGGTGGTCAGTCGTGAACCGTTGGTGACATCCCAGATCTCAACTGCTTCGCCGACGAGCATACCCGCGGCCTCGAGAAGATCTCGGTCGATCGTGACGCTGCCCTCGTACTCGAGGTTCGCGTCGGTGACGGTGGCGCGGTGGATCTTGCCACCGAGCATGGTGCGGATCATGGTGCTCCTCTCCGGGTACCCGCCGCATCGCGGTCGGGTCTCGGTCGTTGGGGTAGGGCGAGGATAGCGCGTCGCGGGAGCCCGCGTCCACATCGGTGGCGTCGGCGGGGTCAGCCCGACCGTGGGTGCATGGATTCTTTTGCTAGTGAGCTGCGGGGTTCGCTCCCACCCAGTCGACGTGTGCGCCCGTCGCCGCGTGCAC
>CAZMJV010000001.1:65097-69956 GCA_964566905.1 uncultured Coriobacteriia bacterium | reverse complement strand
CCGGTGTTCGCCGACATCCTCCCCGAGTTCGTCCAGGCCCTCGCGGGCAGGACGCTCGTCGCTCACAACTACAGCTTCGACTCCTCGTTTTTGGCGAGCGAGCTCTACTATGCCGGTCTCGACACGATGCCTTCAGAGCTCCCCGGTCTGTGCACCCTCGCGCTCTCGCGTCGCTACATGCCCGGCGCCAGCAAGACCCTCGCCGCATGCTGCGAACATCACGGAATCGAGATCGGTCACGCGCACAGCGCGCTCGACGATGCGCGGGCGGCGGCCAGACTGCTCATGATCTATCGGAGCAGGGATGATTTCGAGAAGACCTGGGGGTCGGCGATGCTTGCCTCGGCCTCGATACCCTGGCCGGATGTCGTCCCCGGCGTCAGCGCGACCTTCCCGCGATCCCGTTTGGCCTGAGCTCAGCGTCTGATCGAGAACGACTCGAAACCCGCACCCAGCTCGGCGGGGAGTTCGCTCTCGATGAACGCGGGGCCTCTGAGCAGCCCTTCGCGCGCGCCGTCGCTGCGATAGGGCTGCAGCACCCAGCGCGTCACGCCCTCGGCGCGGAGCTCCTGCGCCATACGGGACAACGCGGCGGAATCGAGCAGCTGCGTGTGGACGGTCGTGCGCACCTCGAACTCGACGCCGCTGGCGACGAGCGCGCGCAGGCTCTCCATTGCCTTCCCTCCGGACCCGGCGATCCCGGTCACGCGCTCATACTCCGCGAACGGGGCCTTCACGTCGAATCCCACCCAGTCGACGAGCGGCAACACCTCGGCGAAGCGTTCGGGCGCCGGGCCCCCGGTGTGCAGTGCGCACGAGAAACCCATCGCCCGCACCTCCCGCATCGCGTCGGCAAGCCCTGCCTGAGCGGTCGGCTCCCCGCCACTGAACACGACGCCGTCGAGCAGCCCGCGGCGCGTCTCAAGGAAATCCAAGACCTCGCCCCATGCGACGTCGCCCTCATCAGGCGTTCCTCCGAGGAGGTGGGGATTGTGGCAATAGGGGCAATTCCAAGGGCAGCCGCGTGCGAACACGACGGCTGCCAGTTGGTCGGGCCAATCCACGGTGGACAGCGGCACAAAGCCGCCGATTCGAAGCTTAGGCAACGTTCTCGCTGAAGCAGACGCGCTCGGCGTACTCGCCCTGCTTGCCCTTGTTGAACGAGCTCACGGGACGGTGATAGCCCATCACGCGGGTCCAGACCTCGCAGGTCTGACGCTCCTCGTCGGCGAGCTCGATCTGGTCGATGACGGTGTTCTCGGTCATGTCGGTTCCCTTCTGGTCTACTCGCAGCATGCGGCAGCGCGCTTGCGGGCGACGAGTTCCTCGTCGCACTTGGGACAGAACTGGTGCTCCCCGTCGAGATATCCGTGGGTGGGGCATACGGAGAAGGTGGGGGAGATGGTGATGTAGGGGAGTCGGAAGCCCTCGAGCGAACGCCTCACGAGCTTCTTGCACGCCTCGACGGAGGAGACCCGCTCGCCCATGTAGAGGTGCAGGACAGTTCCGCCGGTGTACTTGCGCTGCAGCTCTTCCTGCATCGCGAGCGCCTCGAACGCGTCGGCTGTGTACCCGGCGGGCAGCTGGCTCGAGTTGGTGTAGTAGGGGTTCTCCTCGGTGCCCGCCTGAAGGATCTCGGGGAAGCGCTTCTTGTCCTCGCGGGCGAACCGGTACGTGGTGCCCTCGGCCGGGGTCGCCTCGAGGTTGTAGAGGTGGCCGGTCTCCTCCTGGAACGAGACGATGACCTCGCGCACGTGGTCGAGAAGGCGCAGCGCAAGCTCGCGGCCGGCGGGCGTGGTGATGTCGTCCGCATCGTCGGTGAAGTTGCGGATCATCTCGTTGATTCCGTTGATGCCCAGCGTGGAGAAGTGGTTGCGCAGCGTGCCCAGGTAGCGCTTGGTGTACGGGAACAGCCCGCCGTCGATGTGGCGCTGGATCACCTTGCGCTTGAGCTCGAGGGACGTGCGCCCGTACTCGAGGAGCGTGTCGAGCGCGGAGAGGAGCGCCGCCTCGTCGCCCTTGTAGAGGTATCCCAGGCGTGCGCAGTTGATCGTGACCACGCCGAGCGAGCCGGTCTGCTCGGCGGAGCCGAAGAGGCCGTTGCCGCGCTTGAGAAGCTCGGTGAGGTCGAGCTGCAGACGGCAGCACATAGAGCGGACCATGTTGGGGGAGAGCTCGGAGTTCACGAAGTTCTGGAAGTAGGGGAGACCGTACTTCGCGGTCATCTCAAAGAGGAGGTTCGCGTTCTCAGACTCCCAGGGGAAGTCGGGCGTGATGTTGTAGGTCGGGATCGGGAAGGTGAAGACGCGTCCCTTTGCGTCGCCCGCGGTCATGACCTCGATGTAGGCGCGGTTGATCATGTCCATCTCGACCTGAAGCTCGCCGTAGGAGAAGTCGCACTCCTTGCCGCCGATGACGGGGCGCTGCTCGGCGAGGTCCTCCGGGCAGACCCAGTCGAACGTGAGGTTGGTGAAAGGCGTCTGGGTGCCCCAGCGCGACGGGACGTTGAGGTTGTACACGAGCTCCTGGATCGACTGGCGAACCTCGTCGTAGGAGAGGTTGTCCAACCGGATGAAGGGCGCGAGGTAGGTGTCGAACGAGCTGAACGCCTGTGCGCCGGCCCACTCGTTCTGCAGCGTGCCGAGGAAGTTCACGATCTGGCCCACGGCGCTGGAGAGGTGCTTGGGGGGACCGGACTCGACCTTGCCGGGGACGCCGTTGAGACCCTCGGTGATGAGCGTCCTCAGCGACCAGCCGGCGCAGTATCCGGCGAGCATGTCGAGGTCGTGGATGTGGATGTCGCCGTTGCGGTGGGCGGCGCCGACCTCTGCGGGGTACACGTGGGAGAGCCAGTAGTTGGCGATGACCTTGCCCGAGACGTTGAGAATGAGCCCGCCCAGCGAGTAGCCCTGGTTGGCGTTCGCGTTGACGCGCCAGTCGGCGCGGTCGAGGTACTCGTTGACGGAGGTCTCGACCTCGACGACGGTCTTCTTGTCCTCGCGGAAACGGGCGCGGTTCTCGCGGTAGACGATGTAGGCGCGCGCGGTGTCGAGGAAGTTCGCGGAGATGAGAACCTGCTCGACGACGTCCTGGATCTGCTCGATCTCGGGTTCGGCATCCCCGAAGCGGTGCTTCAGGACCTTGATGGCCTGCGCGGTGAGGAGGAGCGCCTCGGTGGCGTCGAACTCGCCCGAGGCGATACCGGCACGCTCCATCGCCGAGCGGATCTTCTCCGCGTCGAACGGGACGCGTTCGCCCTCGCGCTTGATTACGCCTGCCGGCGCCGATCTGATGATTTTCTCTTCCACCGCGGTCCTCCTTCTTGGAGCAGCGGTGGAGCGACTGCGCGAATTCAGGAGAATCGAATCCGCGATGTTGTCGCCGGGACACCCCGCCCCGTACTATCGGTCGTGTGTCTCGGCAGGTCTACTGGCTCGCGAGTCGTGGCGGCTGTCGCGCCTTCCCGGCAGGGTCGCCAGTGGCCTTGTGCAGCAGCAGCTCGTCGCTTACAGGTGCGGGGGCAGCGCCGGTCTTGTCCGAAGACGCACCGGCTTCCCTCTTAGCCCCAGATGTTGTGTTTCTGGGGAACCGTGACAACTAGATATAGTAGAGAGGCGGGGTTTACGTGTCAAACCCCATATCGAGTCGGAACCTGCTATTTTCGGCCCGTACGTAGAATCGATGGAGGGTCTTCCAATGCGGCAGCATCCTGTTAATTTGCATCTTGTAGTTAATCTATAAGCGAAGAAGGGAATGGCCCTGATGTCGAATAACAAGAGTGCCAAGTCGGGCAACAAGAATGCCAAGCAGGTTGCTCCGGCCAAGAGCTCCAACACCAAGAACACCATCCTCGGCGTCATTGCCATCGCTGTGATCGCGATCGCCGTCTTCACCATGACCTCCAATAAGGGCGCAGACGACGTATCCGGTTCCACGCCCACCGCCGCTCAGCCTAAGACGGCCGCGAAGTCCGTCACCGACGCAAACGGCGACATGGTCATCCCCGTCGCCGAAGTATCCGAAAACGCCACGTTCTATTCGTATGACGAGGCGGGCACCACGATGGAAGTCATAGCGATCAAGGCCTCTGACGGATCCATCCGTACCGCCTTCAACACCTGCCAGGTCTGCTTCGACTCGGGCAAGGGCTACTATGTCCAGCAGGGCGACGTCCTGGTGTGCCAGAACTGCGGCAACGAGTTCACGGCTGATCAGGTCGAGGTCACCAAGGGCGGTTGCAACCCCGTGCCGATCAACGACGGCGACAAGACCGTCACCGACACCTCGATCGTCATCGGCAAGGCTTTCTTCGAGCAGTCTCAGAACATCTTCGCCAACTGGAAGATCTAAAGGCGGTCGACACTTGTGCCTAAGCCTCTGCAGCGCGTTCACCTCGAACTCGACGGGCTTCATTGCCCGGCCTGCGAGCTCAACATCGAGATGGGTCTCGAGGATCTCGAGGGTGTCGAGAGCGTAGACGTCAGCTATGTCGCGAACACGGCAGACGTCGCATTCGACGCCGATCGGGTCTCCCTCGACGACATCCGTGCATCCATCGTTGACGCCGGCTACCGGGTCGTTCTTCCTCAGGAGGAGGACCTCCGGGTCGATGTCGAGACGGACGCGCCGTCGGGGAACACCTCGCTGTTTCTCATCGGGCTCATTCTCGTCGGAATCTATCTGATCGTTCAGAACACCGTCGGGTTCGGGTTCTTCCCGCAGGTCAGCCAAGGCATGGGGTACGGCATGCTCTTCGTCGTCGGCCTCTTCACCTCAGTGCATTGCATCGCCATGTGCGGCGGCATCGGACTCTCGCAGTCCGGAGCCGGCCGCGCGGCTGCATGCGACGGTTGCGAGAG
>CAZMJV010000001.1:15196-64997 GCA_964566905.1 uncultured Coriobacteriia bacterium | reverse complement strand
TCGAAGGTGGCCCGTGGCAGGGGCGGCAAGGCGCCGTACGTCGTCGGTCTCATCAACGGGTTCATGCCCTGCGGCCCGCTGCAGGCGATGCAGCTCTATGCCCTGGGGACGGGAAGCCTCGTCGCCGGCGCTCTGTCGATGTTCCTCTTCAGCCTCGGCACCGTGCCGCTGATGTTCGCCTTCGGCGCCTTCAGCTCGCTGGTGAGTTCCAACTTCACCAAGCAGATGCTGAAGATCAGCGCAGCACTCGTCATCATCCTCGGAGTCGTGATGGGAAACCGCGGGCTGCTTCTCGCCGGCGTCGACGTCAAGGCGAGCGCGCTCTCCGTCGCGGGCATCAGCCAAAAGCAGGACGTCGCCCAGGCGGTCGTTGACGGTGACGTGCAGACGGTCACGACCCGGCTCGAGTCGGGTCGATACTTCCCGATCAGCGTCTACTCGGGCATCCCCGTGAAGTGGACCATCGTCGCCGATGAGGGAACCCTCAACGGGTGCAACGGCGAGGTCACTATCCCTGAATACGGTGTCAAACAGAAGCTTCAGCTGGGTGACAACATCATCGAATTCACTCCCCAGAAGACCGGGCAGATCGTTTACACCTGCTGGATGGGAATGATCAGCAGCACCATCACTGTGGCGGGACTCTAGTCGTCTCGGGCTCGGATCGCCTAGTCCTTCATCGTCTTTCCCAGCGCCTCGAGCAACAAGGGGTCGAGTTCGACCCTGCTCGCGTCGTACTCCGACCACGGGTCTACGAACGCGGGATCGCTCACGCGCCTGACGAGATCCCGAACGAAGTACACCGGGCGGGCGACCTGGCCCGCGAGTTCGTCCCATGAGATGGGAACGCTCACCGGGGCACCTTCGCGGGCGCGCGTCGAATACTCGGCGACCGCCGTGGCTCCTTGGCCGTTTCGCAGATAGTCGATGAACACGCGACCCTCCCGCAGCGTCTTCGCCATGCGTGAGGTGAAACGGTCCGGGTCGTGCGCCGCGATCGTCTCCGCGAATGCGCGGGCGAACTCCCTCACCGGCCCGTATTCACGATTCGGCGTGAGTGGCACGACCACGTGCACGCCCTTGCCTCCGGTGAGCTTTGCGAACGATGCGAGGCCGAGTGCGGTGAGCGCGTCGCGCATCAGCAGGGCACAGTCCCGAATCTCCTCCCAGTCCATTCCGGGTCCCGGGTCGAGGTCGAAGACGATGCGGTCGGGGCGGGTGTAGTCTGCGGCGAGCGAGCTCCACGTGTGGATTTCGAGCGTTCCCATCTGCACGAGCGAGATCACTCCCGCGAGATCGTCGGTGAAGATGTAGACCCCCGATTCCCCGTCGGTCTCGGCGACATCGAACGTGTGAACGTGCGGGGAGATCGCCTTGAGCTTCTCGGGATGGCGCTGGTAGAAGCACGAATCGTGATCGCCTTGAGGGCACCGAACCAAGGTGAGCGGCCGCCCTTCGAGATAGGGGAGCATAAGCGGCGAGACGATCTCGTAGTACCGCGCGAGGTCGAGCTTGGTCACCTCCGGTACGTCAGCGCCTCCCGGTTTGAACAACACCTTGTCGGGGTTTGAGAGGCGAACGCCCGCCACGACCGGAGAGGCGTCGGCGCCCTGAAGACTTGTCGGCCGGAGTGGATCGTCCATAGGCATCTCCCGAACGATCTGGGCTGCGGGCTTGTCCTCGCGCACCCCTCCGAACTTCGCTTGCCGCACCAGTCCGTCGCCGGTCCACTCGAGAAACGCGACCTCGACGACGAGCTCGGGCCTGACCCAGTGAACCGCCTTCAACGGGGGAGGGTCGAGAAGGGGCGGCGTGTCCGCGGCGAGGGTCTCGAGCCGATCCCTCAGGGCGATGAGCTCGCGGTCGGAGAATCCCGTGCCCACTCTTCCCGCGTAGCGCAGCCCTCCCGACTCGTTGACAGCGAGGAGCAGGGCACCGAACCCCGCCCGCGACCCGGCCGGCTTGGTCCAGCCGGCGACGACGAACTCTTGCTCGAGCAGGCACTTCGTCTTGATCCAGTCGCGCCCTCTCCCCGGTCGCCACGGAGCGTCGGCCCTCTTGGAGATCGATCCCTCGAGCCCGAGACGGCACGCCTGGTCGTGAAACTCCGGTCCGCTTACGGAGAGATGCTCGCTCAGCCTGAGTGGGGTCTCTCCCTCAACACGCGACAGCAAGTCTCCGAGGAGCCTCTTTCGCTCGGTGAGGGGCAGTTGACGGAGGTCGCGCCCGTCCAGATACAGCAGATCGAAGGCCATGTAGGTCATCGCGCCGGTGTTCTTTGAGGACAGCGCCTCCTGCAGGGCGCCGAAGTGCGAGACCCCGCTCTTGTCCAAGACGACGATCTCGCCGTCGAGCAGGGCGTTCGTGGCCGGCAGATGCGAGGCGGCCGAGACGATCGGGCCGAATTTGTCGGTCCAGTCCTGGTTCGACCGAGTGAAGAGCCGCGCACGTCCCCCTTCGACGGAGATCCGCGCGCGATACCCGTCGTACTTCACCTCGTGCACCCACTCCGGCCCCGAGGGTGCCTTGGCCGTCAGTGTTGCGAGTTGAAAGGGGGCATCGGAGAGGGTCGGCACGGGATCCGCATCGGAGGCGCCGCCGGCGACGGGCTCGGGGCGCTCTGTCGTGACATCGGAGCCGTCGTCCGCGAACTCGTCGCGATGCTTGATGAGGAGCCAGTTCTCCGCGTGGTCGCCGGGCCGCGGCTTCATGCGCACAAGGGCCCAGCTTCCTCCCAACTTGTGTCCGTGGAGCGTGAATTTGACGTCGCCCTTCTCCAGCCCCTTGACCATGTCCGACTCGGGCTCGTACGTGCCGGTGTCCCATATCTCGACCGTCCCCGCCCCGTACTGTCCCTCCGGGATCGTCCCGGAGAACGAGCCGTACGCGAGGGGATGGTCCTCCACATGGACGGCGAGCCGCTTGTCGTGCGGGTCGAGGGAGGGGCCCTTGGGGACCGCCCATGACGCCAAGACGCCCCCGACCTCCAAACGGAGGTCGTAGTGCAGGCGACTCGCGTCGTGCTTGTGGATCACGAAGAGGAGGTCGCCGTCCTTGTCGCCCGGGGACTTGGTCTCGGCGGGCGCGGGTTCAGCGGTCTTGTCGAAATCGCGCTTCTCTGCATAACGGTCGAGCGGCATCGCTGCCCCCTTCGCGATCGGAGAGTCCTAGCCTGCAGCCTGCTTGACTTGTTCGAGGGAGCGCTTGAGCAACGCCGCGATGTCGATGACCTCGCCCCGGGCAGCAGGCGCGGGCGCCGCCTCGAGCGGGGTGGCAGCCGGGATCCCCTCCGCCTTGCGGTCGATGAGCGCCACGAGCCGGTCGTGGTAGGTGTCCGAGTAGAGGTCCTCGCTGGGGTCGAACGGCCGGGCGATCGCAGCGACCAATTGCTGGGCGATCGCGAGTTCCGCCTCGGTCACCCCCGACTGCTCGGCTGGACCGGGAAGGTCAAGTCCCTCCGTACCGCGGAGCTCGCTCGGATAGCGGAGTATCTCGAGGAGGAGTGCGTCTCCCTCCGGGACGAGCGCGACGAGGCGCTGGCGCGTCCTGATGACGACCTTGCCAAGGGCGACCCGGCCCGACCGTGCGAGCGTCTCGCGCAGAAGCGCGTATGCTTTCCTGCCCTGTTTGGTCGGCACCAGATAGTAGGGCTTGTCGAAGTACTCGGGGCGTATCTCGCTCGCGTCGACGGCCGAGAGCACATCGATCGTCTGGGTCGCCTCGATGTCCGCTGCGGCGAAGTCCTCGTCGGTCATCACCACGTACCGCCCCGAACCGACGTCGTAGCCCTTCACGATGTCGTCCCAGGCGACCTCCTCGCCGGTATGCTCGTTGACCCGACGCTGCTTGATGGGGGAGAGGTCGCGGCTGTCGAGCATGTTGAATTTGATGCGCTCGGCGGTCTCCTCAGCTGTGACCAAGGTGACCGGTATGGCCACCAGTCCGAAGCTCACGGTTCCCGTCCAGATGGTGTGCGGCATGTCGCTGCCTCATTTCGTCATCCGGCGCCCTCGCGGTTCCGGGCGCGCCTGCGGTGCGACTCGTTTCGGAATATTCCCGTCAGGTGAGGTTATACACCTTGCAGGCAGGGTATTTCTCCCAAGCGCAGGTATGGGGAGCGGTGCTAGACTTTCGGACAACGCCGAGGCAGGGGGTCCGATGGTTCTCTCCAAGAGCTTCAAGAAGCGCATCGTGGTGATCGGTGGGGGATATGCAGGCGTCTGCTGCATCACCTCGCTCGCAAAACGCCTCCACAAGGAGTTCGAGCAGGGCGAGTTGGAGATGCTCCTCATCGAGCCTCACGACTACCAGCAGACGCTGTCCGAGTTCGACCTCATCGCGGCGACCAGTCGGAGTCGCAACGCCGACTTCTGCAAGCTCTCCTACACCGAGCTGTTCAACAACATCCCCTGGGGTGCCCTCAAGAAGGTCACGCAGAAGGCCGTCGGAGTGGACCCGGATGCCAAGTCCGTCACCACCGAGGACGGCGAGACCTACGAGTACTGGAAACTCGTGATCGCCACAGGGGCCGAGCCGTTCATCCCGCCCATCGAGGGTCTCGCGGAGTTCGCCATCCCCGTGTGGTCGATGAAGAACATCTACACCCTCCACGACAAGATCGCGGAGAAGTTCGAGCTGGCGCGTCATTCGACCGAAGAGGAGCAGCGCAGGCGGTTGCTCACGTTCACCGTCATCGGCGGAGGCGACACCGGGGTCGAGATCGTGGGGACCTTCGGCAAGCAGCTCCCCAAGCTCTGCCGCCTCTACGGGCTCGAGCCCGAGGAGATGACGATCCGTCTCATCGAGGGGCGCGAGACCATCCTCCCTCACTTGAACGAGACCCTGCGCCAGCGGGCCACGCGATACATGGAGGATCGACTGCACATCAAGATCGTGACGGGCAAGCCCGTCTCCAAGATGGAGTACCACACCGTCTACCTCGACGGCGTACCCACCGAGAGCGCCGTGACCGTGTGGGCCGGAGGGGCACGGGCGACTTCGTCGACTGCGCGCTGGGGACTGCCTTTGGGCGCGCAGAATCGGATCGAGGGAACCGAATACCTCAAGGTCGTCGGCCAGGAAGACATCTACGCCCTCGGAGATGCAGCGGCGATCCCCTGGAAGGCCAGGAACGGCGTCTGCCACATGGTCGCCCAATTCGCCGTGCCCGAAGGGCTGCATGCTGCGAAGAACATCGCCGCGGAATACCGAGGCGAGCCTGTCGAGGAGTTCCTCCCCAACCAGAAGGGCGAGTTCATCAGCATCGGCGGCTACTGCGTCGGCTGGATGTTCAACCTCAAGCTCTCCGGGCTCCCTGCGATATTCATGAAACGTCTCACCTACATCGAGTATTGGTGGGTTGCGCGCGGAACGTGGTTCGCCCTGAAGAGGACGGTCAAGATGATCGGTCTTCTCGGAGAGTGAATCCCCGCCGTCAGCCTGCGGGGGCTCCCACGAAGAGGACCGAGGCGCAGCATGTGAACGCCACGAAAGCCACGACCGCGGCGCAGATCAACACGATGGTGAATATGAGCGGTGAGTGTTCATGCATGGAGGATCCCTTCACGTCGCCGGAACGCTGAAGGCGTCCCCGCATCACGATGGTAGATCCTTCCACTGAGGTTAACTCCCTAGGCGTCTTCCGCGGCGACCGCCGACGCGCCGTGAGGTGCCGCACCTCGTCTTACGAGCACGGCCGTCGCGATCAGGCCCGCGACGATTCCCCAGAACGCGGCACCGATTCCGAGCAGGCTGAGCCCCGATGCGGTGACCAGGAATGTGACGAGCGCGGGTTCGCGGTGCTCCTCGTCGCGCATGGCGCCGGCAAGCCCGCTCCCGATCGTCCCCAGCAGCGCGAGCCCTGCCAGCGCGAGAATCAACTCCTTGGGGAAGAGGGAGAACATCGAGGCCACGGTGGCTCCGAAGATGCCGACGATCAGATAGAAGAACCCGCCGGAGACGGCCGCCATGTATCGACGGTCCGGGTCCTCGTGCGCGTCTCGTCCCATGGTGATCGCCGCGACGATGGCGGCGAGGTTGAGCGAGTACGCGCCGAAGGGTGCGAGCACGAGCGACGTGACGCCGGTCCAGGTGATGATGGGGGAAACGGGCGGTTCGTATCCGGAGGCCTTGAGAATCGCGACGCCCGGCATGTTCTGCGACGCCATCGTGACGATGAAGAGCGGCAGTGCGACGCCGACGATCGCCGCCACGGAGAACTCCGGCATGGTGAAGACCGGACGTGCGATCTGGAGAGTCAGCCCGTCGGCATGGAGAAGACCTTGCGCCGCGGCGACCGCCGTTCCGACGACGAGGACCGCGGGTACGGCGTAGCGCGGCATGAACCGACGCATGAGCAGATAGACGGCGAACATCGTGAGCACCAGTAGGGGGCGGGTCTGCACGGAGGAGAAGCCCTCCAGCCCGAATCGCAGCAGTATCCCCGCGAGCATCGCCGCGCCAAGCGTCGGCGGGATGTTGCGCATCAGCTTCTCGAACCATCCCGTTGCGCCGACCAGCACGATCAGCGCCGCACAGACCATGAACGCCCCGGTCGCCTGCGGCAACGAGATGCCCGAAACGCTGGTCACGAGGAGTGCGGCCCCCGGTGTCGACCAAGCAGTGAGGACCGGTACGCGAAACCTCAGGGAGAGGACGATGGACGTGACTCCTGTGGCGACGCCCAGAGCAAGCATCCAGGACGCGATTTCCGCAGGGGAGGCTCCCAACGCATGAGCGGCTTGGAACACGATCACGGCGGAGGATGAGAATGCGACCAAAACGGCGACGAATCCCGAAATCACCGCCGAGAAGGAGAGGTCTTTCAGCGCGCGCATGGGTATCCTTCATGTAATGGGTGGATTGATGCACGATTATTAGTCATCAGTCTGCCATATATGGGGCAGTTCGGGGCACCTTGCACCTTTCACGTCGAGACCCTCGCCGCTCACCGGCGACGGTGTTAACCTCGGGTTAAGCCTTTGTAGCGCTTGTTGTACGGTACAGAAAACGGTGACCCGGCAGGGCCTTCCCTTTTTTGTATGTATTATCGGTTCAGACGCGGTCGCGTCTTTGGACATCTTGGAGGGGTTTCAATGGAACAGCTTGCGCCCTACCTCGTCACGGTGTTCGCCATCGGAGGTATCGCGTTTGCGGCGATCGCAGTCACAACGTCGCGGATACTCGCTCCGCACAAGCCCTACAAAGAGAAGAACAGCGTCTACGAATGCGGCGTCGAGCCCATCGGCAACGCTCGTATCCGGGTTCGCGCGGGGTACTACGTCTACGCGCTTCTCTTCGTCATCTTCGACATCGAGACCGTCTTCCTTTATCCCTGGGCCGTCACGTTCGGCCAGAAGGGCGTGGGTCTCTTCGTCTTCTTCGAGATGGTCATATTCATCGTCCTCCTCTTCGGGGGTCTCCTCTATGCCTGGAAGGAGGGTGCACTCGAATGGCGCTAAGCGAATGGCTTCCCAACGACTCCGCCGTCGTCATCCGTAGCGAGCAGCTGCTCGATTACTGCAGGCAGAACTCCCTGTGGTACATCTCGTACGGCATCGCGTG
The DNA here is from genome assembly GCA_964566905.1 of uncultured Coriobacteriia bacterium. Lineage (GTDB taxonomy): Bacteria > Actinomycetota > Coriobacteriia > Coriobacteriales > CAZMJV01 > CAZMJV01. The sequence continues at coordinate 57,434 of CAZMJV010000001.1, read as the reverse complement.
CTGTTCGATCGAGGGACTCATGAACGCTTCGGGTCCCCGTTTCGACTTCGACCGCATGGGCGTGTTCTATCGCAACAGCCCCCGTCAGTGCGACGTTCTCATCGTTACCGGAACGGTCAACCGGAAGATGGCCCCGACGCTCCGCCGCATCTACGACCAGATGCCCGAGCCCCGCTGGGTCGTCGCCATGGGCGCGTGCGCGTGCACGGGTGGCGCGTTCCGCGAGTACCCCAACGTCGTCATGGGTGCCGACGAGATCCTTCCGGTCGACGTCTACATCCCCGGATGCCCGCCGCGGCCCGAGTCGGTCCACTACGGGTTCCGCAAGCTTCAGAAGTTGATCCTAGCGAAGTCGGAGGAGCGCCTTGCAGCCAGACATGAACGCGATTAGCGCCGCATTCGCCGTCGCCGGCGTGCCGCACACGGTCGAGGAGATCCTGCCTCTCGGAGAGTTCATCCGAGTGGCGCCGCTCGACGCGAAGGCCGCTGTTCGTGTGGCCAAGGCACAGTGCGACATGGACTACTACATCGACGTCTTCGGAATCGACACCGGAGAGGGTGTCGACGTCGTCATCCATCTTCGCTCGTTCGCGCAGAAGGCCGACCTCATCATCAAATCTCTCCACCCCTACGGCGGGACTTGGGCGAGCATCTGGGAGGACTTCCCTCCGGCGCTCATGCCCGAGCGCGAGCTCTGCGAGATGTTCGGCCTCAAGCTCGCCGGACACCCCAACCCCAAGCGACTCCTCACGACCGACGGGATCGAGCCTCCATTGCTCAAGTCGACCCTTCTCCGTACCGTCGAGGAGGTGCGCGGTCGATGAGCGATCCGTATTGGGATATCCATAGGGTCGGGACGCTCGCAGCGGACCCCGACGCGAAGGTCGAGCACGAGTACCCCACAAGCATGCGCTTCGCGCGCCCGCCGCTCGACGAGCTCAACACCGAGCACATGATCCTCAACGTCGGTCCTCAGCACCCCTCGATGCACGGCGTCATGCGCCTCATGCTCGAGATGGACGGCGAGGAGATCATGGCCTCCGAACTCATCATCGGCAACCTGCACCGCGGAATCGAGAAGCTGAGCGAGACGCGCCGCTTCGACGCGGTGGGCGCCCTTCTCGACCGCGCCGATTACGTCTCCGGCATCCATCAGGAGACCGCGTTCGCGCTCGCAGTCGAGCAGATCGCCGGCATCGAGGTTCCCGAGCGTGCCAACTGGCTTCGCTCGCTCATGGGTGAGGTCATCCGACTCATCAGTTACATGACGTGGCTCGGCCCGACCGGTCTCGATGCGGGCTCGATGGGAGGCTTCCTCTACGTCTTCCGCGACCGCGAGGTCCTCGTCGACGTGCTCGAGCAGGTCACCGGCTCGCGCATGATGCCCAACTACGTCCGCCCCGGCGGCGTGCTCGCCGACATCACGCCAAAGACCGACGCGATGCTGCGCGACTACCTCAAGACCGCCCGCGCGCTTCTCGAGGAGAACGTCGAGATGATGCTCGGCCAGGAACTTCTCCAGATACGTGTGAAGAACATCGGCGTCATGGACAAGGCCTTCGCCCACGACTGGGCGATGCCCGGTGCCAACGGGCGCGGCTCCGGCATGGACTTCGACGTCCGCCGCGACCGTCCGTACGCCGCCTACGACAAGCTGAACTTCAAGGTGCCCACACGCACCGAGGGTGACATCTGGGCACGAATCCTCGTTCGTCTCGAGGACATGATCGAGTCTCTGAGCATCATCGAGCAGTGCCTCGATGGCATGCCCGAGGGTCCGCATATGGCCAAGGTGCCCAAGATCCTCCGCCCGCCGGTCGGCGAGGCGTATGGCGCGGTCGAGGGGCCGCGCGGCGAGATAGGGATGCACGTGGTGACCGACGGCAGCGACAAGCCGTATCGCGTCCGCTACCGCTCACCAACCATGCTTGCCCTGCAGGGCGCTGAGGCCGGGATCGTCGGGATGCTGTTCGCCGACATGGTCATGCACATGGCCTCGGTCGACCTCGTCTTCGGGGAGGTGGACCGATGAGTCCATGGCTTATCGGCCTGCTCCGCTTCCTGGCGGCGCTCGGCCTCGCTCTTCTCAACGGCGTCGTCCTGATCTACATGCTCCGCCGCGTTTTGGGCCGCCTGCATGTCCGCATCGGGCCGAACGAAGTGGGACCCCAGGGAATCTTCCAGACGCTCTGCGACGTGGGCAAGATCATCTCCAAGGAGGAGATCATCCCCGACCACGTGGACAAGCCCCTCTATAAGTACGCGCCCTTCCTGGTCTTCGCGCCGGCGCTTCTCGCGTACATGGTCATCCCGTTCTCGGCGACCTGGATCATCATGGACTCCGACCTCGGGCTGCTGTTCCTCTTCGGCATCTCGTCGCTTGTCCCCGTCGCGCTCCTCGGAGTCTCGTGGGCATCGAACAACAAGTACGCGCTCATCGGAGGTATCCGCGCGATCGGCAGCCAGATCACCTACGAGGTGCCGCTGCTCCTCTCGATGCTCCCCGTCGCGATGATGGCCGGTTCGCTCAACCTCAAGGACATCGTGCTCGCGCAGCACTCGCTGTGGTACATCGTCCCGCAGTTCCCGGCGTTCCTGATCTTCCTGGTCGCGGGGCTGGCAGAGCTCAACCAGATACCGTTCGACATGTCGGAGGCGGAAGGCGAGCTCATCGGCGGCTGGTCGACCGAGTACTCCTCGATGCGCTTCGGAATCATGTACCTCGCCGAGTTCTCCAACAGCTTCATCCTGGCCGCCGCAATCGTCACGCTCTTCTTGGGCGGGTGGCAGACCGGCATCTCGGCGGTCGACGCCTCCATCGCGGCGCCGTTCATCTTCATGATCAAGACCTACATCATCATCTTCTTCATCCAGGTGATCCGCGGCACGTGGCCGCGTCCCCGAATCGACCAGTACCTGCACCTCGGTTGGAAGTACCTGATGCCGGCGTCGCTCGCGTGGATCCTCATCTCCGGTCTGGTCATCAAGCTCGTGCAGATCTACGGAGGTGCAGCGTAGTGAAGTTCCTTGAATCAAACTCGAGGCTCTGGGGCAGGGGCATGCTTCGCGCCATCCAGATCTCGTTCCGCAACTGGCGCCGAGGCCCTGTGACGGTCCAGTACCCCTTCGAGCGTGTTGAGGAGTTCGAGCGCTCCCGGTGGGCGGTCGAGATGAAGCGCAACGAGGACGGGTCGCACCGCTGCACAGCGTGCCAGTCGTGCGTCAAGGCGTGCTCGCACCACTGCATCTACATCCCGGTGACCGTGCTCGAGGACAAGACGAAGATCATCGACGACTGGTTCTACGAGCTGGGGTCCTGTATCAACTGCGGCCTCTGCGTGGAGGCCTGCCCGTTCGACGCGATCCAGATGAACCACGACTACGAGCTCGCGGAGTTCTCGCGCGAGGAGCTCAACAGGCACCTGCTCCTCAACGTGCCGATCGCCAAGCCGAAACGTGCTGAGAAGCCCGCGGTCGCGGCGCCGGTCGCTGAGGCCCCGCAGGATGCCGAGAAGGGAGGTGCCGAGTGACCGAGTTCGTCGATCCCATCATCTTCGGGGTGTTCGCCGTCCTCACCATAGGATGCGCACTCGGGATGTTCGTCACCCGCAACATCGTCCACGAGGGTTTCCTGCTCCTGGGCGCCACGGTGGGCATCGCGGGACTGTACCTCTCCATGGGGTACGGTTTCATCGCGCTGGTCCAGTTCCTGGTCTACTCCGGCGCCGTCTCGATCCTTCTCGTGTTCTCGATCATGATCACGTCGCGAAGCCGCGAGGACGTCACCCGCAAGAGGGACTTCTCCGTGGTCGCCGCCGGCATCTCCGCTGTGTTTCTCGGCGTCATCGCCTCGGCCGTCTTCGCCTTCGATTTCAAGACGGGATTCCTCCCGGAGTCTTTCCCCACCATCGTGGACCTCGGAAAGCTCCTGTATTCGCCCGAAGGCTGGGTCCTTCCCTTCGAGCTCGCATCCCTCGTGCTCCTCGCGGCGCTCGTCGGTGCGATCTGGTGGTCAAGGGAGCGTGATGCACGATGAACATCGGACTCGAGGCATACCTCGTCGTCGGCGCGATAGTGTTCGCGCTCGGGCTCTACGGAGCTCTGTCCCGCACCTCGGCTGTCCAGGTGCTCATGTCCCTCGAGCTCATGGCGTGCGCCGTGAACCTCAACATGGTGGCGTTCTCCCGGTTCGTCACCCCTGAGACGATGGACGGCGTGTTCTTCGCGATCTTCTCGATGGTCGTCTCGGCCGCCGAGATCGGTCTGGGCCTCGGCCTCGTCATCGCCATCTTCCGCCGCCTGCGCTCCTCCGAGCTCAGCGATGTCGACGAGCTGAAGGGGTAGCCGATGACGTGGATTCTCGCCATACCGATGCTCCCCGCGATCTGCGCGCTCGTGATGATTCCGCTCTCGCGGAAGCTGCGCAACGCGCTCGTCTGGTTGCCGACGATCGCCATCGGCGTCTCGGCCGTCCTCTCGGTCTACGTCGCCTATCTCGCCTTCTCCGGCGGATACCACGGCTCGGAGAAGATATTCGAGTCCGCGTGGTCGTTCGCGGTCATCGGAGGCGTTCCGCTCCAACTCTCGATCGGGCTCGACTCGCTCGGCGTGATCATGCTCTTGGTCGTCACTCTGGTCTCCGCCGCGGTGCACGTCTACTCGCTGTCCTACATGGGGGACGACATCCGCAAGGGCTGGTACTACGCGGTGCTGGCTCTCTTCACCGCCGCGATGCTCGGCCTCGTCATGGCCGACAACCTGCTGCTCATCTTCGCGATGTGGGAGATGATGGGGCTCTGCTCGTACCTGCTCATCGGTTTCTGGTGGGAGGACGAGGCGCCGCGCAAGGCGTCGCAGAAGGCGTTCCTCACCACCCGAATCGGAGACATGGGCTTCTTGGTCGCACTCTTCGCCCTCTGGTCCCAGTTCGGCACCTTCGACATGGGGACCATCCTCGGGGCCACCTACTCCGGGACCGCGGCGACGCTCGTCTCGCTCGGCATCCTCTGGGCAGCGATGGGCAAATCCGCCCAGGTTCCGCTGCACACCTGGCTCCCCGACGCGATGGCCGGCCCCACGCCCTCATCCGCGCTCATCCACGCGGCGACCATGGTCGCGGCAGGTGTGTTCGTCGTCGCCAGATTCCTCCCCGTCATCGAGCAGGCTCCCGGCGTGCTCACGGTGATCCTGATCGTCGGAGCGGTCACCGCCGTGGTCGCGGCCTCGATGGCCGCCGTGCAGTACGACATCAAGAAGGTTCTCGCGTACTCGACGATCTCGCAGCTCGGCCTCATGTTCGTCGCCCTCGGCTTGGGGAGCGAGGCGGCCGCGCTCTTCCACCTCTTCACCCACGCGTTCTTCAAGGCCTTGCTCTTCCTCACCTCGGGAATCATCATCCACGCGGTCCACACCCAGGACATGCGCGATATGGGAGGCCTCGCAAAGAAGATGCCGGTGACCACGGTCATCTACACGATCGGAGCGCTGGCGCTCGCGGGAATCGCGCCGTTCTCCGGATTCTTCTCGAAAGACGAGATCCTCACCGTCGCCTCGCACAACGGCAACTGGTTCGCCTTCGGCGCCGTCGTCCTTACCTCGCTTCTCACCGCGTTCTACATGACACGCCTCTGGCTCCGCGTCTTCCGCGGCCCGCTCAAGAGCGAGCATGCGCACGACGGTGACCTGTTCTCGATGGTGCCCGTGGCGTTCCTCGCGGTGATCACGTGCGTGGCAGGATTCACGTTCATCCCGATGGCCGAGCTGCTCGGCGAGCACGGTGCTTGGCCCGAGCTCACGGTCGCGGGAATCTCAACCCTCGTGGCGCTCGTCGGTATCGCGATCGGATGGCTCGTCTACGGGCGGGACACCGAGCGGAGCCGTAAAGTCCGCACCGCCCTCGGGCCGATCTACTTCGTCCCGGCGCGGAAGTGGTTCTTCGACGATGTCTACGACTTCGTCTTCGTCAAAGGGTTCTTCAAGCTCGCCGATGCTCTCTACTTCCTCGATCGCAGGTTGGTTGACGGCATCGTCAACGGTCTCGGCAGCGGCTACGGGGCGGTTTCCCGGGGCATGTGGCGCTTCGACCGGATCGTGGTCGACGGCGTCGTCAACGGGCTCGCCACCCTCTCTCGGTTCTTCGGCTCGGGATTCCGCGCCCTTCAGACAGGTCGTCTTCAGTCATATCAGCGATACGTACTCATCGCTGTCGTCGTCTTCATGGTGTACATCATGGTGAAAGGAGCCTGAGCGTGAGCATGCTGCTGACAATCATCGTCTTCCTGCCTCTCGTCGGCGTCGCGCTCTGCGCGCTCGCTCCCAAGGGGCAACCCGGCCTTCCCAAGTGGATCGCCGCGGCAGTCTCGGCCCTCGACCTCGGCCTTGTGGTCTACCTCATGACGCTGTTCGATCGCGCCAGCGGTCAGATGCAGTTCGTCGAGAAGGTCTCCTGGATTCCGCAGGCGAACATCCTCTACTCGCTGGGAGTCGACGGCATATCGCTGCCGCTCTTGTTCCTCTCGGCGTTGTTGATGTTCGTTTCGGTGCTCGCCTCGTGGAAGATCACGGAGAAGCCCGCGTTCTACTTTGCGATGCTCATGCTCCTCGCGGTCGGGCTCAATGGCGTGTTCCTCTCGCTCGACCTGATCCTCTTCTACATCTTCTGGGAGCTCGTTTTGGTCCCGATGTACTTCCTGATCGCGCAGTGGGGCGGTCCGAGACGTGAGTACGCCTCCCTCAAGTTCTTCATCTACACGCTCGCCGGTTCGGTGTTCATGCTCGTCGGCATCATCGCGCTCTATCTCCTCACGGGGACGTTCGACGTACGCGCGCTGGTGAACGCCGGGCTGCCCGAGTCGACCCAGTGGTGGCTGTTCGGCGCGTTCTTCCTCGGCTTCGCGGTCAAGGTGCCGATCTTCCCGTTCCACACATGGCTTCCCGATGCCCACGTCGAGGCCCCGACCGCAGGCTCCGTCCTGCTTGCGGGCATCATGCTCAAGATGGGTACGTACGGCTTCATCCGAGTCGCGCTGCCGATCCTTCCCGAGGGATTCAAGTCTTGGCAGTTCGCCATCGCGGTCCTCGCGGTCATCTCCATCGTCTACGGCGCCGCCAACGCGTTCGCACAGACCGACGCGAAGAAGCTCATCGCCTACTCGTCGGTCTCCCACATGGGATTCGCGATGCTGGGCATCGCCTCGGGCACCGCGGCAGGCCTCGACGGCGCGATGGCGGTCAACGTGAGCCACGGTCTCGTCACGGGCATGTTGTTCCTCGTCTTCGGCATGATGTACGAGCGGCTGCATACCCGCGAGATATCGAAGATCGCCGGAGTCATGGTCGTCATGCCGGTGATCGGCGGACTGTTCGCCTTCGCCTCGTTCGCTTCGCTCGGACTTCCGGGACTCTCGGGCTTCGTCGGCGAGTTCCTCTCGTTGATGGGCGCGTGGCAGTCCTCGATCCCGCACTATCTGGTCGTCATCGGTGCGCTCGGCGTCCTCCTTGGAGCCGCGTACATGCTCTGGCTCCTCCAGCGCTCCATTCTCGGCAAGCCTTCCGAGCTTGTGAGTGAGAAGGGCTCGCAGATCACAGCGGTCGAGTTCCTCAGCGTCGCCCCGTTGGTCGTGCTCATCGTCGTAATGGGCGTCTACTGGTCGTCGCTGCTCGCGTTCGTCGACCCTGCGGTCGGAGTGCTCCTCAAGGCGGTTGGAGTCTAGATGACCGGATATCTTCTGCTGCTCCCCGAACTGCTCCTCCTCGTGTCCGTCTTCTGGGCACTGTTCGCCGAGTACCTCCCCGGTAAGGACCGCGGGGCGGCCGTCGTCGGGATGCTCGCCGCCGTTGCCGCCACCGTGCTCGTGGCACTGCAGCCGGTGGGCGAGGGCGTGTTCGGCGACCTGCTGGTGTTCGACGGCGCCTCGCGTTTCATCCGCATCGCAATCGCCGTTCTCACCGCGCTCTGGATGCTCTGGGTCGCCGGAAGGGACGAAGGTCGCATGCGCGAGGCGGTCGCCGTCGGCGCGCTCGTCTCGATCGGCTCGATGCTCATGTCTGGGGCACAGGAACTCATCACGCTCCTGGTCACCCTCGAGCTCTCGACCATGCCCGCCTATGTCCTCATCGGCTATCGACGTGACAACCGCAGGTCGCTCGAGGGGGCGCTCAAGTACTTCCTCCTCTCGATGACCACGTCTCTGGTGATGCTCTATGGGTTCTCGCTCCTCTACGGAGTCGCAGGCACGACCTTCATCTCCGAGCTCACGTCGAAGGGCGGGCTGCTCCCGCTCCTCGCTTCCTTCTTCGTGTTCGTCGGCCTCTTCGCGAAGCTCTCTGCGGCACCGTTCCACTACTGGGCGCCCGACGCCTACGAGGGCGCCGATTCGTGGGCGGTCTCGTTCGTCGCCACCATCCCCAAGATGGCCGCGCTGCTCGTGGTCGTCAGGTTCGTCGTGGCGCTCGGAGCCGAGTCCTCGGAGATGTCCCTGCTCATGGCAGTCGTCGCCGTCGCATCGATGGTCTTGGGCAACTTGGCCGCACTGGGGCAGCGCGACGTCCGCCGAATCATGGCGTACTCGGGCGTCGCCCAGATCGGCTATGTCCTCGTCGGCCTGGTCGCGATCTCCGAGGCGTCCATATCCGCAGCGCTCTTCTACATCGTCGCGTATTCCGTGGCGACCATGGGTATCCTGCTCGCATTCGGTGACGGGGAAGCGCAGCTCGTCCGGTTGGCCGGACTGGGAAGACGCCACCCGGTGCCTGCGGTCGCAGCGACCGTGCTGTTGTTCTCCCTCATCGGACTTCCGCCCCTCGCAGGATTCATGGGCAAGTTCTACCTCTTCACGGCCGCGATCGACCTCGGTCAGCTCGCCCTCGTCATCGTTGCGATCGTCACCAGCATCGTCTCGGCCGCGTACTATCTCCGCATCGTGAAGGCCATGTTCTTCGACGCCGAGATCGAGTCTCCCGAGGGTGTTTCGACGATCTCCGGCAGCAGGTTTGCCGGGCTCGTCGTGGTGCTGTGCACGATCATCGCGCTTGGCCTGGGAGTGTTCTCATCAGGCGTGTTCGATTTCCTGGGACTCGTCGTCTAGTTGCTTGTCCGATATCGAATGCATCTCGGACCGCCCCTGTTTTGCAGGGGCGGTTTACTTTTGTTCAGGGAATGGGATACGCAAGGGGAGGGTTTCGTTTGTACTTCCTGTGAACCCCCATACGCGCAGGTCGCGTGAGTAGTATCGTTTTTTGCAGAACATCCCATCGATTCGCGAGGTGAGCGCCATGTCTGACACACAGGTTCCAGAAAACCTCGAGCCCCAGGGTGAGCAGACCCCCCTGGAGGAGAACGCGTTTGTTCCCGTCGATCCCGTGCCCGAGGCTGCGCCTACTCCGGTCGCTCCCGAGCCGGAAGCGTCGTCCCAGCCCGCCGCTGCACCCGCCGTACCCGTCGCGCCGCCCGTTCACGAGGAGCACGCGCCCAAGCAGCACTCGATGTTCTCGCTCGTCGTCGTGGCGCTTATCAGCGCGCTTCTCGGCGCGGTCATCGGACTTGCTGCCCTCTTCTCGGTACTCGGCATCGTCCCGGGCGAGCTGAAGGAGAAGACCGGTACCGAGAGCACCATCTCGAAGAGCACGAACACCAATGCCGGTGGAGCGACCTCGGTCGACGATGGAACCCCCGTGGCCGTGGCCGACAAGGTGGTCCCCTCCGTAGTGAACGTCTCGATCAGCCAGAACGGAACCGATCCCTTCTCCGGCCAGAACGTCAGCCAGGAGCTCGGCAACGGTTCGGGTGTCATCATCAAGTCCGACGGCTACATCGTCACCAATAACCATGTGGTCGAGGGTGCCGATACCATCACCGTGACCGCCGCGAACAAGGACTATGTGGCGAATGTCGTCGGCGTCGACGCATCGAGCGACCTGGCCGTCCTCAAGATCGATGCCACGGGTCTCGAGGCGATCGAGATCGGTGACTCCTCTAAGGTCAAGGTGGGACAGTGGGTCATGGCGGTCGGCAGCCCGTTCGGTCTCGAGAAGAGCGTGACCAGCGGAATCGTCTCGGCGCTCAAGCGCTCTGAGACCATGACCGCGGCGACTGGGTCGTCGATCTACTCGAACATGATCCAGATCGATGCCGCGATCAACCCCGGCAACTCCGGCGGCGCGCTGGTCGACTCCGAAGGACGCCTGATCGGAATCAACACGCTCATCCAGTCCACCTCGGGAAGCTCAGCGGGCATCGGATTCGCCATTCCTGTCAACTACGCCATGGATATCGCCCAGCAGATCATCGACACCGGCAAGGCGGTCCACCCGTTCATCGGCGTCTCGATGATGACCGTCGACTCGGCGCTCGCGAAGCAGTACAGCCTCACGGTCGACTCGGGCGCCTATGTCGCCTCCGTCCTCGAGGGATCGCCGGCAGCGCAGGGCGGGATGAAGGACGGCGACGTCATCATCGAGCTGGCGGGGGAGAAGGTCACCTCTGCAGACGATCTGCTCATAAGCATCCGCACCCACAAGCCGGGTGAGAAGGTCTCGATCAAGGTGAACCGTGCCGGCGAGGAGAAGACCCTCGAGGTCACTCTCGGCTCCGACGCGGCTTCGAAGTAGAGCCGGATGCGGATAACCGTAATTGCCGTCGGCCGCCTCAAGGAGCGTTTCTGGACCGAGGCGGCCGACGAGTATCTCAAGCGACTCTCCGGCTACGCGACCGTGCGTGTAGTCGAGGTCAGCGACCGCGACCCCGAACGATTGGGAGATGTGCGTGCGATGTCCGAGGAGGGCGCAGATATCCTGCGCCAGATCCCCGAGGGCGCGCACGTCGTCACTCTCGAGATCGGCGGCACCCAGCGCTCGAGCGAGCAGTTCGCCGAGCGCCTCGCCGACCTCGGTGTCCATGGGCAGAGCACGATCGTGTTCGTGGTGGGAGGATCGGTCGGGCTTGCACCCGAAGTGAGGGCCCGCGCCGACGAACGGATGTCCCTCGGGGCGATCACCCTGCCGCACAATATCGCCCGCATCGTGTTGCTCGAGCAGATTTATCGAGCCTTTCGTATCAACAGACGCGAGCCTTATCACAAATAGCGGCGATTCGGGTATCCTGAGAGGCTACACGACCACATCCCGAAAGGCCTTGATACCGTGAGAGACGCTATCTCCAAGCTCGTGACCGCAGCTATCGCAGACGCCGTCGAGGCAGGAGAGCTGCCGCTGTCCGAGATTCCGGACCCGGGTCTGGAGCGTCCGCGCGACCCGAGCCACGGAGACTGGGCTACCACGGTCGCCATGCGTTCCTCGAAAGCGGCCGGTATGGCGCCTCGCGCCTTCGCCGAGATCGTCTCCGCGCGTATCGCCCAAAACGAGAACATCGCGGCCGTCGAGATCGCCGGCCCCGGATTCATCAACCTCAGACTCGCGCCTCTCGCCCTTCAGCGGGTGTTGAGAGAAGCCCGCGAGAAGGGCTCCGACTTCGGAAGGGTCGACCTGGGACGCGGACGCCGCGTGCAGGTCGAGTTCGTCTCCGCCAACCCCGTCGGCCCCATGCATGTGGGGCACGGCCGCTGGGCAGCGCTCGGCGACTCCATGGCCAACGTGCTCACCCATGCCGGTTGGGACGTCGAGCGCGAGTTCTACGTCAACGACGCCGGTGTGCAGATGGACATCTTCGCGACGTCCGTCTCCGCCCGCTATCTCGAGCTCTGCGGCATCGAGACCGAGTTCCCCGAGAACGGCTACCGGGGCGCCTACATCACTGAGATTGCGCGTGAGATCCTCGAGGATGAGGGCCGCACGTGGGTCGACGCCGCCGCGGATGTACGCGAGTCCCACTTCAAGGAGAAGGCGTACGCGCAGGTCCTCGAGCATCTCCAGGAGGTGCTCTCGGGCATGGGCGTCGAGTTCGACGTCTGGTTCTCCGAGCGTACGCTGCACGTGCGCGACGAGTCGGGGACGACCGCTATCGAGCGCGGGATCGACCGTCTCCGCGAGGCCGGCTACATCTTCGAGCTCGACGGCGCGGTCTGGTTCCGCTCGACCGATTTCGGCGACGACAAGGACCGCGTCTTGATCAAGGCCGACGGGGACTACACCTACTTCGCCGCAGACATCGCCTATCACGCGAACAAATTCGACCGCGGGTTCGACCGCGTCATCAACATCTGGGGAGCCGACCATCACGGCTACGTCGCCCGCATGAAGGCCGCCGTCTCGGCTCTCGGCCACCCCGGAGCGCTCGACGTCGTCATCGGCCAGCTCGTCAACCTCTTCCGCGACGGCGAGCTCGTGCGCATGTCCAAGCGCACCGGGGAGATGGTCACCTTCGAGGAGCTTCTCGAGGAGGTCGGCGCCGATGCGGCGCGCTACTTCTTCCTCCGCCGGTCGACCGATCAGTCTCTTGACTTCGACATCGGACTCGCCAAGGAGCACTCGAGCGAGAACCCCATCTACTACGTGCAGTACGCACATGCACGGATATGCTCGATTCTCCGAAAGGCTGGCGGAGTCGACATCCTCGATGCGGACATCGACGTATTGGCGGCTGAGCTCATCCTCAGCGACACCGACCTCTCACCGCTGGTCGAAGAGGCGGAGCTCGCACTCATGCGCAAGCTCTCGGAGTTCTCGGACGTCGTCGAAAGCGCCGCACGCGATCTGGCGCCCAACCGCCTGACCCGGTACGCAGAGGAGCTCGCGGCGACGTTCCATCAGTTCTACAACCGCTGTCGAGTCGTCGGTGACGACCCCTGCCTCACTGCTGCCAGACTCTACGCCGTGGACGCGACACGTTCCGCGCTGCGCACCGTGCTCGCGCTCGTGGGAGTGGGTGCCCCGAGCTCCATGTGACCGACGAGCCTGAGACCGAACACCGCCCGCGCTTCGCGCGACTAGGAGAGGAACCCCCCGATGGCGATGCCCACCACCAAGCCTTCCAACGTCCCCGACTTCAAGACCGCCGCTGACCTCGCGGCCGTCCTGCCGATGACCGCCGAAGTGAAAGACGGGCATCTCTTCGTCGGCGGGGTGGACATGGTCGAGCTCGCCCGCACCCAGGGGACCGCTCTCTATGTCATGGACGAACTCCATATCCGCGAGCAGCTTCGCTCGTACCTCAAATGGACGCGATACCACTGGAGCGACGTCGACGTCATCTTCGCCGGCAAGGCGTTCATGACCGTCGCGATGTGCCGGATCGTCGCCGAGGAGGGCTGCTGCCTCGACGTCTCGAGCGGGGGAGAGCTCGCATTCGCCATCGCGGCCGACTTCCCGATGGAGAAGGTCTTCGTCCACGGCAACAATAAGACGCCGCTCGAGCTCGCCGAGTGCCTCGATGCCGGAGTGGGCCGTATCGTGGTCGACTCGTTCGAGGAGATGCAGCGCATCAGCGACCTGGCGGTCGCCCGCGGCGTCGAGCAGTCGGTCCTCGTGCGCGTGACACCCGGCGTAGTCGCCGACACCCACTGCTACATCCAGACCGGCGCCGAGGACTCGAAGTTCGGCTTCGGCCTGCGCGACGGTCTCGCCATGAAGGCGATCGAGCGCGCCATCGAGCTGCCGGGTATAGATTTTGCCGGACTGCACATGCACATCGGGTCGCAGATATTCGCGCTCAACAGCTTCGCGAAGGCGATCGAGGTCATCGTCCACTTCATGGACGACATCCGTGCAAAGACCGGCGTCGTCGTTCGCGAGCTCGACACCGGAGGCGGTCTGGGGATCGCGTACGGTCTCCCCGACGAGCCCTCGACGGTCGAGGACTACGCTAAAGTGGTCGTCGACGACATCAAAGCCCATTGCGAGGAGCACGGGCTTCCCGTGCCCCGCATCATGGTCGAACCGGGTCGCTCCATCGTCGCCAACGCGGGCGTGACGCTCTACACCGTCGGCACGATCAAGGCGATTCCCAACGTCCGCACCTACGTCGCCGTCGACGGCGGAATGACCGACAACATCCGCACGGCGCTCTACGGCGCGCACTACGAGCCGCTCATCGCCAACAAGGCGGATCAGCCCAGGGACACGGTCGTGACCATCGCGGGCAAGCACTGCGAGTCAGGCGACATCATCGTCAATGACACGCCGCTTCAGTCTGCCGAGCTCGGGGACATCGTGTGCGTCCTCGCGACCGGCGCGTACTGCCAGTCGATGTCGAGCAACTACAACAAGCAGGTGCGCCCCGGGGTGGTCATGGTCGCCGACGGAGAAGCCCGTCTGGTGGTCCGTCGCGAGAGCTACGAGGACCTGCTGCGCAACGAGCTCGGATAAACGCTTTCCTCTCGACATAAAAAATGTTTAACTATCATTAGTTTCCGGTCACGTGTCCTTTGTCTCGGGAGCCGCAGGTTCGTTCACTCGCTGTCAGCGATACGAAGTGCGGGGTGGTTCGGTTGAAGCAGTACGAGGCATTCATCGTCGACGACGACTTCTTCTCGAGGGATGCGCTCGCCATGTATCTCTCAAAGAGCGGCCGTACCGTCGTCACAGGCAGTTGCGCGTTCGGCGACGACATCGCGGCGGAGATCACGAGCGCGGCGCCCGGTAGAGACGCCTTGGTGGTCGCCTGCCCGGTCGACTCCCAGCAGCTCGTCGTCCTCTCCGAGGCTCTCTCGAACCTCGAATTCCCGGTGAAACTTGTGGTCCTCGGTGTGGACCTCGTCCCCGTCCTCCTCGAGGTTGCTCTCAACGCGGGCGCGGTCTGCCTGCTCGAGAAGGCCGATGTGGGGGTGGAGATATCCGACGTCCTCGTGCAGTGTGCCAAGGGCGAGTTCGTCGTCACTCCCGGTCTCGTCTCCCACCTCTTCCGCTTCGCGGATCACGTCCCGAAGGAGGGTCCTGTCGTGGTCGCGACAACGGACCGACTCGCCGGGGTCTCCCCGCAGGTGGCGCGGACGGTGCGGATGTTCTGTCTCTGGGGGATGAGCAAGAACGAGATCGCCAAGGAGCTCGACGTCAGCCCCAACACCGTCGCCTCGCGTCTCAAGGCCGGCTATCTCGCGTTGGGGGTCTCCTCCCGCACTGAGGCCGTCGAGGAGCTCATGCGTTCGAACAGGAACGCGTAGCCGACGAACCCCGCGGCCCGCCGCTTGTGTTCGGGTAGAATGAAACGACAGGTTAAATGCACCGTCTTCTTCCAGGAGGGCTTTACATGCGCACCGTCAAAGTTGGTTTGATCGGGCTTGGCACCGTGGGATCGGGAGTCGTCGAGATCCTGCGCACTCACCGTGCGGACTTCTCGCGCCGAGCGGGTGTGGACATCGAACTCGTCCGGGCCGCAGACCGTAACGAACCGCGAGCGAAGGCACTCGGCCTCTCCTCCGATATCTTCACTCCTGACTGGCACGACGTCGTCTCCGATCCGGAGGTCGATATCGTCATCGAGCTCATCGGTGGAACGGGTGTCGCTCGAGAGGTGGTGCTGGCGGCGATCGGTGCCGGCAAGCAGGTCGTCACCGCCAACAAGGCGCTTATGGCCAGTTTCGGCGAGGAGGTCATGGGTGCGGCCGACGCCGCCGGTGTCGAGATCGCCTTCGAGGCCTCGGTCGGAGGCGGGATCCCCATCATCGGACCGCTGCGCCGTGCGCTCGTCTCCAACGAGATCTCGACGGTCATGGGTATCGTCAACGGAACCACCAACTACATGCTGACCCGCATGGCCGAGGATGGACTCAGCTATGAGGCCGCTCTCGCAGAGGCCCAGGACAAGGGCTTCGCCGAGGCGGACCCCACGGCGGACGTGGACGGGTTCGACGCCGCCGCGAAGATCGCCATCCTCTCGTCGATAGCGTTCAATTCACGCGTCACGCTCTCCGACGTCCACCCCGAGGGGATCCGTCCTCTCGCGCCGGCGGACCTCGCGTACGCACGCGAGATGGGATACGTCATCAAGCTCCTCGCCATCGGGCGTCGCACTCCCGACGGCATCGATGTGCGTGTGCATCCCACGATGATCCCGGTCGACCACCCGCTCGCATCGGTTAACGGCGTCTACAACGCCATCTACGTCATCGGCGATGCGGTGGGGGAGACGATGTTCTTCGGCGAGGGCGCCGGCTCGCTTCCCGCGGCATCCGCGGTCGTGGGAGACGTCATCGAGATCTCCCGCAGACTCGCGCACGGCCAGCTTCCGCTCGTCGGGTGCACGTGCGTGGAGGACCTCCCCATCCGTGACATGGCCGAGCTCGAGACCGAGTACTACATCCGACTCGTCGTCGCAGACCAGCCCGGCGTTCTCGCTGCGGTCGCCCAGGTGTTCGGCGCCCACGGGGTCTCGATCGCGTCGGTCGTGCAGAAGCGCGCGTTCACCGAGGCGGCCGAGATCGTCTACGTCACGCATCGCGCCAAGGAGGCCGACGTGCGCGCCGCATTGGAAGAGATCGAGAGCCTCGATGTGGTCGATCGTATCGCCGCGCTGGTGAGGGTGGAGGAGCTCTGATGGACGAGTCCGGGTACGTCCCCACGCCCCAGCCCGTCGCGCCCGCTCCCGTCCCGCTGCCGCCATTGGCTGCACCTGCCCCGAAGCAGCGGTCCCTTTGGCGCTGGGTCGCGCTCGTCGTCGTGATCCTTCTCCTGCTCAGCTGTTGCGGCATTCCGATGCTGGCCGCCGTCTCGTACATCGGAGGGTCGGGAACGTCTCTCTCCTCCGACACGATCGCGCTCATCCATATCGACGACACCATCGCGGGTACGGGCACGCTGGCCACACCCGAGTCGTTCGCGGACCAGTTCGACGCGGCTGAGGAAGATGACGCCGTCAAGGCGATCGTCCTACGCATCGACTCCCCGGGCGGCACCGTCGCCGCGAGCCAGGAGATCGCGGCGTACGTCGCGGCATCCGAGAAGCCCGTGGTCGTCTCCGTCGGAGACCTCTGCGCATCCGGAGCGTATATGGTCGCCTCGCAGGCGGACAGCATCGTCGCGATGCCCGGATCCTCGGTGGGAAGCATCGGCGTGATCATGCAGATCCCCAATCTCGAGGGCCTGATGGACAAGCTCGGAGTCGACTTCCAGGTGCTCATCGCCGGGGAGCATAAGGACGAGGGGAGCCCCTACCGGGCGCTGACCCCCGAGGAGATCGCTGCGTTCCAAGGCGATCTGGACACCATCCACACGCAGTTCATCGATCTGGTCGCCGAAGGGCGCGGCCTCCCGCAGAAGGACGTGCGGGCGCTTGCCACCGGCGAGACCTACCTCGGCTCCAAGGCGGTCGACCTCGGGCTCGTCGACGAGATCGGCACGCTCGACGACTCCTACAAGGTTGCTGCCGACCTGGGCGGGATCGAGGGCACCTATGACATCGTGTCCTTCGACGCACCCATCGACTTCTTCTCGAACATCTTCTCCAGCTTGTTCGGTCTCACCCCGTCGCTGCCCGGTTCCAATGTCCTCGACCGGCCGGCCGCCGCGCTGAAATAGGTTCTTCCCCTCAGGTTTCTGCGTGGTATAGTGACGGTGAATCGCACCCGCGCCTTTCTCTCGCGCCCTTGGTGTGACGACCTTCCGCCTTACCCCATCTCACCAGTTACTTCGGCATGCCGAGATGGTTCGTCGGGTATTTCTCAAATGTAAATCGGTCCGCGCCTGCGGCCGTACACGGGTGTCCGGTGCGCCGGACATGACCGAAGGAGGATCCTCTTGAAATTCTTTTTGGACACAGCCGACATCGCCGAGATCGAAGAGGCGGCCAGCTGGGGCGCCGTCGCCGGCGTGACGACCAACCCGAGCCTCTATGCCCGCATCGGCGGCAAGCTCGAGGACTTCCACGCCCACATCCAGCGCATCTGCGCGATCGTCGACGGGCCCGTTTCCGCCGAGACGGTCGGTCTGACGCGTGATGAGATCGTTGCCGAGGGCCGCGTCCTTGCGAAGCTCGCCCCCAACGTCGTCGTCAAGGTCCCCACGATGGTCGAGGGACTCGCCGCGACGCACATCCTCGCCAGCGAGGGCATCAAGGTCAACATGACCCTCTGCTTCACGGTCCCGCAGGCGATCCTCGCCGCCCGTTCCGGCGCGGCGTACATCTCCCCGTTCGTCGGTCGCTTCGACGACATCTCCGAGGATGGCATCGCCCAGCTCGCCGACGTCGTCATGGCGATCAACAACTACGACTTCGGCCACGACGTCGAGGTCATCGCCGCTTCCATCCGTTCGGCGAACCACCTCACGCAGGCTGCCCTCATGGGCGCGGACATCGCGACCGTGCCGTTCAACGTACTCAAGCAGTGCGTCAAGCACCCCCTTACCGACCGCGGCTTGGAGTCGTTTCTCGCCGACTGGGAGAAAGTGAAGAACGCGTGAGCAACAACCGACGCAGGAGGCGGCCCCGCCGCTCCTCCGAGCAATCAGCCGAGCTGCCCGTGCCCAAGGTGACGCGCGAGGATTTCTCAGCGCTCAAGGTCGCCGAGTTGCGGGAGAAGGCTGCCGAGCTCGGGCTCGACCACAAGAAGCTCAAGAAGAAGGACGAACTCGTCGACGCGGTGTTCGAGACCGCGTTCAAGGCGGAGTCCGCGGCGATCGCATCGGCGGTAGCAGAGGCCGAGGCGCTCGCGGCCGCAGAGGCCGCGAGGATCGAGGCCGAGTCGCTTCAGGAGGTCGAGGGCATTCTCGACGTGCGCCCCGACGGGTACGGGTTCATCCGTCTCGACGGCTACCTCCCCGGCGAGAACGACGTGTACGTGGGCGCCTCCGCCGTTCGCCGCAACGGTCTTCGCCGCGGCGATCTGGTCAAGGGCGTCATCAAGCTCAACTCAGATGCCGAGAAGGGCGCTCCGGGACGCCGCGGCAACGACCGCAACGTCTCGCTGCACCGAGTCGACTTCGTCAACGGTCTGCCGTTCGAGCAGATCAAGGACCGCCCCAAGTTCGCCGACCTCACGCCCGTCTATCCTGACGAGCGTCTGATCATGGAACACGGTCCCGAGTCGATCACCGCCCGCACCATCGACCTCTGCGCCCCGATCGGCAAGGGCCAGCGCGGTCTCATCGTCTCGCCTCCCAAGGCGGGCAAGACCACCATTCTCAAGGACATCGCGGCCGCCATCTCGGCGAACAACCCCGACGTGCACCTCATGTGTTTGCTCGTTGACGAGCGCCCTGAGGAAGTCACGGACATGGAGCGCTCCATCCGGGGCGAGGTCGTGTCATCAACCTTCGATATGCCTTCCGAGAACCACATCGCAGTCGCAGAGCTCGTGATCGAGCGTGCCCGTCGACTCGTCGAAAGCGGCGCCGACGTCGTCATCCTGCTCGACTCGATCACACGCCTCGCCCGCGCGTACAACCTCGCCCAGCCGGCGAGTGGACGCGTGCTCTCCGGCGGTGTCGACTCGACCGCGCTCTATCCGCCCAAGAAGTTCTTCGGCGCCGCGCGTAACATCGAGAACGGCGGTTCGCTCACGATCCTGGCGACAGCACTCGTCGACACCGGTTCCAAGATGGACGAGGTCATCTTCGAGGAGTTCAAGGGCACCGGCAACATGGAGCTCCGCCTCGACCGCAACCTCGCCAACCGCCGCATCTTCCCCGCGATCGACGTCGTCGCGTCGGGCACCCGCAAGGAAGAGCTGCTTCTCGACCCGCAGGTCGCCCCGCTCGTCTGGGCGGTGCGCGATATCCTCTCCGCGATGAACAACTCCGAGCGCGCGATGGGTATGCTCATCAAGAGCCTCAAGCAGACGTCCTCGAACAAGGAGTTCTTGCTCAAGACCGCCAAGAGGGCACAGGACCGCGGCGGCTCTCACGGCGAGCTCTAAGAAGGACGATCGGCTCGTCGCGTGAAGAGTCCGGACAATCTCGAGCGGAAGGCTGGACAATGACCATCGTCAACGTCTCCGACGGCATCTTCTGGGTAGGCGCGCTCGACCCCGACCTGCGTGACTTCCACGGATTCGAGGTCGAGGAGGGGAGCACCTACAACTCGTACCTGGTGCGCGGTGCGGAGAAGATCGCGCTCGTGGACTCGGTCAATACGGCGTTCGTCCCCCAGGTCCTCGACCGCATCAAGGAGATCGTCCCGCTCGACTCCATCGACTACATCGTCATCAACCACATCGAGCCCGATCACGGCGGCGGTCTGGTCGATCTGATGGCAGCGATCCCCGGGGCAGAGGTGCTCTGCTCTCCGGGGTCGGCGCGCGCCATCCCCGAGTTCCACGGACCGGGGATCGAGCTCACCGTGGTCGGCCCGACCGACGTCATCGACCTGGGCGGCAAGACGCTTCGGTTCATGCCGATGCCCATGGTCCACTGGCCCGATTCGATGTTCACCTACGTCGCCGAGTCCAAGACCCTGCTCCCCAACGACGCGTTCGGCCAGCACCTCTGCACCGACGAGCGCTTCGCCGACGAAGTCGGGTACGACCGCGTGCTCGACGCCGTCGACCTCTACTATGCGAACATCCTCATGCCGCTCACCGGTCCCATCTCGAAGGCGCTCAGTAAAATCGCTGAGAACGGCTGGGAGATCGAGACGATCGCACCGTCGCACGGGTTGATCTGGAGGGGCGAGGGTGTCTCGAAAGTGCTCGACCACTACGCACGCCTGCTCGCGGGGGGGAACGACGGTTCCGTGGTCCTCGTCTACTCGACCGCGTGGCACTCGACTGAAATGATGGCCGCATACATCGCCGGGCGCTTGACCGCTGCCGGCATCAAGGTCGAGTCGTTCGATCTCGCCACCGCCAAGAAGTCGTTCATCACCAAGGCGATACTGCGCGGACGCATGGTGGTCATGGGCTCTCCCACGCTTCACAACGCCATGCTCACTCCTAACGCGGCGTACCTGCATTACCTCACGAACCTCAAGCCGGCGGGCAAGTTGGGCGCCGTGTTCGGCTCCTATGGCTGGTCCTCGGGTGCGACTGCGCAGATGCGCGCCGCCATGGAGGCGATGGGGATCTCGATGCCTTTCGAGGATCTGCAGGTCAAGTACCGTCCCCTGGCCGCCGACCTCCCCGTCATCGACGCATGGGTCGACACGCTTGTGGAGGCCTTGAGGTAGGTACTTCCACCATCGGGCTTCGCGTGGTATTATCGCTTGGCTTATTTCCAGCCTTGGTCGGAAACCAAGGCACGACTCGGAGGTCCAAATATGAGAGACGCAATCCACCCGATTTACGAGGAGAGCGTTGTCCGCTGCTCATGCGGCAACACCTTCACCACCCGTTCAACCAAGCCCGAGCTCCGCGTGGAGCTTTGCAACGAGTGCCACCCGTTCTACACCGGTCAGCAGAAGTTCGTCGATACCGGTGGACGCGTTCAGCGCTTCGCCGACAAGTTCAACACCTCCGCCACCGCGGTTCTCGACCGTGAGAACGCCGCGAAGGAGGCTCGTCGCATGGAGGCCGAGAAGAAGGCCGCCGACGAGAAGGCCGCTCGCGAGGCCAAGGCCGCCGAGAAGGCAGCTCGCTCCGCGAAGTTCGCCAAGGAGGCCCCTGCAGTCGAGGAGGTCGTAGCCGAGGACGTCGTCGCCGATGTCGTCGAGGAGACCGTCGCCGAGGAGGCCGCCGAGTAGTCCTCCGGGATTTCCGGCACCATCGTATCAACAGAGGGGGCGGGGGATTTCTCCCGCTCTCTCGTTGTATCATGGTGGAGACGAAAGGATTTCTGTGGACATACAGCTCATCAACCATACGCCCGATCCTGAGCGCGCGATCGCCGTTGCGGCGCGCCTGTGCTACGCGCCGGTCGGTGCCGCGGAACTCATGGAGACGATCTCGCAGGAGACCGTCGACCGCGTGCTGCACACCATTGTGGAGAGCGGCCATTTCTCGACGCTCGAGCATGCGAGCTACACCTTCGCCATCGACGGCGTGAGCCGAGCCATGACCCACCAGCTGGTGCGTCACCGCCTTGCGAGCTTCAACCAGCAGTCCCAGCGCTACGTCTCCTATACCGACGAGCCCGTGTTCATCGTCCCCGAGTCCATCGCAGAGGTCGGGGAGGAGCAGTCTCGCATCTACCGCGAGGCGCTCGAGGCCTCGTTCGCCGCGTACGGGAAGCTCATGGAGGCGGGGGTCCCCGCCGAGGATGCGCGCTACCTGCTCCCCAACGCGATGGAGACCAAGATCGTGGTCACGATGAACGTGCGCGAACTGCTCCACTTCTTCGAGCTGCGCTGCTGCAGGCGCGCCCAGTGGGAGATCAGAGCGGTTGCGGACCGGATGCTCGAACTCGTGACCCCCACCGCGCCGTACATCTTCCGCACCGCTGGAGCTTCTTGTCGCCGCGGCCCCTGCCGCGAGGGCAAAATGACCTGCGGAAACCCGTTCCCGAGGGTGCCCAATGAGCGATAATCAGTGCACTCCGACGCATATCGGCGGCCAGGCGCTCATCGAGGGAATCATGATGCGCGGTCGCTTCAACTGGGCGGTCGCGGTCCGTCGCCCCGACGGCACCATCTACACCGAGGAACACGACCTCGCGAGCGGAGCCTCCAAGCGGGAATGGCTGCGCAAGCCGATCATCCGCGGGTGCGTCGCGCTCTGGGAGTCGCTCTCGCTCTCGTTCAAGGCGCTCGAGATCGCTGCGAGCCACGCGTTCGAGGAGGACGACGAGTCCGGCGACGACGCCGTGTCCGAGGCAGGAACCGAGCCTGCGAAGGAAGAGAGCTCAGAGATCTCCACGAAGGAGATGATCGTTGCCATGGCGGGCGGAGTGGCGCTCGCCGTCGTCCTGTTTATCGTGCTCCCCGCGTTCATCACCAACCTCGTCGTCGGCGACTACGGCAAGGGTTCCTTCGTGTGGAACCTCGTCGACGGAGTCCTGCGCGTCGCCGCGTTCGTCGTCTACATCTGGGCGATCTCGTTCATGCCCGACATCAAGCGCATGTTCTCGTATCACGGCGCCGAGCATAAGACGATTCACGCGCACGAGCGGGGGCTGCCTTTGACCGTCGAGAACACCCGCGGATTCAGCACCCTCCACGTGCGCTGCGGCACCGCCTTCATGCTCATGGCGATGGTCGTCTCGATCCTCGTGTTCACGCTCGTGCCGGTGCGCCAGGCGATCGACGCGATGGGCGTCACCTCGCCCGCAGGCGTCTTCGCGCTCGTGATCCTCTCCAGGATCATCCTGATACCGCTCGTCGCCGGCCTCGCGTACGAGGTCACCGTGAAATGGGCGGGGTCACGTTCCGAGCAGGCGCTGGTGAAGGTCGTGCTCTGGCCGGGTCTGCAGCTTCAGAAGCTCACCACCAACGAACCGGACGACTCGATGCTCGAGATCGCCATCGCGGCGACCGAACTCGTCCTCGCGCGAGAAGAACGCGAACTCCTCGGCGACACCGCCGTACCGACCGCATCGTAAAACGACAGGAAGTCTCATGCGTACAAAGCTAGAAACCATCATCAAGGCATATCGCGACCTCACCGACCGTCTCGGCGATCCCGCGGTGTTCGGTGACCAGAAGGAGTACACGCGACTGGCCAAGGAGCGCAGCGCCCAAGAGCCGCTCGCCGAGAAGGCCACCGAGTACCTCGCCTGCGTCGACGCGCTCGACGAGGCGCGCGAGCTTCTGCATGCGGAGACCGATCCTGAGATGAAGGAGTTCGCCTCCGAGGAGATCCGCTCGCTCGAGGAGCGCATCAGTGGGCTGGAGGATGACATCAAGGTCATGCTTATCCCCGGCGACCCCAACGACGACAAGGACATCATCGTCGAGGTCCGCTCCGGCGCCGGCGGCGACGAGGCGGCCATCTTCGCGGGAGACCTCTACCGCATGTACATGAGGTTCGCCGAGACGATGCACTGGAAGGTGGAGGAGATCGACTCCTCTCCGTCCGATTCCGGCGGATACAAGGAGATCTCGTTTCGGGTCAGAGGCGACAAGATCTACTCGATGATGAAGTACGAGTCGGGCGTGCACCGCGTGCAGCGCGTGCCCAAGACCGAGTCCCAGGGCCGCATCCACACCTCAACGGCCACGGTCGCCGTCCTCCCCGAGGTCGACGACATCGAGATCGACATCGCTCAGAACGACCTCCGCATCGACGTCTACCGCTCCAGCGGACCGGGCGGACAGTCGGTCAACACGACCGACTCCGCGGTGCGCATCACCCACCTGCCCACGGGCGTCGTCGTGCAGTCGCAGAACCAGAAGTCCCAGCTCCAGAACAAGGAGGCTGCGATGCGGGTACTGCGCGCCCGTCTCTACGAGTTCGAGCTCGAGAAGCAGCAGAGCGAGCTCGGGGCCCAGCGCCGCAGCCAGATCGGCTCCGGTGACCGCAGCGAGAAGATCCGCACCTACAACGGTCCGCAGGACCGTGTGACCGACCACCGCGTCGGATTCAGCGGCTCGTATGCGACGATCCTGATCAACGGCGACCTCTCCGCTCTCATCGGCGCCCTCATCGCCGCCGACCGTGCGGAGCGCCTCGCGAACGCGGTGTAAGGTGACCGACAGGATCTGGACGGTCAAGGAGGCGTTCGACTGGACGCGGGAGTATCTCGAGTCCAAAGGTGACGAGCATCCCCGGCTCTCGGCGGAGTGGTTGCTCTCTGCGGCGACGGGTCTGTCCCGGGTCGAGACCTACGCCTATTTCGACCGGCCCCTCTCAATCGAAGAACGCACCGCTCTGCGCGAATCGGTTCGCCGGCGTGCGGCAGGGGAGCCTCTGCAGTACGTGCTCGGCGAGGTCGCGTTCCGTCACCTCGTCCTGCGCGTCGAACGCGGGGTCCTGATCCCTCGACCCGAGACCGAGGTTCTCGTCGACAAGGGCCTTGCGGCGGTCGACGCCGCCATCTCCGAGAGGGGGGAGGCGATCGTCGCCGACCTCTGCACCGGCACCGGCTGCATCGCGCTCTCGATCGCGCACGAGCGTCCCGAGTCGAAGGTCTGGGCGACCGATCTCTCTCCTGAGGCGGTCGGGGTTGCCTCGGCCAATGCCGAGCGACTGGACCTCTCTTCGCGCGTCTCCGTCCTCGAATGCGACCTCGCCGAAGCGATCCCCGAGGAGCTTCGGGGCACGTTCGACCTGGTGATATCCAATCCGCCCTATATCCCCACGGCCGATCTCGCGGTTCTTCCCGCGGAGGTCGTCGGCTTCGAACCTGGTCTCGCCTTGGATGGCGGACCCGACGGCCTGGTGGTCTTCGACCGCATCGTGGAGCTCGCGCGCACACTGCTCCGACCAGGTGGGATGCTCGCCTGCGAACTCGATGAAAAACGAGTCTGTGCAGCGGCGGATAAATGTGTAGAGTGGTATCAGGATGTCAGAGTGGTCAGGGATCTGGTGGGTCGCGACCGCATCGTCACCGCCATACTTCCCGAGTAACCGCTCGCGGCGCCGAGGCGCCGTACTCTAAAGGGAGGTAGCAATGAACAAGACCTACCGAGTCGATCCCGAAAATCCCAGTGATGATGTGATAAACCTCGCCGTCGGCGTGCTCAACGACGGCGGCGTCGCGGTGTTCCCCACAGAGACGGTCTACGGCATCGGAGCCAAGGCAGGTTCGCCCATCGGATGCCAGGAGCTCTTCGACATCAAGCTGCGCGACCGCGACAAGCCCATCCCCTGGCTCGTCGAGGACGCTTCCGCGCTCGACATCTACGGCGTGGACGTTCCCGAATACGCACATCGCCTGGCAGAGGAATTCTGGCCCGGCGCCCTCACCCTCGTGGTCAAGGCCTCCGAAGCCGTCGGCAAGGACTTCCGTGCGCCCGACGGCACCATCGCACTGCGTTCCCCCGACTCGATCATCCCGCGCGAACTGATTCTCGCGCTCGGCGTTCCGCTCATCACCTCTTCCGCGAATACCCACGGGCTGCCCGCCCCCGCCTCTTTCGAGGACATAGAGCCCCGCATCATCGCCGCCGCCGACATCGTGCTCGATGCCGGCGAGACCGTGCACGGCAGGTCGTCCACGGTGGTCCTCTGCACGGGACCTGAACCCGTCATCTGGCGTGACGAGGCGATCCCCGCCGAGGAGATTCTGGCATTCCTCGCCCAGTGAGCGGTTTTCCGCCCGAGTGAGCCACAAGCCAATGCTGCTGCGCTACAATCGGCGGTGCGACTCAAAAGGTCGCACCGCCTCTTTGCCCCCGAACGAAGGAGAAACCCGATGATCGTCGCGATCGGAAGCGACCACGCCGGCTTCGAGCAGAAGCAACAGTTGGCCGGATATCTCCGCGACAGAGGCATCGAGGTGCTCGACTTGGGTCCGGCCGACGAGCAGTCGGTCGACTATCCCGATTTCGCCGCGGCGGTGGGGCATGCCGTCGCCGACGGAGACGCCGAGGTCGGGGTTCTCGTCTGCGGTACCGGGATCGGGATGGCCATCGCCGCCAACAAGATCCCCGGAGTCCGCGCCGTCAACATCGTGATTCCCTCGTTCGCGAAGCTCGCACGCGAGCACAACGACGCGAACGTCCTGACCCTCTCGGGCAGGTTCGTGAGCCTCGAGGAGAACATCGTGATACTCGACGAGTTTTTGTCAACCGACTTCGGAGGGGACCGTCACTCCCGCCGGGTCGACAAGATATCTGCGCTGGAGAACGACGAGCGCGCGTAGGGAACCGACGGCCGAAGAATGATCGCGTGAGAAGGGGAACACCACATGACACTCAAATACATTCCGCAGAGCGACCCGCAGGTTGCCGACGCGATAGACGCTGAGCTCGCTCGCCAGCGTTCGACGATCGAACTGATCGCGTCCGAGAACTTCACGTCCCTCGCGGTCATGGAGGCATGCGGTTCCGTGCTGACCAACAAGTACGCCGAGGGCTATCCCGGAAAGCGCTACTACGGCGGATGTGAGAAGGTCGACATCGTCGAGAACCTGGCCCGCGACCGCGCCAAGGAGCTCTTCGGCGCCGAGTACGCGAACGTCCAGTCCCACGCGGGCGCTCCTGCGAACATGGCCGTCTACTTCGCCTCGATCGAGCCCGGCGACACCATCATGGGCATGAACCTGGCCCACGGAGGACACCTCACCCACGGCTCGCCGGTCAACTTCTCGGGTCGCCTCTACAACGTGGTTCCTTACGGCCTGAACCCCGAGACCGAGATGCTCGACATGGACGAGGTCGAGCGCATCGCCAAGGAGACCCGCCCCAAGATGATCGTCGCGGGAGCCTCCGCCTACCCCCGCACCATCGACTTCGCCCGCTTCGGCGAGATCGCCCGCGAGGTCGGCGCGCTGCTCATGGTCGACATGGCACACATCGCCGGACTTGTCGCCACCGGCGCACACCCGAGCCCCGTTCCCCATGCGGACTTCGTCACCTCGACCTCGCACAAGACGCTTCGCGGCCCTCGCAGCGGATTCATCCTCTGCAAGGAGGAGTGGGGCCCCAAGATCGACAAGTCCGTCTTCCCGGGACTGCAGGGCGGCCCGCTCATGCACGTCGTCGCAGGCAAGGCCATCGCCTTCGGTGAGGCGCTGCGTCCCGAGTTCAAGGACTACATCGACCAGGTCGTCATCAACTCGCGCGTCATGGGCGAGGCGATGATCGAGGGCGGTCTCCGTCTGGTCTCCGGCGGAACCGACAACCACCTCTGCCTGGTCGACCTGACCCCGGCAGACGTCACCGGCAAGGAGGCCGAGGCGATCCTCGAGGACATCGGCATCACCTGCAACAAGAACGCCATCCCCAACGACAAGCAGTCGCCCTTCGTCACAAGCGGCATCCGCGTCGGAACCGCGGCCATGACGACGCGCGGCTTCGGCGAGAACGATGCGCGCAAGGTCGGCGAGCTGCTCGCCCGTGCGATCTTCTCCCGCGACGATCAGGCCGAACTCGGCCGCATCCGCCAGACGATCGACGCGATGCTCCAGGCACACCCGCTCTACCCCGAGCTCTAGCCGTCATCCGCCGGGATACCGGCCACCCCGAGAGGAGATCAGATGCCAGATCGCGTCACAGTGATCGACCACCCGCTCGTCCAGCACAAGCTCTCGATCCTGAGAAGCGTCGACACCGGATCGATGCAGTTCCGCCAGCTCGTCCGCGAGCTCGCACTGTTCGTCGGCTACGAGGCGACGCGTTCGTTCGCGCTTGAGGACGCCACAGTGACCACTCCGATGTGTGAGGCTACCGTCAAGGTCCTCTCCGGTAAGAAGGTCGCCATCATCCCGATCCTGCGCGCAGGCCTGGGCATGGTAGACGGACTGCTCGAACTCATCCCTGCGGCGCGCGTCGGTCACCTCGGCATGTACCGCGACCCGATCACGCACTCTCCGATCGAGTACTACGCGAAGGTTCCCGAGGACATCGCCGAGCGCGACGTCCTCATCCTCGACCCGATGCTCGCAACGGGCGGTTCGGCTGCGGCGACGATCCAGTATCTGCGGGAGAAGGGTGCCAAGAGCATCAAGCTCCTCGTTCTGATCGCAGCTCCCGAGGGCATCCAGGCGGTCCTCGAGTCCGATCCCGATGTCGAGATATTCACGACCTCGATCGACTCGCACCTCAACGAGAACGCCTACATCATCCCCGGCCTCGGAGACGCGGGCGACCGCATCTACGGCACAAAGTAGCAGGGGAGACGCCGATGACGCGCCCTTCCTGGGACGAATACTTCATGTCGATCGCCGAGCAGGTCGCGACACGCGCCACCTGTTCTCGACGGCAGATCGGCGCCGTCCTGGTCAAGGGCAAGCGCATCCTCGCAACCGGATACAACGGGGTCCCCACCGGCCTCGCGCACTGTGACACCGTCGGGTGTCTGCGCGAGCAGCTGGGGATCCCCTCGGGTACCCAGCACGAGCTCTGCCGCGGTCTCCATGCGGAACAGAACGCGGTCATCCAGGCGGCGCGCCACGGCATCGCGATGGACGGCGCCACGATCTACTCCACCACGCAGCCCTGCGTGATGTGCTCGAAGATCCTGCTTAACGCGGGCGTGGTCGACATCGTCTATCGCGACCAGTATCCCGATGCGCTTGCGGCATCGCTCATCGCGGAGTCCGGGATCAGCATCCGACGCATCGACGATGGGGGCGGCGCCCGGTGAGCCTTCGGCATTACCTGGTGCTCATAGGGGTCGCGGCCCTCGTCACCCGTCTGTCCATGCCGCTCGTGATCAAGTTCGCGTGGAAGTTCGGCATGGTCGACAATCCGGGCGGTCGCAAGATCCATACCCATCCGATCCCCCGTGCGGGCGGCATCGCGATCTTCCTCGGCATGGTCGCGGCGGTCCTGGTGCAGATGTATGGCGAGCATTACTTCGGTTGGGGAGGGATGCTTCTCGCGGGAGACGGTGTGAGCCGCGAGCTCTTGGGCATCTTCGCGGGTATATCCGTGATCTTCGTCGTCGGCCTCATCGACGACTTCGTCAATCTCAGCCCCTTGGCCAAGTTCGCCGGTCAGCTGCTGGCTGCGGGAATCGTCGTCTGGTCGGGAACGCTCATCGAATTCGTCGGCAATCCGTTCGGCGGGGGGCTCATCATCCTCGGCTCGCTTTCGGTTCCCGTCACCCTCATATACATCGTCGGCTTCACCAACGTGGTCAACCTCATCGACGGACTCGACGGACTCGCCGGAGGCATATCGACGATCGCGGCCGGGAGCATGCTCCTGGTGGCGGCTCAGCTCAACCGCTTGGATGCCGCCGTTCTCGCGGCCGTGCTCATCGGTGCCTGCCTCGCGTTCCTCCGGTTCAACTTCAATCCCGCCTCCCTGTTCATGGGCGACTCGGGCTCACTCGTGCTCGGATTCACGTTGGCGGTCGTCTCGCTGCTGGGTGTCATGCGCTCGACTGCGACGATGGCCCTCCTGGTTCCGCTCCTCATCATCGGCGTGCCGATCCTCGACACCGGGTCGGCGATCGTTCGACGGATCCGCGGGAAGCGGCCGATCCAGGAAGCGGACCGCGGCCACATCCACCACCGCCTCCTCAACCGCGGCTTCAACCAGCGGCAGACCGTCGTCATCGTGTGGGTCTGGTCCGCTGCGCTCGCAGCAGGAGGGTATGTCATCGCGAACGCCCCGTCCTCGATCAAGATCGTCGCGTTCGTCGTGCTCATCGCGCTCTCGGTCATGCTCGCGAACTGGCTCGGCATCTGGGAGGTCGTCTACCACCACGACGCGGGCTCCTCTCAAGAGGGCGAAGATAGGAAAGTTTGATTTCCAGATCGTGTAGGTCATGTGGCGATCGAGTACGAATTCTGTGTCGCTCTGCCTTGTCGGAGCGTGCCCGCTGGGTTACTATCGACGAGGTTTGTATTTGGCTGAGGGCGATCTGCATGTGAACGCCTTTTTGCCTGGACCTCCGACCTCGCGATCCGAAACGGCGTTGATGTGACCCCAGCAGAGCCGATTGTTGCGACGATACTCGGCCTTGCCTACGGTCTTTCGCTCATCTCCATCCTCTATGTGGCGGTGAAGAGGAAGCTCGACGCCGACATGGGCATCGCGATAGGGATGACGCTCAACGTCGTCCTCCTGGAAATGGTCGGCACGTTCGCACTTCTTTATGGTTTCAGGTCCTTCTTTCCCGAAGGATTCGTATGGTTCGGGATCGCTATGGGAATCGGGTTTCTATCCGGAGTCGCCGTAGTGTCCATCAGGTTGAACAAGGAATTGTAGGGACACGACAAGGATTGGGGTTGGTAGTGTATGTCAGCAGTCGTGCCGGTTAACCCGCTGGAGGCGCTCCCCGAGAGCCTGCATGAGCTTCTGCTCGAGCTGGGTCCTCTGGCGATAGCAGGGGACAAAGCGGGTGAGAAGACCCGCGTACTGATGTCCGACCCGTCGTTGACGACGTTCACCCTCTGGTTCTTCATCGCATTCGCGATCACGATGCTCCTCGTGCTCGCATTCAAGAAGAAGCAGCGCGCGAACGGCATCGTCCCCAAGGGGCGTTTCGTCAATGCAATGGAGATGGCCGTCGAGTTCGTCCAGAACGGGATCGTCGGCGACACCATCGCCCACGACGGCAAGCGCCACGTGCCGTTCATCTCGACCGTGTTCTTCTTCGTACTCGTCTGCAACCTTCTGGGCCTCGTTCCCGGGTTCAAGGCGGGTACGGGAGTCATCGCGGGTACCGCCGCGATCGCGATCGTCGTCTTCGTCTACTTCAACTACTACGGCCTCAAGGCCAAGGGCTTCATCGGTTACTTCGGAAGCCTCGTGCCTCCCGGAGTCCCCAAGGTCCTCGCTCCGCTGATCTGGGCGATCGAGCTCGTCTCCATGCTCATCCGCCCCGTGACCCAGGCGCTGCGTCTCTTCGCGAACATGTTCGCCGGGCACATCATGCTCGGTATCTTCGCGATCCTCACCCAGCTGTTCATCCGCGCGGCGATCATCCATGTCGCCCCGCTCACGTTCCTCCCCGCAATCATCTGGTTCGTCTTCCTCACGGTCCTCTACATTCTGGAGATCGTCGTCGCCTGCATCCAGGCGTACGTCTTCGCCCTTCTCACCTCGGTCTACGTGGGAATGGCAACGTCCAAGGAGCACTAGGCTCCACTCGCTCGGTCGTATCGTCGGCAATCCGGCGGAACGTATAAACAAGTTTGGTAGCGGTCCGCATAGAAGCGGGCCCGGTAATCAAGGAGGAACTCAGCATGAAAGATCTTCTTTTTTACGGTGTTGCCGTACTGGGAGCCGGCGTAGGCATCGGCCTCGGCGCTCTGGGCGCTGCGAACGCCACCGCCCGTCAGCCTGAGGTCGCCGGTAAGGTCCAGACGATCTTCCTGCTGGCCGCCGCGTTCGTCGAGGCGCTCGCCCTGCTCGGTTTCGTTCTGGCCCTCATCTAAGGCAAACCCTCGACAATCTGGAGGTTAACGCCTTATGGAAAACATACTGCCCAACATCTATGAGTTCGTGCCCATGATCGCCGCGTTCCTCATTCTGGCGTTCGTACTGGGCAAGTTCGCCTGGCCGTCGATCATCAAGGCACTCGACGAGCGCCAGGAGTCGATCGCGAGCACCATCGCCAAGGCCGAGGAGACCAAGGTCGACGCCGAGCGTCTTCTCGAGGACTACAAGGTCCAGATGGCAGCTGCCCGCGGAGACGCCGCCAAGGTCATCGAGGAGGGTCGCGTCGCCGCTGAGGCGATTCGCGCCGACCTCGTCGCTCGCGCCGAGTCCGAGGCCGACGCCATCGTGGTCAAGGCCCGCGAGGCCATGGAAGCCGAGAAGCGCTCCGCCATGGTCGAGCTCCAGGCCTCCGTCGCCGACCTCTCGGTCGCCGTTGCCGGCAAGCTCATCGGTGAGTCCCTCACCGTCGAGCAGAACGCCGCGCTGATCGACCGCTTCGTTGCAGAGGTGGGCGGCCTCAATGAGAACTAGCGAGATCTCGGAGACCTATGCACGGGTCCTCTTCGACCTCGCGAGCGCCGTTGACGCCGTGGACTCCGTCGATGCGAGCTTCCGCTCCATCGTCGAGACGATCCGCGAGAACGTAGAACTGCGCGACGCTCTCGGGGACTCTTCCGTCCCCGCCGATGCCAAGCGTGCGATCCTCGGCGAGCTCTTCGCCGGCGCCGCACCCGAGGCGGTCGCGGTCGCCACGATCGTCATCGACCGCAACGGCACCGACGCCCTCAACGGCGTTCTCAGCCACTTCGCCGAGATCGCCGAGGCCGAGCGCGGCATCGTAGTCGCAGAGGTCATCACCGCAATGGAACTCACGGACGCCACGCGTTCGTCGCTCGTCGAGAAACTCTCCGCCGCCATGGGGCGCCCCGTCTCGCTTCGCGAGAAGGTCAACCCCGCGATCATCGGCGGTATCCGTATCAGCATCGCCGGTCGCGTACTCGACGGAAGCATCGCTTCCCAGCTCGACGCGGTGCGATCTGCTCTTTCCAACGCATCGCAGGGAGGTGAGGTGTAAGTGGCAAGCATCAACGCCAGCGTTATCAACGAGGTGCTGAAGAAGCAGCTCGAGGCATTCAAGCCGGAGGTCGACGTTCGCGAGGTCGGATCCGTCATCCAGGTCGGAGACGGAATCGCACGCGTGGACGGTCTCAAGGGCGCCATGGCAGGCGAGCTCCTGGAGTTCATGGCCGAGGGCGGCAAGAGCGTCTTCGGAATGGCCCTGAACCTCGACGAGGATGAAGTGGGTGCCGTTCTCCTCGGCGAGGTAACCGCGATCAAGGAGAACGACGAGGTCCGCACCACGGGACGTGTCGTCGAGATCCCGTCCGGTCGCGGCATGATCGGTCGAGTCGTCAACCCGCTCGGTCTTCCGATCGACGGCAAGGGTGCGATCGAGGCCGAGGGCTATCGCCCGGTCGAGTTCCGCGCTCCCGGCGTCATCGAGCGTCAGCCCGTCGGCGAGCCCATGCAGACCGGTCTCATCGCCATCGACTCGATGATTCCCATCGGCCGTGGCCAGCGCGAACTGATCATCGGCGACCGCCAGACGGGTAAGACCGCCATCGCAGTCGACACGATCATCAACCAGAAGGGCAACGACGTAATCTGCATCTACGTCGCGATCGGTCAGAAGGCCTCGACCGTCGCCGCAGTCGTCGAGAAGCTCGAGCGCTACGGCGCCATGGAGTACACGATCGTCGTCGCCGCCAACGCGTCCGACGCCGCGCCGATGCAGTACATCGCGCCTATGGCCGGTGCCGCGATCGGCGAGTACTTCATGTACAACGGCGAGGACGGCAAGCCCGCCTCCGAGACCAACCCCGGACGCCACGTCCTCTGCATCTACGACGACCTCTCCAAGCAGGCCGTCGCCTACCGCCAGATGTCCCTCACCCTCCGTCGTCCTCCCGGACG
Organism: uncultured Coriobacteriia bacterium; assembly: GCA_964566905.1. GTDB lineage: Bacteria > Actinomycetota > Coriobacteriia > Coriobacteriales > CAZMJV01 > CAZMJV01. Next base: position 23,767 of record CAZMJV010000001.1, on the reverse strand, counting down.
CGAGGCGTACCCCGGCGACGTCTTCTACCTACACTCGCGTCTCCTCGAGCGCGCGGTCAAGCTCTCCGACAAGAACGGCGCCGGATCGCTCACCGCACTGCCGATCATCGAGACCCAGGCGGGCGACGTCTCGGCGTACATCCCGACCAACGTAATCTCCATCACCGACGGTCAGATCTTCCTGCAGAGCGACCTCTTCTTCCAGGGTGTCCGCCCCGCGGTAAACGTCGGTATCTCGGTCTCCCGAGTCGGAGGTAGCGCCCAGATCAAGGCCATGAAGCAGGTCGCCGGATCGCTTCGTCTCGACCTCGCGAGCTATCGTGAGCTCCAGGCGTTCGCACAGTTCGGTTCCGACCTCGACGCCTCGACCCAGAACGCCCTCGCCCGCGGAGCCCGCATGGTCGAGCTTCTCAAGCAGGGTCAGTACGTCCCCATGCCGGTCGAGAAGCAGGTAATGGCGATCTTCGCCGGCGCCAAGGGCCACATGGACGACATCGCGGTCGACGACGTCGTGCGCTTCCGCGGCGGACTCATCGAGTACCTCGAGTCCGTCCACCCGGAGATCGGCAAGACCATCGCCTCGGAGAAGAAGATCTCCGATGAGACCGCGGAGAAGCTCGCGGCTTCCATCGAGGACTACAAGGCCCAGTTCAAGGCCGAGGGTTAGGTCGGAATATGCCGAATCTTCGCGACATTCAGAGGCGCATCACCTCAGTGCACGGCACGAGGCAGATCACGCGCACCATGGAGATGGTCGCAACGGCTAAGATCCGCAAGGCCCAGGAGCGCATCGAAGCTGCTGCGCCTTATTCGGACTCGATGATGGAGGTGCTCGGTAACGTCGCCAGCGATGCCGGCGGTATCGACCACCCCCTCCTCAAGGTCCATGCCGTCCGCAAGCGCGTCATCGCGATCGTCGTGGTCTCCGACCGCGGCCTCGCAGGCGGCTTCAACGGCAACATCCTGAGAATCGCCGAGCGGTTCATCGCGGAGCAGAATGCCGCAGGCGTGACCGTCGACATCATCACGGTCGGCAAGCGCGCCCAGCAGTACTTCCAGTACCGCGGAATCCGTCCGATCGCTTTCTACAGCGACTCGTCGGACAAGCCCTCCTTCTCACGTGCGAAGGAGATAGCGACCCTCGTCATCAGCGACTACTCCAAGGGAGCAGCCGACGAGGCCGTGATCATGTACAACCGGTTTAAAAACGTGGCGGAACAGATTCCCACGCAGGAGACCGTGCTGCCCATCGCCCCCGACGCTCTCTCGTCGGCTTCCGATGAGGCGGGGGAGGCGCAGGCCGGATACATGTTCGAGCCTTCCGCCCCCGTGGTTCTCGCTCGTCTGCTTCCCACCTACGTAGAGACGATGATCTTCCGCTCGCTGCTCGACTCCGCAGCCGCGGAGCAGGGCGCACGTCGCCGGGCAATGAAGTCGGCGACGGACAACGCGACCGAGATGATCGGAACGCTCACCCGCTCGTATAACCGGGCCCGACAGGGTGCCATCACCACCGAGATCGCCGAGATCGTCGGCGGTGCGGCAGCACTGGAGGACTAAGACTATGGAAAAGGACATATCTATGAACGTTGGACGCATCGTTCGCGTGGTCGGCCCGGTCGTGGACGTAGAGTTCCCCGCCGACGCCATGCCCGCGATCTACAATGCGCTCAAGATCGACGTCGAGAGCCCCATCGGGCACATCTCCACCATCGCCGAGGTGCAGGCGCACCTTCCCGGCAACCTGGTGCGAGCTGTCGCGATGTCCTCGACCGACGGTCTTCAGCGCGGAGTCGAAGCGGTCGACACCGGCTCTCCCATCATGATGCCGGTAGGCCCTGAGACCCTCGGACGAATCTGGAACGTTATGGGCGAGCCCGTCGACGGCGGCGAGATGCCCGACGTCAAGGAGTTCTACCCCATCCACCGTCCGGCTCCCGCATACGACGAGCTCACCCCGACCACCGAGATCTTCGAGACCGGCATCAAGGTCATCGACCTCCTCGAGCCCTACATCAAGGGCGGTAAGACGGGTCTGTTCGGCGGTGCCGGTGTCGGCAAGACCGTCATCATCATGGAGCTCATCAACAACCTGGCCATGGGCCACGGTGGAACGTCGGTCTTCACCGGCGTCGGCGAGCGTACCCGTGAAGGAACCGACCTCTTCATCGAGATGAGCGAGTCGGGCGTCATCAAGAAGACCGTTCTCGTCTACGGTCAGATGAACGAGCCCCCGGGAGCCCGTCTCCGCGTCGGCCTCGCCGGCCTCACCGCGGCCGAGTACTTCCGCGATCAGGGCCAGGACGTTCTCCTCTTCATCGACAACATCTTCCGCTTCACGCAGGCCGGCTCCGAGGTTTCCGCACTTCTCGGCCGCATGCCTTCGGCGGTCGGTTACCAGCCCACGCTGGCCACCGAGATGGGTGACCTGCAGGAGCGCATCACGTCGACCAAGACCGGTTCGATCACCTCGGTCCAGGCCGTCTACGTTCCCGCCGACGACCTCACCGACCCCGCGCCCGCGACCGCGTTCACGCACCTCGACGCGACCACGGTTCTTTCCCGCGGCATCGCCGAGCTCGGTATCTACCCCGCCGTCGACCCGCTCGCCTCCACCTCTCGCGCCCTTTCGGTCGAGGTTCTCGGAGAAGAGCACTACCGCGTGGCCATCGGCGTCCAGGAGGTCCTCCAGAAGTACCGCGACCTTCAGGACATCATCGCCATCCTCGGTATGGACGAGTTGGGCGAGGAGGACAAGCTCACCGTCTCCCGCGCGCGGAAGATGCAGCAGTTCTTCTCCCAGCCGTTCTTCGTGGCCGAGCAGTTCACCGGCAACTCCGGCAAGTACGTGAAGCTTGAGGACACCATCAAGGGCTTCGCCGAGCTTCTCGACGGCAAGCACGACGACATCCCCGAGCAGGCGTTCCGTTACGCCGGCACCATCGAGGACGTCCTTGAGGCCGCCGCGCGCATGAGCGCGTAGAAGGAGGCACGACATGGCACGTACGCTTATATGCGAGATCGTCACTCCCGAGAAGAGCATCTTCAAGGGCGAGGGCACCATGGTCGTCGCTCCGGCTCTCGACGGCGAGATCGGCGTGCTGCCGCTTCACGTGCCGCTTGTAAGCGCACTTGCATCGGGAGAGGTCCGCATCAACTACGAGGACACGACTCGTAACCCTGATCGCTTCGCCGTCGCCGGCGGATACATTCAGGTGTACAACGACAAGGTCATCGTTTTGGCCGACGTTGCGCTCGATGTGCACGCCATCGACGTCGCGGCAGCCAAGGAATGCATGGACAAGCTGGCAGGGCGTCTCGCTCTCGCCGAGAAGGACTCCGCCGAGTTCGAGCAGATCTCCTTCGAGCTCAACTGGTGCAAGACGCAGCTCACCGTGGCTGGTCGGAAGTAGGAGCACCATCCATTTGCTTCGCAAGGGCGGACCTCCGGGTCCGCCCTTTTGTTTTGGCCGTGCTCATGCCGTTGTCATCCGTTCCATGACAAACTCGCGGTGGAAGCACGGCAATCCCTGCGCTGCTGTATCCTTTCCGCATGGAAAAAATCAAAGTCACAGGTGGGCGCAGGCTCAGTGGTACCGTTCAAGTCGGGGGAGCCAAGAACTCGGCGCTCAAGCTCATGGCCGCGACCATCCTCGCGCCGGGAACCTACACACTCACGAACGTGCCTCGCATATCGGACGTCGACGTCATGTCGCGCGTCCTCGGCGTGCTCGGCATCTCCGTCGATCGCGACGGACATACGCTCACCATCGACACCACAGCGGCGACCTCGCAGGAGACCCCCTATGAGCTCGTCGCGCAGATGCGCGCCTCCATCGCCGTCTTGGGCCCGCTCGTCGCCCGATTCGGGCACGCGAAGGTCGCCATGCCCGGCGGGTGCCGCATCGGCTCAAGGAGCCTCGACATCCACATCGCCGGTCTCGCCGCCTTGGGCGTCGCATTCACGGTGGAGCACGGCTTCATACTCGCCTCTGCCCCCGACGGTCTGACCGGGGCGCAGGTAATCCTCGACTTCCCCAGCGTCGGTGCGACCGAGAACCTCATGATGGCCGCCGTCCTCGCGCACGGCACGACCGTCGTCGAGAATGCGGCGCGCGAGCCCGAGATCGTGGATCTCGCCCGCATGCTCATCTCCATGGGCGCCGACATCGAGGGCGCGGGCAGTCCTTCGCTCGTGATCAACGGGGTCGAGGCGCTGCACCCCACGGTTCACGAGACGGTGGGCGATCGCGTCGAGGCAGGCACCTTCCTCGTCGCGGGCGCCCTCTGCGAAGGACCGGTGCGTGTCACCGGGTTCGATCCGGCCCATCTCGAGATGACCATCGCGAAACTCCGCAAGGCGGGATGCACTGTCGTGACGGGGGAGTCGTGGGCCGAGGTGTCCCGCACCGGCCCCATTCGTCCCGTGGACATTCAGACCCTGCCGCACCCGGGCTTTCCCACCGACATGCAGGCGCAGTTCATGGCGCTGCTCTCGCTCGCACAGGGACGGTCGGTCATCACGGAGAACGTGTTCGAGAACCGCTTCATGTTCGCCGACGAGATCACGCGCATGGGGGCCGACGTACGCATCGAGGGGCACCACGCGCTCGTCGAGGGCGTTGAGGCGCTTTCGGGCGCGCCCGTCAGGTCGACCGACCTGCGCGGAGGCGCTGCGTTGGTTCTCGCCGGGCTCGTGGCCAACGGCGAGACGGTCGTCGGCGACATCGAGCACATCGATCGAGGCTACGAGAGTTACGTCGACAAGCTCGCCTCGCTCGGCGCCGAGATTGAGAGATTCGAGGGCTGACCCTCTCCATCAGTATCGAGATTCGGAGGAGGGCGAGAAGACGCCGCCGACGGACGCTATACTGATACGCTGACCCTGATAAAGGAGAACACGAAAGATGGCACGGAAGCATTCGGGAAAATACGATCGCGGCAGGCGGGGAGCACACTCCCCGAAGAGCCGTGACGTTCGACAGAACATCTCCAGCATCGCGCCGGTCTCTCGAGCGACCGAGACCGATCGGACGTACCAGAAGCGCACGTCGCAGCGCGATTACACCGAGATGCGGCGCCATAAGTCGCGCCGCAGGAGAATCGCTCTCATCGCGGCGGCTGCTGTCGCGGTGCTCCTCATCGGATCGGTCGTCGGCGCCTGGGCGTACATCGGCTCGGTGAACCGCAAGATGGGCTCGGACGTGACCCCCGAGGTCGCAGCCGCGCTCGCCGAGCGAGAGACCCCGCAGGAGCCGTTCTATATGGTCGTGCTGGGCAAGGATGCTCGCCCCGGCGAAACCGAGTCCCGCTCGGACACACTGATGCTGGTCCGCGTGGATCCCGAGAAGAAGACCTCGACCATCGTCTCCATCCCGCGTGACACCAAGGTGAACATCGAGGGACATGGCACTCAGAAAATCAATGCCGCGGCCGCGTATGGCGGCGTCCCGCTTGTCATCTCGACCGTCTCCGACTTCGCCGGCGTGCCGATCGCGCACTACATGGAGGTCGATTTCAACGGCTTCCAGTCGATGGTCGACACCCTCGGCGGAGTCGTCGTCAACGTCCCTGTGGCCATATCCGACCCCAAGGCCGGCCCCGACAAGCTCAAGCCGGGTGAGCAGCTGCTCAACGGAAGCCAGGCGCTCACGTTCTGCCGCTCGCGCGCGTTCCCCACGGGAGACTTCGCCCGCGTGGAGCACCAGCAGCTGTTCCTCAAGGCACTTGCCCGCACGATCCTCGCGGTGCGTGACCCGCTCAAGCTCTCGAGCCTCGTTGGCGACGTCGCAGGCGTCGTTAAGACCGATCTCACGGTCGGAGACATGTACTCGATCGCGAAGTCCATGGGCGGGATGAACCTCGACGAGGATCTTGAGACGATCACCGTCCCGGCGACCACCAAGACGATCAACGGGGTCTCCTATGTCATCGCCGACGACGAGGGTTGGCAGGCCATGATCAAGCGGATCGAAGACGGCCTCCCGGCCGATCCCGAGAAGGCCGCCGCTCTCGAGGCGTCAAACGGCAGCACGGCAGGGGCCGCTTCGGACCCGAGCTCGGTCTCGGTCACCGTGCGCAACGGCGCCGGCATCGAGGGCGTGGCCACCGATGCGGCCACGAAACTCACCACCGTTGGCTATCAGCTCGCGGAGACCGGCAACGCCAATCAGTTCGTCTATGACGAGACGCTTGTCGTGTACAACGAGGGCGGCGAGGCGGATGCGGAAGCGGTCGTCGAGACTCTCGGAACGGGCAAGGCCGTTCCCTCGCGCGGAATGTACACGTTCACCAGCGACATCCTGGTAGTGGTGGGCAAGGACTGGCGTCCTTAGTCTTCTGGTTCAATCCATCTCACATCCTGTTTAAGGGGCCCGACATGTCGGGTCCCTTTCTTCGTGTGCGGGGTCAAGCGGACGGTTGGAAACGCCCAGCGGCGAACGTTTGGGAATGATTAATAAAAGGTCAGTTAATCCATATACTACGAGTATAAATATTCTTAACGTTAGGAGTCGACATGCCGCTTGTATTCAACACCGCCATTCCGACATCCGTGCCCGTGAGGAACGATCTTGCGTCTCGCCGACTCCTGCATACGCGCTTGCAGAATGCGGACAGCCATCCTGTGGTCATCACCGCTCCGGGCGGATTCGGCAAGACCAGCTTGGCCGTGCAGCATGCGTCCCATCACAGCCATGTGCTCTGGTTCGACGGATCGGCGACCCCCTGCCGGACCGACGACCTCCTCGCGACTTCGATCGCACTTCTGCTCGACCGACTCCCTGAGGCGCCCGGGATATCATCCCTTCGCGCCATGGACGACCTGCTCTCTGCGGGCGGACTCGAGATCCTCGCCGGCACGCTGTTGGTCGTGGACGACCACGGCGCTCATCCCCAGGCCGAGGACTCGACCGGCTCCCTGATCGAGGCCTTTGCTCCGCTCTCCGCAGCGGGTCTGCGCATTATGATCACGACCTCCTCCGAGAGTTCGGAGCTTGCGGGGTTCAAAGGGAACATCGTGCGCCTCAACGCCGGAGATCTGATCGTCAGCGCCGATGAGCGCGACGAGTGGGGGAGTCTGAGAGGTGGGGACTGCGAGCGTTCCTCGGTCAAGGTCGCGCACACCCAAGCCCTCGGTATCCCTGCGCTGTTCGCGACGTCGCTTGCGTGCGGGGGCTGGGGAATCGAATCGGTGAGACGATCGGTTGAGATGCTGCGGGAGTGGTGGGCGTCTCCCGCTGCGACGTCGAACCTGAGAGCGGCCGCGATGTGCATGCTGTTGCTCGGGCACGGCACGTTCCGCGACCTCGCAGAGGTCGGGCTGGAGATCGAGGTGGATGGTCTCGAGACTCTTCACCGTGATTTCCCGCTGCTGGGGATAGACAGCCGCCGATCTTCCTTCTCGACCGTCGCACTGCCAGTCTCGGCCGCGGGCCTCCCGCTCAGCGAGCTTGAGGAGCTGTGCCCCGGTGCGCTCGAGCGAGTCGCTGAAATGTTGGCACGTCTCGGCTCGGTGGAGCGTGCGAGCGAGATCTACTTCACGCTGTCTCCCGACAAGGCGATCGGACCATGGCTCGCGCGTTGGGGTGAGAGGCTCGTCGAATTGGGTGCCTTGCCGCTGATAGAGGGTGCGGCCAACCGGCTCTCCTCCTCAGAGCAGGTCGGCGACGGCGCACTGCTCCTCCTCAGAGCTTTGTCCGCATCACTGGAGGATGGTCCGCTGGCGGCGCGTCCGCTCGCGATGGCGGCGACATTGACCGGGGCCGCCGATCCGTCGCTGGTGAGAAGGGCGCGGACGCTCCGCCTGGCCACGGCCATCGAGGTCTGTGACGAGGAGGAGATGCGTTCGATGGTGTGTGAACTCTCACTCGCAGCGGATGGAAGCGGGGGACACCGCGTCGGCTCGGCGGAGGAGACCGCGGTCATCGCTCACGCCAAGGCACTGCTTGGAGACATCGGCGGTGCCCTCGAGCTCATCCATGAGGCGATCGAGTGGGAGGGAGCATCGGGTGCACGCCGGCTCGGACGGTCGTCCCTCGCCTTTGCAGAGATCGACCGGATCGTCTCTGGCGGAACGAACATCTCCCAGGCACACTCATCTCACGCGGCGACCGCCACTGCGACGACTGTCTACTCCGCGCTCGCCGAGGCCGATTTGGGATACTCGAAGGCTCTCGCCCTGCGATCGCGGCAGGCGCGCGGACACATCGAACGTTCGATGCAGTTCCTCCGGGGCGTCGGGCTCGAATCCCTCGCTGATTGCGTCGGATTCATCCAAGGGATGTGTGACGCAGCCGATGGAGGCGAGACGCGCGCGCTGGAGGAGATGGAGCTCGCCGTCGCCATCGCTGTCGGCCGTGGGGACTATCTTCGGGCGAACGAGATGCGGATCCTGCAGTCCATGGCGCTTCGTGCCTATGGGCGCACCGCGGAGGCCCTCGTGTGTGCCGAATGCGCGGTCGAGTTCTTTTCGAGCCGCGCATGCGCTCAGTATCGCATCGCCTCGAACCTGGAGCTCGCGGCGGCCATGGCTGCGCTCTCCGACTTCGACGGGGCGTGCGCGTGTCTCGA
>CAZMJV010000001.1:2201-15096 GCA_964566905.1 uncultured Coriobacteriia bacterium | reverse complement strand
TCCGACGAGAGGGGCGTGGATCACGGGGAGACGGCCACTTCAGAGTCGGTATTCGACGGTCCCGCCGCCGTCCTCGCGGTACCCGAAGGTGCCATACGGGTGCAGATGTTCGGAGGATTCGAACTGCAGCAGGGATCGATCACGGTCCAGGACAATGACTGGCACAAGCGCAAGTCTCGGTCGCTTTTCGCGGCGCTCGTTCTCTGCCGCGGCAAGGACATTTCACGCGAAGTGCTGTTCGAGCGGTTCTGGCCGGACATGGATATCGACCGAGCTCGCGATAACTTCTACGTGACGTGGAGCAACATGAAGAGAACCCTGGCGATGCTGGGTGAGCCGGGGCTCTTCGTCAAGAACAGAAACGGCATCTGCCGCGTCGACTCTCGCTGGGTGGTCTCCGACGTGGACGAGTTCGAGGCCATCACCGCGCAGGTGGTCATGCTCGACGTCAAGACCCAGCAGCGCGAGATACTCGAACTCTATCGGCGTCTCCAGTTCATCTACCGGGGCGAGCTGCTCGGTGGGAATCTCTACGACGACTGGTTTTCTCGAACCCGTGTGGTCTATCACGATGCGTTCCTCGAAGCTATGTCGCGTGCGTCCGCAATCGCGCTATCGATCGGCGACATTCCACTCGCGCTCTGGTTCGCCCGCAAGGCCATCGAGTGCGACGAGACTCGCGAGGAGCTCTTCTGCGCGCTCATGAAGGCGCAGATCGCGGCGAATCAGCGCAGCTCGGCGCTTGAGACCTTCCACCGGTGCCGCACCTACCTCGCCGACGAGCTCGGCCTCGACCCCTCCGCCGAGACGATGGACCTCTACAACGACCTTCTCATGATGGATGCCTCCGTACGCTACGGTGTTCCACGAAATCGCGAGCATTCGGTAGAGAGCCGATAGCTTCGAGGCCCGGCGTGTACTGCGGACGTTCCCTTCGCGTTCCGATCCGGTTCGGCGAGTCCCCTTAGGGTAGGGACGACGTTTCTCGGCCGGCACATATAATCGAGTGGCACTCGAGGCTCAGCACGGGAAACGATCGAGATAGGCAACGACCTGGTCGGCGCGAGGGGCGCCACCGGGTCGTTTCCTTGTGGGGGCCTTGCGTACTCTGTAGTTTTCGAGTGAGGGGTACGTCGGGGCCTCGTGCTCCTATGGTAAAGTTAGCGTTTGAAGTCAGCCGCGATTCCCACGAGAAAGCATGGTCTTGGCAATGGCCAATTTCCTCACCAGACTACTCACTATCGGCGAAGGCCGACAGCTCAAGGCATATGAATCCGTCGTCGAACAGGTCAACGCGTTCGAGCCTGCGATCCAGGCTCTCTCCGACCAGGAGCTCGCTGCGAAGACCGTGGAGTTCCGGGCACGGCTCGAGGAGGGCGAGGAACTTTCCGACCTCCTCCCCGAGGCGTTCGCCGTCGTCCGCGAGGCGTCTGTCAGGACGCTCGGGATGCGCCACTTCGACGTCCAGCTCATCGGAGGTATGGTCCTCAACGACGCGATGATCGCCGAGATGAAGACCGGTGAAGGAAAGACGCTCGTCTCCACCCTCGCCGGTTATCTCAACGCCCTCCCTGGAACGGGAGTCCACGTCGTCACGGTCAACGATTACCTGGCCAAGCGCGACAGCGAGTGGATGGGACGCATCTATCGTTTCTTGGGCATGGAGGTCGGACTCATCCAGTCCGCCATGGACCCCTCGGCGCGTATCCCCGCCTACAAAGCGGACGTGACCTATGGCACCAACGCCGAGTTCGGCTTCGACTACCTTCGCGACAACATGGTCACCAGGGGCACGGACCGCGTCCAGCGCGGCCACGCCTTCGCCATAGTCGACGAGGTCGACTCGATCCTCATCGACGAGGCGCGTACCCCGCTCATCATCTCGGGTGCGGGAACCAAGTCCTCGGAGACCTACAAGGCGTTCGCCAAGGCCGTGCGCACGATGCGTCCCGACGTCGACTTCGAGATGGAGGAGTCGCGCCACACGATCATGGCGACCGAGGACGGTCTCCGCAAGATGGAGCGCCAACTCGGGATAGACGACCTTTATTCCGATCCGAGCGGCCAGTTGGTCAACCACCTCCAGCAGGCCCTCAAGGCCGAGTTCCTCTTCAAGCGCGACGTCAACTACGTCGTCGTCGAGGGCGAGGTCAAGATCGTCGACGAGTTCACCGGACGAATGATGGAGGGACGTCGCTATTCGGAGGGTCTCCACCAGGCGCTCGAGGCAAAGGAAGGTGTGCTCGTCCGCGAGGAGAACCAGACACTTGCGACGATCACCCTGCAGAACTACTTCCGACTCTACGATAAGCTCTCCGGAATGACCGGAACCGCGGTCACCGAGGATGCCGAGTTCCGCGAGATCTACAAGCTCCCGGTCATGGTCGTGCCGTCGAACCGCCCCATGGCGAGAGACGACAAGAACGACCTGATCTACCGCAGCGTCGAGGCGAAGTTCAACGCGGTCGCTGCCGATGTCGCCGAGCGTCACGCCGCCGGGCAGCCGTCGCTCGTGGGCACGATCTCCATCGAGAATTCCGAGCGTCTCAGCCGCCTCCTCACCAAGCGGGGCGTCAAGCACGAGGTCCTCAACGCGAAGCATCACGAGCGCGAGGCGCACATCATCGCCCAGGCCGGACGTTCCGGCGCGGTGACCATCGCGACGAACATGGCCGGTCGAGGAACCGACATCCTTCTCGGAGGAAACCCCGAGTTTCTCGCCGAGGACGTGCTGCGTTCGCGCGGCATCGACCCGGAGCTGGCGACGGAAGAGCAGCTCGCGGACGCGTTCGCCGAGGCAAAGCGCCAGTGCGACGAGGACCACAAGCTCGTGGTCGCCGCAGGCGGACTCGCCGTCATCGGCACCGAGCGTCACGAGTCGCGACGCATCGACAATCAGCTGAGAGGACGTGCCGGCCGCCAGGGCGACCCCGGTATGAGCCAGTTCTACCTCTCGCTCCAAGACGACCTCATGCGCCTCTTCGGCGGCAACCGCATGGATCGCATCATGTCGATGATGGAACGCACCGATATGCCCGAGGACATGCCCATCCAGGCATCGCTCGTATCCAAGGCGATCGAGAGCGCTCAGCGTCAGGTCGAGTCTATGAACTTCGCATCGAGGAAGTACGTCCTCGAGTACGACGACGTCATGAACAAGCAGCGCGAGGTCATCTACGCCGAGCGCAACCTCATCCTCGACGGCAAGGACATCTCCGAGAAGATCGAGGAGATCATGAACGACACGGTCGTCGGGAACGTCGGGCAGTTCTGCCCGGACCGCGTCCCGGCCGACGACTGGGACTTCGAGGGTCTGAACGACTGGTTCAGCGAGCTCACCGGTCTTTCCGAGTTCGATTCCCGCGAGGTGAACGGCGACAACGAGAACCCGCACGTCCTCTCCGATGAGCTGCTCGAGACCGTGAGGAACCTCTACTCCGAGAAGGAGCAGCGCATCGGTTCCGCGCAGATGCGCAACCTCGAGGCGCAGGTCATGCTGCGCGTCATCGATACCCGCTGGATGGATCACCTCCAGGAGATGGACTACCTCAAGGAGGGCATCGGTCTGCGCGCGATGGGTCAGCGCGACCCGCTCGTCGAGTACAAGACCGAGGCGTACGACGCCTTCGGGGCCTTGGTCAGCTCGATGTACGAGGATTACCTCCGCACGATCATGCGCATCCAGATCGTCACCGAGGAGGCGCCCAAGAGCGTGCTTGCGAACGCGAGCTATTCCGGGCCGTCCGAGCCCGCCGGCTCTGGATTCGGAGCTGCTGCGAAGGCTGCGGTGGCCGCCGGCGTCTCCGGACCGAGCCCCGACGCGATATCCGCCGCCGCGGCTGCTGCCGGAGCGGGGAAGGCCCGTCCGATCGAGAAGGACAAGACCGACCCCTTCGCCGATGTAGGGCGCAACGACCTCTGCCCGTGCGGAAGTGGCAAGAAGTACAAGAAGTGCCATGGAGCGAACGTCTAGATGGTGGAGAACCGCTCATCTGATATCAAAGTCCTGCAGGAGCGCATTGGGTCGATGCGGGAGTACCTGCGCATCGAGGACAAACGCGCCGATCTTGCAGCACTTGAGGAGCGTTCGGCGGAGCCGGGATTCTGGGACGACTCCTCTGCGGCACAGGTCGTCATGTCCAAGGCCTCGGCTCTGCGCGACGAGATCGGTGAGTACGACTCGGCGGTCGAATCGCTCGAGGACGTCGAGGTCGCGAACGACCTCGCGCTCGCCGAGGATGACGAGGAACTCGCGGCGGAAGTCGCTCAGGGTCTTGCCGATCTGAAGGAGAAGGCCGACGCGCTCGAGCTCTCCTCTTGGTTCACCGGCGAGTTCGACCACGGCGACGCGATCGTCACCATACTCCCCGGTCAAGGCGGGCTCGAGGCCCAGGACTGGACCGAGATGCTCTTCAAGATGTATCTCAAGTACGCCGAGACGCGGAAGTGGAAGGTCGACATCAACGACGCTCCCGCCGGAACCGAGCTCGGTCTCGACCGTGCCACATTCACGGTGCACGGACGCAACGCGTACGGCATGCTCTCGTCCGAGCAGGGCGTGCATCGTCTCGTGCGCATCAGCCCTACCGATGAGAAGAAGCGACGCCAGACGACGTTCGCCGGTGTCGAGGTCCTGCCGCTCCTCCCCGACGAGGTCGAGGTCGACCTGCGCTCGGAGGACCTCCGCATCGACGTCTATCGTTCGAGCGGCCCCGGCGGGCAGTCGGTCAACACGACAGACTCCGCCGTGCGAATCACGCACCTTCCTTCGGGGATAGTCGTGACCTGCCAGAACGAGAAGTCGCAGCTCCAGAACAAAGAGTCGGCGATGAAGATCCTCCGCTCGCGTCTCTACGAACTCGCCCGCGAGGCACGCGAGGCTGAGATCGAGGAGCTGCGCGGACCCAAGCGCGAGATCTCGTTCGGGAGCCAGATACGCAACTACGTGCTCTATCCGTACCAGTTGGTCAAGGATGTGCGAACAGGCGTCGAGACGGGAAACGTCGACAGCGTCCTCGACGGCAACATCAACGAGTTCGTCATCGGCTATCACCGCTGGCGCGTCTTCGAGCAGGGCGGGGGAGCCGCGGAATAATGCGCCTTCTCACCGACCTCCATACCCACACCTACGCCTCAGGGCATGCCCATTCCACGGTCTCCGAGAACGCTTTGGCGGCCGCGGTACGGGGTCTGGAACTCGTCGCGATCACCGATCACGGACCTGCGGTGCCGGCGGGTGCGCACGAGTGGTACTTCTACAACGTGAGGTCGATCCCGAGCCACGTGGCGGGGGTGCACGTACTCCGCGGATGCGAGGCGAACATCGTCGACACCGAGAACGGGCTCGACCTGCCCGACGAGGTGCTCTCGGTCCTCGACTTCGTTGCTGTCGGGTTGCATCCTGAGACGGGCTGTGACGAGCGCGACGCCGACCTCAACACCGAGCGTATGCTCCGCGCGATCGCGCATCCGCTCGTCGATATGATCACGCACCCCGGAAACGGCCTCTGGTTCCCCGTCCACATCGGCGAGGTCATCCGTGCGGCCGTCGAGACGGGGGTCATCCTCGAGGTGAACAACCAGAGCTCGGACGTCATGGGATGCCGCAACGGCGCCATGAAGGCCGAGCAGGCCTATCTGAGCGCAGCGCTCGAGTCCGACGCGTTCCTCGCAATGAACTCGGATGCTCACTTCGCCTCCCAGGTCGGCGTCTTCAGCTCTGCCGGGCCGATCGTCAGAGAAGCAGGGTACGGCGAGGAGCGATTCGTGAACCGCGATGCGGAGACGATCCTCTCGTATCTGGTTTCGAGACGAGAGCGTCCGTATCTCGATCTGGGTGAGGCGTGGATTCCTCCCCGTAATCCCGTTTCCAACGAGAAGGGGATCTGATGGGTCCGATGAGGAAGCTCCTGCTCAGGCCGCATCCTGTTCGAGACTTCTCGTTCATGACGGTGGGCATCCTGCTCGTCGCGTTCTCGCTCAACGCGTTTCTCATCCCCAACCAGCTCGCCGCCGGCGGTGCGTCGGGACTCGCGATCATCTTCTACTACCTGGGGCAGCGCGCAGGCTTGACCCTGCCTGTCGGTCTCCAGACCCTCGCGATGAACGCCGTGTTGATGATCTTCGTGCTGAGGGCGGGCGGCCTCCGCTACGCCGCCAAGACGCTCTTCGGCATCGTCGGCCTCGGTCTCGCCATCGATCTCACGGCGCCGTTCATAGCGAACCTCGCGCCCGATGATATGATGCTCGCCGCGATATGGGGTGGCGTCATCGCCGGACTCGGTCTCGGCCTCGTGTTCAAGGTCGGCGGAAACACCGGTGGAACCGACATCCTCGCACAGCTCCTCGCCCCGAAGACCTCTCTGGGCATCGGCCAGATCATGCTCGCCGTAGACGCCTGCGTCCTGCTCCTCGCGGCGATCGTGCTCGGTCCCGAGGCCGCGCTCTATGCGGCGATCTCGATCGCGGTGTCGAGTTGGATCATCGACGTGGTCATCGAGGGTGTCGCCTTCGAGAAGGCGGTCTGGATCATCTCCGAGCATTACGAGGTCATCGGAGAGGGCATCACGATGGAGCTCGGCCGCGGCTGCACGCAAGTCGAGGCGAGCGGGGTCTGGACAGGAATGCAAAGACCCATGCTGTTCGTGGTGCTCACGCGCAAGGAAATTGGTAACCTGAAGGCACTGGTCGCTCGAGTCGATCCGCGGGCGCTCGTGGTTATCTCGGATGTTCATGAAGCTATAGGCGAGGGTTTTAAGGAGATGGGTGTCGAGTGACGACTCAGACGTTCGATTCGGTGAAAGTATCAGAGGTCGCGCTACGGCTCCGCGAGGATATCGTGCGCATGATCGCCGCGGCCGGTTCCGGACACCCCGGCGGATCGCTGTCGTCCGCCGACATCATGGCGACCCTGTACTTCGGAGGCGTGCTGCGCCATGATCCCCGCAACCCCGACGATCCCGAGAGGGATCGATTCATACTCTCCAAGGGACACGCCGCACCGGTGCTCTACGCGACGTTGGCCGAATCCGGCTACTTCCCGGTCGAGGAGTTGGAGACTCTCCGCAAGCTCGGATCGCGCCTCCAAGGGCACCCCGACTCGACCAAGCTCCCGGGCGTCGAAGTCTCGACCGGTTCGCTGGGTCAGGGACTCTCCATCGCTGCCGGGCTCGCTCTCGGACTCGCCCAGGGCGGGGGAGACCAGCGCGTCTTCGCACTTCTCGGAGACGGTGAGATTCAGGAGGGTCAGATCTGGGAGGCTGCGATGTTCGCGGCCCACTACGGTCTCTCGAACCTCGTGGCGCTCGTGGACAACAACAACCTGCAGATAGACGGCGCCTGCACCGAGGTCATGTGCCTCGGCGACATCGCCGCGAAATTCTCCGCGTTCGGTTGGAAGACCATCTCGGTCGACGGTCATGACGTCGAGGCGCTGCACCGCGCTCTCGTCGCTGCGATCGAGGTGGACGACGCTCCGGTCGCGATCGTCTGCCGAACCGTCAAGGGCAAGGGTGTCTCATTCATGGAGAACCTCGCCGGCTGGCATGGGAAGGCTCCGGACGTCGAGCAGACCAAGTGCGCGCTCGACGAGATCTCGGCCTGCAAGGAAGGGGTACGCTAATGGCATCCAAGGCAACGCGCGCGGCATATGGGGAGACCCTCATCGAGCTTCTCAACGAGGGCGTCGACGTGGTCGCCGTCGAGGCCGACCTCTCGGGCTCGACGACCACCGCTGCTCTCGGCAAGGTCGACCCGGCCCGCCTCGTCAACGTCGGTATCGCCGAGGCGAACATGATCGACGTGGCAGCGGGTCTGTCGCTCACCGGCAAGACCGCGTTCACCGGTTCGTTCGCCGTGTTCGGCACCGGGCGCGTCTACGACCAGATCCGCAACACGGTCTGTTACTCCAAGCTCAACGTCAAGATCGCCCCGACACACGCGGGCATCACCGTGGGACCTGACGGCGGAAGCCACCAGATGGTCGAGGACATCTCGCTCATGCGCGGCCTGCCCAACATGCGCGTCCTCGTTCCTGCCGACTACCATGCGGCGAAGGCCGCGATCCGACTCGCCGCGGCGACCCCGGGACCCGTTTACATCCGCCTCGGGCGCGCTTCGGTCCCCGAGGTCTATCCCGTCGGCTTCGAGATGGAGCTGGGACGTGCATATGTGCTGCGGGAGGGGAGCGATGTGACGATCGCAGCCTGCGGCATCGAGGTCGCCCAGGCGCTCGAGGCGGCCGAGCTTCTCGCCGAGCAGGGCGTATCCGCTGAAGTTGTGGACGTTTCCTCCATCAAGCCCCTCGATTCGGAGACGATCCTCGCCTCGGTTCGCAAGACCGGCAAGGTCGTTACTGCCGAGGAACACTCGATCTACGGCGGCCTCGGCTCGGCTGTTG
Source organism: uncultured Coriobacteriia bacterium (assembly GCA_964566905.1). Lineage (GTDB taxonomy): Bacteria > Actinomycetota > Coriobacteriia > Coriobacteriales > CAZMJV01 > CAZMJV01. The sequence goes on along the minus strand of CAZMJV010000001.1, from coordinate 6,698 downwards.
CCGAACTCCTGAGCGAGAACGCACCGGCCCCGATGGCGCGCATAGGGGTGAAGGACGTCTTCGGCACGTCGGGCGAGCCCGACGAGCTGGTGGCCTACTTCGGCCTGGACGCGCAGTCTATCGCACGCGCCGCGCTCGAGCTGATCGCCCGCTCTTAAACACAGCGTCCAACGTCCCGGCGTCGAACCGCATGAGGTAAACGCACGGTTAACACTCAACATCCACAGGCCTGACACGGTCTCGATTGGCTGTGTTTGCTAGAATCGCAGCAATGCCGAAATGAATCGGAGTGTGAAGTGACTGATCAGTCGAACACCGTACTGAGCGACGTATCGCCGCTCGTCGATATACCGATGGTCGAGTACGAAACACCCGCACGCTTGGGCCCGCCCATGATCTCGATGCGGAACGTTTCGAAGCTCTACCCCACACAGCCCGACCACCCCGCCCTCTACGATGTGAACGTCGACATCCACGCGGGGGAGTTCGTGTTCCTCGTCGGCCACTCCGGCTCGGGAAAATCAACCTTCATCCGCCTTCTCCTCCGCGAGGTCGTTCCTACGCGCGGCAAGATCATCGTCGCCGGACAAGACCTCGCCGCCATGAAAGACTGGAAAGTCCCGTACCTTCGTCGCAACATCGGCTGCGTGTTCCAGGACTTCAAGCTGCTCCCCAACAAGACGACGTTCCAGAACGTCGCGTTCGCGCTCGAAGTCATTGGCAAGTCGAAGCATGTCATCAGGACTCAGGTTCCCGAGGTGCTTCGTCTCGTCGGTCTCGAGGACAAGATGGAGAGCTATCCCGACGAGCTCTCCGGAGGCGAGCAGCAGCGCGTCTCGGTCGCTCGCGCGTTCGTGAACCGGCCGCCGCTGCTCCTGTGCGACGAGCCGACCGGTAACCTCGATCCGCAGACCTCGCTCGGCATCATGAAGTTGCTCGAGCGCATCAACAACACGGGGACGACCGTTCTCGTGGCAACGCACGACCGCGAAATGGTCGACAACATGCGTCGCCGCGTCATCGCCCTCGAGGGCGGCCACATCGTCCGAGATCAAGATCGAGGGGTGTACGGCTACGATGTCGATTAATATCGGGTATTCGATACGCGAGGCGTTTTCCAGCTTCCGCCGCAACTGGGTGATGAGCATGGGCGGGGTCGTCACGATCTTCCTCTCCCTCTTCATCATCGGTCTGTTCCTCGTAGGAGGAACGATGGTCGACTCGATCGTGAAGTCGATCGAGAGCAAGGTCTCGGTGCAGATACTGCTCCACGACGAGGCTGCTCAGGCAGATGTCGACTCCCTGCGGACTTGGCTCGAAGCCAACCCCGAGGTGAAGTCGGTCAGCTACACGAGCAAGGAACAGGCCCTCGAGAACTTCAAGGCAGACATGACGCAGAACCCTCAGATCGTTGAGGGGCTTGACGGTTCCAACCCCTTGCCTGCGTCGCTCGACGTCGAGCTCGAGAATCCTCGCTCGGTCCAGACGCTGGCGGATCAGATCCTCAAGAATCAGACGTTCCTGAAGGTCGCCGACGCGCCTGACAAGCCTGCGACCTCCCTCAAGTACGGTCAGCAGATCGTCGACCGGCTCTTCAGCGTCACGCGGATCCTTCGTGTCGTCGGGTACGCGCTCGTCGCCCTTCTCGGAGTCATCGCACTGATCTTCATCAACAACACAATCCGCTTGGCGATCTATTCGCGTCGCAAGGAGATCGGAATCATGCGGCTGGTCGGCGCGTCCAACGGATTCATTCGCGCTCCGTTCCTCATGGAGGGCGCGCTCCAGGCGTTCCTGGGTGCGCTTCTCGCCATCGGGACCATCTTCGCGGCGACCACGTTCCTCCTCCCGAGCGTGGCTGACGCCATCCCGTGGATGCCCGTCCAGATCACCGGCGGCGCGGAACTGCGCATCTTCGCGATCCTGCTGGTCGCCGGCGTCTTCATCGGACTTCTCGGCTCCGTGCTCGCCATGCGCCGTTACCTGAAGGTCTGACGCTCCAGCCTGAACAGATGACACACAACTTCGAGAGAAACGTGAACCTCCGATGAGTAGACCGCTCAAGGTACTCATGTCCTTCGTCGTCGCATTGATCCTGCTCTCCTCGGGGTTCATCGGCGGATACGCAGTGTCGAACTCTCACAGCATCGCGCTCCCGACAGGTCTCGACCTCGCTGGGGGCAGCAGCTCCACCGAGTCGACGACTTCCGTCGAGCTGAGCAAGCGCATCCTCGAGGTTCAGACGATCCTCGACGGCAACGCGCTCGCCCCCTCGAACATCGATTCCGCAACCGCCGGCGCGCTGGGCGGGCTCCTCTCGGCAAACGGGGACAGGTGGTCCGCCTACCTGCCTCCGGTCGATGCGGCCGCGAGCCAGGAAGAGATGAACGGCGAGTTCGGTGGAATCGGTGTGGTCCTGGCCGATGACGATGCCGGAGTGGTGTCGGTCCGCGAGGTCTACGAGAACACCCCCGCTTCCAAAGCCGACGTCCGTATCGGCGACGTCTTCGTCTCGATCGATGGGAAAAAGCAGGACAAGTGGACCGCCGACGAAGTGAGCGGTCTCGTCCGCGGGCCCAAGGGCACCGACGTCGAGATCGTGTTCCGTCGTCCCTCCAAGCCCGGTGCGACCGACGGCGATCTCATCACCAAGAAGATCGTTCGTGACACTATCGTGGTCAAGAACGTCACGTCCGAGGTAGTCGACGGTGTCGGATACATCTACATGTCCCAGTTCAACGCGCGCAGCACCCAGGATATCGAAGCCGCTCTCAAGAAGATGGATGCAGCGGGTGTCTCGGGATACGTCCTCGACCTTCGCTACAACCCGGGCGGACTGCTCGACCAAGCGGTCGGCGTCGCCTCGTTGTTCGTCGACTCGGGGACCATCGTCAAGGTCGAGTCGCGCGACGGTTCCATCGAGGAACTCAAGGCGAAGCGCATCAAGATGACCGACAAGCCCCTCGTACTCCTGGTCAACGAGCACAGCGCTTCTGCCTCCGAGGTTCTCGCGGGCGCTCTCAAGGATTTCGACCGCGCCACCATCGTGGGTAAGAAGACCTTTGGGAAGGGAAGCGTCCAAGAGGTGATCGAGCTCTCCTTCGGTGGAACGGTCAAGTTCACCTCGGCGCACTACCTGAGCCCGAAGGGAACCGTCATCGACGGAGTGGGTGTCAGCCCCGATGTCGATGTCGACGGCGGGGAAGTGCCGCACTTCGCACTCGAGCACAAGGACGACGTCCAGCTGGTGAAGGCGATTCAGACATTGAAGTCGATCAAATAGAAGAGTCCCGTCGGGGAGGTCGACATGGCACATCCGAAGAGGTCCGGTCCGAGGCGACCAAAGGGCAATCCTGTCGGTAAGTTGTCGATGACCCGCAAGGGGTACGGCTTCGTCGGCACCTCCGAGGGAGACTTCTTCATCTCGGGACGTGACATCGGCGGTGCCATGCACGGAGACATCGTCGAGGTGCGTCCCGATGTGCATCGCACCGGCAAGGGTCGGAGCGGCACCGTCGGCCGTATCGTGGAGCGCGCGCACCAGACGCTCGTGGGCCGCTACGAGCGAAGCGGCTCCATCGGGATCGTGGTTCCCAACGACTCGCGCATCATGCACGACGTCTTCGTCTCGGCGCGCGACACCGAGGCGGTGACGGGCGACATGGTCGTGGTGCGTCTTACCGCGTATCCCTCACGCAACCAGTCCGCGCAGGGCTACGTCGAAGAGGTCATCGGCAGGGCTGACGATCCGACGATCGGCGTCGACGTCATCATCCGCGAGCACGGTCTCGCGACTGCGTTCCCCCCGGGTGCGTTGGAGGAGGCCGAGAAGGCCACGCTCGACGTCGAGGCGGCGCTGCGCGAGCATGACCGGATCGATCTGCGCGACCGGTTCACCTTCACGGTCGACCCCGAGGACGCCAAGGACTTCGACGATGCGATAACGGTCGACCGGATCGACGGTCGTCTCCGACTCGGCGTCCATATCGCGGACGTCTCGCACTATGTCCCCTGGAACTCAGACATCGACGTCGAGGCCCGCCGTCGCGCCACGAGCGTCTATCTCGTCGACCGTGTTCTGCCGATGCTCCCCGAGGAGCTCAGCAACGGTCTGTGCTCGCTCAACCCCGGCGAGGACCGCTTGGCGTTCACCGTCGACATGTGGCTCACCAAAGACGGCGCCGTCGAGGACTATCGGATATTCCCCTCGGTGATCAGGTCGGACATGCGTCTCGACTACGACACCGCCCTGCGGATGCTCAACGGTGAGATCGAGTATCCCAGCAAGGAGATCGGCCTCGCGCTTCAGGATTTCGCCAACGCTGCGGCCAAGACGGCGGCGCGCAAGCAGGCGCGCGGCGGGCTCGATTTCGAGACGGTCGAGGCCAAGGTCAAGCTCGACGAGAACGGCGTTCCTCTCGAAGTCATCCTGCGGGAGAGGACCCAGTCCACCTCCATGATCGAGGAGGCGATGATTCTCGCGAACGAGACGGTCGC
>CAZMJV010000001.1:0-2101 GCA_964566905.1 uncultured Coriobacteriia bacterium | reverse complement strand
GCCCGGTACACGTCGCGCTACGACACGCACTTCGGTCTCGCGAGCAAGGCGTATACGCACTTCACGAGCCCGATCCGCCGCTATCCGGACCTGATGGTCCATCGGCTCCTGCGCGCCCAGCTCAACGACGAGCTCGAGACCGACCCCCGGGTCGCCGGGATGATCCCGGAGCTCGAGTGGCTGTGCGAGCACTCCTCGGAGATGGAACGCGAGGCGGAGCGGGCCTCGTACGACTCGACGATGCTGAAGCTCTGCGAGTACATGAACGAACACATCGGCGAGGAGTTCTCAGGATTCGTGACCGGCGTTCTGGCGTACGGCATGTTCGTGCGTCTCGCGAACACGGCTGAGGGCCTCGTGCACATCGATTCGATGGGCGACCGGTACAGCTACGACCCGGTGAGGCACATGCTGTTGGGGGAGGAGACCGGACGCCACTACCGCCTCGGACAGCAGGTCGACGTGCGCGTGGAGAGCGTCACCGTCTCGGAGAGGCGCATCGACTTCAAGCTCGTGTAGAGAGCATGAGGCGCCGGCCTTTCTCAGATATTCTCTGTGCGTTCGCATACAATGGGGAAAGCTCCAACACATATCGGCAATCACAATCCTTCGGAGGTACCACATGAAGAAGCAGGATCTCGCGTTTTTGCGCGAGCTCGTCGAGGCACCGTCGCCTTCCGGCTACGAGCAGCCTGCAGCGAAAGTTCTCCGCGACCGCATGAACGGCGTCGCTGACTCCGTCGAGACAAACGTTCTGGGCTCCGTGCACGCCACGCTCAAGGGTAAGAAGGACGGCGTCTCGGTCATGCTCGCCGGCCACATCGACGAGATCGGCATGATGGTCAACTACATCACCCCCGAGGGCTACGTCACCTTCTCCGCCATCGGCGGAGTGGACGCGGCGATCCTCCCCGGTATGCGTGTCGACGTCCATACGAGCGAGGGCGTGCTTCTGGGCGTCATGGGCCGCAAGCCCATCCATCTCATCGAGACCGAGGAGCGTAAGAACGTCACCGTCATCGACAAGCTCTTCATCGACCTCGGCCTGCCCGTCAAGGAGGTCAAGGAGAAGGTCTCCATCGGAGACTGCATCACTTTCCGCGTGGGTCTCGAGGAGTACGGCGACGGCATGATCGTCTCCCGCGCACTCGACGACAAGATGGGCGCATGGATCGCGGCGCGCGTTCTCGAGGAGGTCAAGGCGGCCGGAGGCGCGGCTGGCGACCTCATCGTCGCGGGCACCGTCCAGGAGGAGATCGGCACGCGCGGAGGCATGACCTCTGCGTACGGCGTCGACCCCGTAGTCGGCATCGCCCTCGAGGTCGGTCACGCGACCGACTACCCGGATATCGACAAGCGCAAGCATGGCGAGGCGATCTGCGGCAACGGCCCGATCATCGCCCGCGGTCCCAACATCAACCCCGTGCTGTTCGACAGGCTCGTGGCGGCTGCCAAGAAGGCGAAGGTTCCCTACCAGATCGGTGCAGAGGCCCGCGGTACCGGCACGGACGCGAACCCCATCCAGCTCTCTCGCGGCGGCAAGGTCGCAGGACTCGTCTCCATTCCGCTGCGCTACATGCACACCCCCACCGAGGTGCTGTCGCTCAAGGACCTCGATGCCGCGGTCAAGATGATGACCCAGTTCATTCTCGACCTCGAGCCGGAAGTCGACTTCATCCCCTAGGGGATGGGTCGAGGAGGGCATCATGACGTCCGAAGAGAAGACGATAGCCAGAAACAAGAGGGCTTCCTACGATTACTTCATCGAGGAGCGCTTCGAGTGCGGCGTCGAGCTGACCGGGACCGAGGTGCGCTCCCTGCGGGAGAGAAACTGCCAGATAGCCGAATCCTTCGCGATGATCCGCCAAGGTGAGGTTTGGTGGTTCAACGTCTACATCGCCCCATACAGTCATGGCAACAGGGCGAACGTCGATCCCGACCGCAAGCGCAAACTCCTGCTCCACAAACGACAGATTCGCTATCTCGAGTCCAAGGTCAAGGAGAAGGGGGAGACCCTGGTGCCGTTGCGTCTGTACTTCGACGTCAACGGTCGGGTCAAGCTCGAGATCGGGCTTGCGAAAGGAAAGAAGACCTACGACAA